>NZ_CP063767.1:1545510-1854612 GCF_015277515.1 Thermophilibacter immobilis | reverse complement strand
CTTAAGCGGAACTCGAGTGGAGAGCTCGTGGCAAAAGAACGACTAGTTATTACAAATATTGATTATATGGGAATTGTGAACGAGAATTTTGAAGAAAGTCATTTTCTCAAAAAGACAGCTGATGTTCTGCTTATCACATACCTATATGAAAAGGATAAGAGTCCGCTCGACTACACCATTGAGCTCGTTGCGCGATGGGGAATTCCTGAAGAAGACTTCCCCCAGATTAGGCATGATTGGGAGACGGTCGTTGAGAAGGTCCGCTCGGGTCATGCTGAAGATATTTCCGGCGGCGACACATTGTATCTTGAAGCCTGCACAAAGGCTGCGAATGCCGAGGTCAGGAAGCGACAGCCCTTTTCCACCGTTTCAGCAAAGCCGCGAGCATGGGCGCTCAAGGCATCCTATATGACAACGGTCCAAAGAAAACTTCTCAAGGCAATGAGTAAGATTCCTCGCACCCGTGGCGAAGAGAGTATGGACCTCCTTGCATTGCTTCATGAGAGATTTGCCCCCTATTTCGGAAAAACTGAATTAGAGCTTGAAGCCCTTTTTGCTCTATCTGCTTCCAAGAACCTGTGCGCTCGTATCACGAATAAGATTCTTGGTGTTGGTGAGGATTCCGAAATAGAAGAATTCCAAAAGGCAGGAATTAAACCGAAAACAATGAGACTCAAGGCAAGCGGCGTTCCCAAGGAAGCTGTTTCATTTCCTGCATTTCGTTACGATGAGCTTGTGGCTCGCCCCTTTGAAAACTCTGCCTTTTTAGGCTACCTTCAGCAAAAGTACCTCTTTGTGATTTATAAAGAAGATAAAGAGGGGAATTATCTCCTGAGTGATATCTGTTTTTGGCAGATGCCTGAGAAAGATTTGGATGAGGCACGGCTTTGCTATGAGCAGATGCAAGACAACGTGCGTAAAGGACAAGCGGCCATTTCAATTAAGTCAGCAGATACTCGCTGCTGTCATGTGAGACCTCACGGACGTAACGCTGAAGATGTTTGTCCACAGCCTTTTGGCCCACCTGTGGTTAAGAAAAGCTTTTGGTTGAATCAAAACTATCTTAAGGACGAGATTGAGAGCGTGCTCGGTGAGGATGACTCTGAGTCCATCAACCCTAAGAATCGTTAGTCCCGTTCTGATTCTGTCCGCTTGATCGGTTATGATAGGCGGGCACTGCGACACAGACAGCGAATGGAGAAACGTGTCGTCACAGAAAGTGATTAAGGTTGCCGAGCTCTTTGCGGGGGTCGGTGGATTCAGATTGGGTCTTGAGGGTTACCACAATGCCCATGAGCTGCAGATGAGAATGCCATCGGCAGGCCCATTCAAGACGGTGTGGGCCAATCAGTGGGAGCCTCCTGGAACTCAAACCAAGCAGTTTGCCGCTCGATGCTACAGGGCTCACTTTGGCGAGCAATCTGTGGTGAATGAGGACATTCATGAGGTCCTTGCGAAAGCCCAAAAAGGCGAGCTTGAGATTCCCGACGTCGATATGGTCGTCGGTGGATTCCCTTGCCAGGATTATTCGGTTGCAAAACCCCTCTCCCAGGCAGGGGGCATTGAGGGTAAGAAGGGCGTCCTTTGGTGGGACATCTATGACTTTCTCCGCCTTAAAGGACCGGATAAGCAGCCACGTTACGTGCTGCTCGAAAACGTTGACCGCTTGCTCAAGAGCCCGGCTTCTCAACGTGGCCGAGACTTTGCGATTATTCTCTCGTGCCTCAACAAGCTCGGCTACTCAGTTGAGTGGAGGGTGGTCAACAGCGCAGAATATGGATTTCCCCAGCGGAGAAAAAGAACTTACATTCTTGCACAACTCACTGATGAACGATGGAGCTTGGAGAACATGCTCTCTGGTGGACTCCTGGCGCAAGCTTTTCCTATTGCAGAGCTATCTCCCGAGCAGATGAGCAGCATCGAGATTCCAGATGACCCCTTCGTCGCAACGGAAGGTTTCAATAAGGGAGGAAAACTTTCTCCGTTTATGGAGGCGGGCGTCATGCAGAAGGGGCACGCGTCTACCTGTAAAATTATTGAGAGCTATACGGGGTTACGTTGCACGCTTGGAGATGTCCTAGTTCCTGATGAGGAGGTCCCCGAGGAGTTCTACATAGAGTCCGAGAAGCTTTCCCAGTGGAAGCGGCTCAAGGGAGCAAAGAGCGAAGACCGCATTAACAAAAAGACAGGGTTCTCCTACCGTTATTCCGAGGGTTCTATGTCCTTCCCCGACTCTGTTGACAAGCCTTCTCGCACGATTCTGACGGGGGAAGGAGGTCGTGGCGCCTCGCGCTTCAAACACATCATCCAAACCAAAGAAGGCCGTTATCGTCGTTTAGTTCCTGATGAGCTTGACCAGCTCCAGGGGTTTCCCCGCGGATGGACGAAGACGGGCATGACTGATGGGCAGAGGGCATTTTGTATGGGGAACGCGCTCGTCGTGGGAATTCCACATGCGATTGGAAGGGCACTCGCTCAATCCATCGCTCAGGAACAACTCTGAGGAGTGCTAGCAGCCTCGGCATAAAAAATGCGGTGACAAGCTCCCTGGCTCGCCACCGCACGGCCTAGCTAAGCGCGCTTACCTGGCCTAGAACGCCCCGTCGATGTCGCAGACGCCGACGACCTTCTGGTTCACGAATTCGTGAATGCCCAGGTCGATGAGCTCGTGGCCGTAACCGGAGCGCTTCACGCCGCCAAAGGGGATGTCGGCTGCGACCTTGGTCGGCTGGTTGATGAACACCATTCCGGTGTCGAGCTGACGCGCCACGCGGCGGCCACGCTCGACGTCCTTGGTGAACACGGAGCCACCCAGGCCGTAGGGGGAGTCGTTGGCGAGCTTGATGGCAGTGGCCTCGTCGGGCACGCGATAGACCTGGGCAATGGGGCCAAAGAACTCGGCCTGGTACGCCGGGTTGTCCTCGGCGATGTCCGTGACCATCATCGGCTGGAAGAAGAAGCCCTCTTCGGGGACGGGCTTGCCGAGCTTCTCGGCCTTGGCGCCGTGTGCGACGGCCTCGTCGAGCTGCTTCTGCAGGCGGTCGACCGCCTCCCGGGAGGAGAGCGGGGCGAGGGTGGTCGTGGGGTCGGTCGGGTCCCCAGCGACGAGCTCGGACGCGAGCTCGCGATAGGTCTCGACGAACTCGTCGTAGACGGAGTCGGCGACGATGAGACGCTTGCTGGACACGCAGACCTGACCGGCGTTCCAGTTACGGCCAAAGGCCGCCCACTTGGCGGCCTTCTTGACGTCGGCGTCGTCCAAGACGATAAAGGCATCCGATCCGCCGAGCTCGAGCGTGCTCTTCTTGAGCGCCTTGCCGGCAGCCGCAGCCACCTGCGCACCCGCACGCTCGGAGCCGGTGAGCGCCACGCCGCGCACGCGAGGATCGACGATGACGTGGTCGGACTGCTCGTGCGAGAGGTAGAGGTTCTGGAAGGTCCCCTCCGGAGCACCCGCCTTGCGGAAGATCTCCTCGAAGGCCGCGGCGCACTGCGGCACGTTGGAGGCATGCTTCATCACGATGACGTTGCCGGCGGACAGCTGCGGCGCCGAGACGCGAATGATCTGATAGAACGGGAAGTTCCATGGCTCCACGATGTAGAGCACACCGAGAGGGTCGCTCACGAGCTGGACGCTGCCCTCGGGATAGCCCTTGGGAGCAAGGACGCGCGGGGCCAGCTGCTCGGCTGCGTGCTCGGCGTAGTACTCGGAAATCTGGGCGGACAGCTCGACTTCGGCCTGTGCCTCGGAGAGCAGCTTGCCCATCTCGAGCGAGATGAGGCGGGCGTACTCGTCGGCGTTCTCACGCAGGATCTTTGCGACGTTGCTCATCACGTCGGCGCGCTCGGCGAACGAGGACGTGCGCCAAGACTCGAAGGCCGTCTGGGCCTTTGCGAGCGCGGCGTCAACCTCAAAATCAGTTGCGGTGGGGAAGCTCTTGACCTCTTTGCCGGTGTACGGGCTAATCGTCTTGTAAGCCATCTGGTACCCCCTTCAGAGATACGTTACACGTAAAGTGACATTTGCTTGACAGACGTATACCCAAGGCTCCCTGTTTGATGCAGCATGGCAATTATTGTCTTGCGGCATGGTCTCTGGACGTCTCCAGCGTGTCTCTCTCGTCGTACCCCGGAGCCGTCCAAAAAAATAAGGGTGCATCACAAACTGTTCGGTCGGCGGTAGGGGCTTTTTGGCCAGTGGCGGTAGGGCCCAAGATCTCGGCCGTTGGAGCCCGCGAGGGGCATGCTACACTGGCCAAAAGCAATCGACTGGAGGAAAAAAACATGGCTGACGTGCTCTTTGTTGAGTATCCAAAGTGCAGTACCTGCCGGCGCGCGAAGGCGTGGCTGGATGCTCGTGGCATAGCCTACGAGAATCGCGACATTGTCAAGGAGAGCCCCACGGCATCCGAGCTCTCCGCGTGGCAGGCTCGCTCCGGCCTTCCCGTGCGGCGCTTCTTCAACGCGAGCGGGCGTCTTTATCGTGAGCGCAACCTCAAAGCTCGGCTGGACGCCGGGGTGTCTGACGAGGAGGCCTTCTCGCTGCTTTCAGAGGACGGCATGCTGGTCAAGCGACCGATTGTGGTGGGCTCCGACTTCGTGCTCGTGGGCTTTCGCGAGGACGAGTGGGAGCGGGCGCTGTGCGGGGAGTAGGCTGCGTACGCGAGTTTCTCGCGAGGGTGGGGAGCCGATGATGCGCCCCCAGAAGACGCAGGGCTTCTCGAGAATCGCGTCTGACGTGGGGGAGCGCCTGAGCGTCGAGGGGCTTCTCGCTCGGTTTTCGACTCCTGACGCCTGCGTGCGCGGCACGGTCTTCTCCGGGCTTGAGCTCTCGGATGCGTCCGCCGATGGCACTTCCTTCGAACAGGTCGTCTTCCGGGGCTGCACGCTCGATAACGTATGCCTTGCCAACTGCACCTTCACGGACGTGCTCTTTTCGGGCTGTCGGATGACGCGCTGCGACATGGGTCGCTCATGGCTCAATCGATGCGACTTTAGGTCTTGCTCGGCTCCGGGTCTGAGCTTTCTGAGGGGCCGTCTTACGGGCGTCTCGATCGAGGACAGCCAGATGAGCTACTGCGACCTTTCCGAGGCCACGGTCAATCGCCTTATCGCTCGCGAGACGGGCCTCGCGGAGGTCAGCCTCTCTGCGACGAAGCTTCGCCACGTAACGCTGGACCAGTGCGACCTCACGCGCATGACCGTCCTGCGCACCTCGCTCGCGGGGATAGACCTTTCGAGCTGTGATATCTCGGGCCTGCGCGTGTCGGACACCTTTCGCGAGCTCAGGGGCACCGTTGTAAGCTCCGAGCAGGCGGCGCAGCTTGCCGGGCTCCTGGGCGTGCAGGTGAAGCAGGACGAGTAGTGGGGCAGCTGGCCCCAGACTCTGCTGGGCTCCTAGGAAAGCGCTGTTAGCAGTGGGGGAAGTTTGCCGACGAGCGGGCGCACGTAGGAGAGCATCTCCTCGCTCACGCCCATGCCGTCCGCGTTGATCCACGAGCGGGGGACGCTGCGAATCTGGTTGGCTACGGAGCTCACGTCAACGAGGGCTGTCCGGGTCGCGTAGGGGTCGTTCGAGATGCGGTCGAACGCGCACATCCTCACGGACTCCCCCGCAAGCGCGGCCTCGACGCCCGCGCGTCCGAGCTCGAACGCCTCGTCGAGGTCCGTCCTGCTGGCCGCATGGCTCGCGCAACGCTGGAGGGTGGAGAGCTCGACGGCCCGGGTCTTGCAGCCCAGACGACCCTTTATCATGCTGGCGAGGTAGCGGCTTGTGCCCGAGAGCGCTGCTCTGTGGCCAAACTCGTCCGTGCCGGCACCGTGAGCCATCGTTCGCTCGCAGACAAGATGGCCGTCGGGCGTGCAGACTCCCTCGCTCACGCCGACCATTACGGTGTTCTTGTGGGAGAGCAACTCTGAGAGACGCTCCACGAGTGCATCCTCCACCAGGGGAATCTCAGGAAGAAGAATGAGGTCGGGCTCGGCCAGCACGGATGACGCGGCGAGCCATCCCGCGTCGCGGCCCATGATCTCGACGAAGGTCACGCTCTTGAGGTCGTAGACGTCCGCGTCGCGTGCGAGCTCGCGCAGGGCCGTGACCACGAACCGCGCGGCGCTGCCGTAGCCGGGGGTGTGATCGGTGCCCATGAGGTCGTTGTCGATGGTCTTGGGGACGCCGATGAAGCGGATGCTGCTTCCGATCGAGCGTCCGTAGGAGCCGAGCTTGGCGATGGTGTCCATGGAGTCGTTGCCGCCAATGTAGAGGACGGCTGTGGCATCGATTTCCCTGAACCTTTCGAAGAGTTCCTGGTAGACGGACTGGTCGGTGCCTGGCTCGGGAAGTTTGTAGCGACAGCTCCCCAGCCAGCTGGAAGGGGTGCGGCGCAGCAGATCGAAGCTGTCCTTATTGGGGAGGGCGGAGTCGAGGTCGATCATTCGGCCGTTCAAGAAGCCCTGGATGCCGTAGCGCATCCCCATGGCGCGCAGGCCCGCAGCTCGCGCGCCGTCAATCACGCCGGCAAGGCTTGCGTTGATGGCGGCGGTGGGACCGCCCGACTGTCCAACTAGCACACACCCTTTTTCCGCCATGGAGATTCCTTCCTGAGTCAACGACGAACAGCATAGCGCGGGGCTCGGCCTCACATCGTGCGGGCTGTGGTGCGCGGCGTTCCGCGACCCATAAGGGGGGGCTATCCCGCATGCGGGATAGCCCCCCTGGTGCCGCAAAGGAGAAACAGGACTACGCGAGGTTGTAGAAGGCCTTCTTCTGCAGGTACTCGGAGGAGTCGCCCAGAGCGTCCTCGATGCGGAGGAGCTGGTTGTACTTGGCCACGCGGTCAGTGCGGGCGGGGGCGCCGGTCTTGATCTGGCCGGCGTTGGTGGCAACGGCGAGGTCGGCGATCGTGGTGTCCTCGGTCTCGCCGGAGCGGTGGGAGACGACGGCGGTGTAACCGGCGCGCTTGGCGGTCTCGATGGCGTCGAGGGTCTCCGTCAGGGTGCCGATCTGGTTGACCTTGATGAGGATGGCATTGGCGGCACCGAGCTCAATGCCCTTCTTCAGGCGCTCGGTGTTGGTGACAAAGAGGTCGTCGCCCACGAGCTGGACCTTCTTGCCCAGGCGCTCGGTGAGCTTGACCCAGCCGTCCCAGTCCTCCTCGTCCAGGCCGTCCTCCAGGGAGATGATCGGGTACTTGTCGACGAGCTCCTCCCAGTAGTCGACCATCTGATCGCTCGTGAGCTCGCGGCCCTCGCCGGCCAGCACGTAGACGCCGCGCTCCTTGTCGTAGAGCTCGCTCGTGGCGGGGTCCATGGCGAACATGAAGTCGCGTCCCGGCTCGAAGCCGGCGGCCTTGACGGCCTGCATCAGATAGATGAAGGGCTCGGCGTTAGTCTTGAGGTTGGGAGCGAAGCCACCCTCGTCGCCCACGCCCGTGGAGAGGCCGGCGTCCTTGAGGATACCCTTGAGGGTGTGGTAGACCTGCGTGCTCCAGCGCAGCGCGGTAGCGAGGTCAGGCGCGCCGACCGGCATGATCATGAACTCCTGGAAGTCGACGGTGTTGTCCGCATGGACGCCGCCGTTCAGGATGTTCATCATGGGGACGGGCAGGGTGTGTGCGTTGGCACCGCCGAGATAGGCGTAGAGCGGCTGACCGGCAGAGGCGGACGCGGCCTTGGCAATGGCCAGCGAGCAGCCGAGAATGGCGTTGGCGCCCAGGTGGCCCTTGTTGGGCGTGCCGTCGGCGGCAATCATGGCGGCATCGGCGCCGCGCTGGTCGGTGGCCTCGCGGCCCACGAGGGCCTCGGCGAGTTCCTCGTTGACGTGGCCCACGGCCTTGAGGACACCCTTGCCCAGGTAGCGGTCCTTGTCGTCATCCCGCAACTCGACGGCCTCGAACTCGCCGGTGGAGGCGCCGGACGGGACGATGGCGCGCCCGAAGGAGCCGTCCTCCAGCGTGACCTCGACCTCGACGGTGGGGTTGCCGCGGGAGTCCAGGACCTCGCGACCGTAAACCTTGGTAATCTTGCTCATGGCATGCCTTTCTGTCATCTGCGATCTGTGTCGCATAAATACCCAACACCTACCTTGTAGGTATACCCCGCTGGACCGGCTCCATCAGCCCAGAGTGGCGGGCTTTGTTTCTACGCGGGTGCCGCGTGGTACGAGATGCCTGCTAGTGATAGTCGTAGAAGCCCTTGCCAGCGGCCACACCCGTCTCGCCGGCGTCAATCTTCTCCTTGAGCAAGGCGATGACCTTGGCCTGCGTGGAGGTGGGGTCTTTTGCGGCGGGATTCATGCTTGCGATGTTGTAGGCCGTGGTGAGGCCCACGACATCAAGAATCTGGAACGGGCCGTTGGGTGCCCCGGTGCCAAGCTTCCAGGCCAGGTCGATGTCCTCGGGGCTGCCGATTCCGTTGGCCCACAGGGCCTGACCAGCCGAGAGGAAGGGGATGAGCAGGCTGTTGAGAAGGTAGCCTGGCTGCTCCTTCATAATCTTGAGCGGCACCATCCGGATGGAGGCAGCAAAGCTCACAGTCTCGTCGAAGGCCTCCTTGCTGGTCCCGGCGTGGGGCATAACCTCGGCGCTGGGATTCTTCCAGATGGAATTGGCGAAGTGCAGTGCGAGATAACGCTCGGGGTGTGCGACGTGGGACGCAAAGGCGCTCGGCAACATGGACGAGGAGTTGGTGCACACGACCGCGTTCGCAGGGACATGCTTGGACATCTCGGTGTAGAAAGCGATCTTGTCCTTGGGGTTCTCGGCGATGGACTCGATTACGAAGTCGGCATCGGACAGGGCGTCCTCGTAGCTCGTGGTGAGCGTGAGGTCCTGGTAGGCGGCCTCGACCTTGGCCTTTGCGGCCTCGCAGGCCTCCGGTGTGACGTCTTGTTTGGCGAGAAGTCCGTAGGCGTAGGCAGACGGGTCGGACTTCATGGCTTCGAGGGTATCTAGATAGACCTGGCGTAGGTGGTCGATCTTGGGCTGGCAGCGGCCAATCGAGCCCTCGGAGCGTAGCCAGATGGTGACGTGGTAGCCGCTGTAGGCGCACTGGAAGGCGATCTGGCTTCCCAGTACCCCTCCGCCGGCAACGACAACGTTCTTGATGTCCATGCTGTTCCTCTCTCATGCAGAGCCAAACGGTCACAGGCGGGATGAAGTCCCCCCATAGATTCTAGTCATATTTCAAGAAGCTATTCTGCGAACGCTGTGAATGGTGTTAAAAACTTTTTTAATAGTGGGCAAACAAAAAGTTAGTGTCAGATTCGGCCTCTACTCCGGTCATCTCAACAAGTGGCTCAGATACTAATACACAAGAGCCCTCGTACCGTTCCTGCCCCTTTACGGGATGTCAGGAAAATCGAGGTGCCCGCGGTTTTGAGGGCCGTATGATTCTTTACGTGGTTTAAAGTCTGCTCACGAACATAAGGGGTGCGCGCCCATGTCCGAAGATCTTAACAGCTCGTCCGCCCTGCCCCTCTACGTGCAGGTGGTCGGCAGGATTCAGTACGCAATTGATTCGGGCGAATATGGGATTGGGGACAAGATCCCCTCGGAGGGGGAGCTCCAGAGTCTCTTCTCGGTGGGACGCATTACGATTCGCAGAGCGATTGAGGAGTTGGTCGCGGCTGGCTACCTCATGAAGAAGCAGGGCAAGGGAACGTTCGTAAAGGCTCCCGGAAACCTTCACCTCGTGCAGTCGCGCCTGGATTCCCAGGTCTTCAGCTACACCGAGGCCTGTGAAAAGGCCAGTCTTGCAGCGGGATCCGTCGAGCTGGGATCGTCGCTCGTTGAGCCCACCGCCGACGACCGAGCGTTTCTTGGTATTGAGGGAGACGACAAGGTGCTCGTTACACGGCGTGTGCGGACGGCGGACGGAGTTCCCATCATGATCGAAGAGAATCACTTCTCCCTGTCTGATTTTCTGTTTCTTGCAGAAGCCAATCTAGAGAACCGCTCCCTATATGGCCTCATCGAGAAGAGGACGGGACGCCGCCCCAAGATGGTGGGGGAGTGCATCCTGAGCTCGGCCCGCGCCATGGAGAACGTGGCCGCGCAGCTCAGCGTGCCTGTTGGAGAGCCTCTCTTCAGCCTTCATGCGCGTTATGCCGACGGGGATGATCGCCCCCTGTACATCGGTGACCAACTCATTGTGGGCGCGCGCTGGTCCTTTACGTTCTAGGTACGCAAGCAGACTGGTCACTTGGATTGGCGCCCGCTTGAGCGCAAGCCTGACGCCAAATCTCTCCCTTGATTTCGGCTTCCGGTCATACCTCTTGCCAGAGTAATAGAACGTTCTAGAACGTTTAAAGAGAAAAGCATGCCATCCACGGATTCACGGGGGCTTCTGTGTTGTGTGCACGAGCCGTTCTCTCATCATGGCGAGCATGATGGCGCGCACTTCTTGAGGGAACGGAGCATGACATGCCAGATATTGTACATGCGCGGATTGACAACCGCCTTGTCCACGGACAGGTCGGAAACTCGTGGGTCGGTGCGACTGGCGCCAACCTCGTGGTAGTTGCCGACGACGAGGTCGCCGTGGACCCCATCCAGAAGTCCCTCATGAAGATGACGGCGGACTCCTCGGGCTGCGGTATCAGGTTCTTCTCGGTTCAGAAGACGATTGACGTCATTGGCAAGGCGAGTTCCAGCCAGCACATCTTTCTTATCGTACAGAATCCCAAGGTCATGCGCGCCTTGGTCGAGGGCGGGGTCCCCCTCAAGGAGGTCAACGTAGGCAACATGCACGCGACGCCCGGCAAGCGCGTGTTTCGCGAGAGCCACGTCTACGTGGACGACAACGACGTGGCGGACATCGAGGCGATGAAGGAGGCAGGGGTCAAGCTCTATATCCAGATTCTGCCGGGCGACAAGAAAATCTATCTCTAAGAGGTAAGTGGTTCAGGCAGGTCGCTCTGATACGAACGACGTAAGCGTAGGAGAAGGAGGAAGGCATGGACATTACCCTTATTCAGGGGCTGCTGCTCGCGCTTGTCGGCTTCATATGCGCGTGTGACGCCCAGTTCGAGGCGTTCTACTGGTTCCGCCCGATGGTCGTCGCGTTCTTTGCCGGGATCGTGCTGGGGGACATCCCCCTCGGCGTCATGTGCGGTGCCGTCGCGGAGCTGTCGTATTTGGGTCTTCTCACGGTGGGCGGGACGGTTCCGCCCGACCCGCTCATGGCCGGCATGATGACGGTGGTCATCGCCTACACCACCGGCCAGAGCGCGGACGCGGCAATTGGCCTCTCTCTGCCGTTCGCGCTCCTGGCGCAGTGGGTGGGCATTCTGTTCAACACCGCCTACGTCTGGGTTGCCCACAAGTGCGACGCCTACGCCGCCGACGCCGACGTCAAGGGCTTCGGGCGCATGATTCCGCTCGCCATGTGCTTCAAGGCGGCTGTGATCGCGCTTCTCGTCTTCCTGTGCTCCTTCGCGCTGCAGGGTCCCATCCAGATCTTCGTCAACGCGTTTCCCGCGTGGCTCATCCACGGCTTCGAGATCGCGGGCGGCCTTCTGCCGGCCGTCGGCCTGGGCCTGCTGCTCATGGTCATGATGAAGAAGAACAACATCGTGTACCTGTTCCTCGGATTCATTATGGCGACCTTCCTCGACCTGCCGAACGTGCTGCCGGTCGCCATCGCGGCCGTGTGCCTGGCCTACATCAACTATCGACACGAGAAGAGGGCCGACGAGGTCGCCGCCTTGGTGTCCGCGTCCGGTTCCGCAGACGGGGGCGAGAGCGATGGCATCTAACGAGACCCAGGCAACCCAGGGCAAGCTCACCAAGAAGGACCTCAACCGGCTGGGACTTCGCTCCATCCTGATGCAGTGCGGCTTCAGCTTCGAGCGCATGCAGGCGCCGGGCTTCACGTGGTCCATGCTGCCGGCGTTCCAGAAGCTCTACGGAGACTCCAAGGAGGACCTGTCCGAGTTCATGACCTACAACATGGAGTTCATGAACACTGAGATGCACATGGGGACCTTCCTTATGGGGCTTATCCTCTCCATGGAGGAGCAGCACACCGACCGCAAGCTCATCGCGGGCATCAGAAACGGTCTCTTCGGGCCACTCGCCGGCCTGGGTGACGCCATCTTCTGGTTCACCGTCCTGCCCATCTCGGCGGCCATCTGCTGCTCGCTTGCACAGGACGGCTCGGTGCTGGGTCCCATCCTCTATATGATTATCTGGGGCTTCATGGCCATCTCGCGCATCTGGTTTGCGGACTTTGGCTATCGAGTGGGCTCCCGGTTCATCACGAACATGACCGAGCAGACCAAGTACCTGACCGAGGCCGCCGGCATCCTGGGCATGATGGTCGTGGGCGGGCTCATTCCCTCCTACGTGTCCTTTGCCTTCAGCGACGAGCTCGTCTTTGGCGTTGCGAGCACCACGGTGCAGTCCGTCTTTGACGGCATCCTGCCCAACATCTTACCGCTGGCCATCGTCTTCGCGGTCTACGGGCTGTTCAAGAAGAACGCGAACGTCGTGGTCATCATCGTGGGGCTCATCGCGTTCGGGATCCTCATGTCGTTTCTGGGGTGGATGTAAGCAGGCGCAAAGCCAACGCTAAGAGATCGGCGTGGTGCCGAGAAAGGAAGAACATGACAGACGAGAAGCCCACCATGATGACGTACATCAAGGCCACTCCCGAGCAGCTGGCCACCAACACGCGTGACGCGCATGACATCACGCGCTCGCTCGTGGACGCCTACGTCTCGGGCGGATACGAGAGGGTCGTGATCGTGGCCTGCGGCTCGAGCGCGAACGGATCCCAGTGCGCCCTGCCTCTCATGATCAAGTACCTGCGTCAGGACGTGCAGGTGGTGCCCCCCGAGACGTTCAACTGCTGCAAGCACGCCCTGGGCAAGACGGACTTCGTGTTCGCCGTCTCCCAGAGCGGGTGCTCCACGAACACCATCGCCACGCTCGACAGGCTGCGTGAGATGGGACGGCTCTCCATCGGCCTCACCGGCAACGTGGGCGCAGACTTCAAGGACCACGCCGACCTGTTGGTCGACTGGTGCGTGGGAACGGAGAACGTGGGCTACGTCACCAAGGGAGTGACGACGCTCGCGCAGTTTCTCATGCTCTTTGCCCTGGGGGCCTCGCAGGCCAAGGGCCTCACGAGCGACCGGGACTACGCTGCCGTCATGGCTGAGATGGCGCAGGTTTCCGAGCGCCACGAGGTCGTGCAGCGCGAGACCAACGAATTCTACGAGCGCAACCGTGCCGCGCTCACCTCTCTGGGCGCCGTTTACTCCTGCGGCTTTGCCCAGGGCTATGGGGTCGCCTGCGAGAGTGCCCTCAAGATCGGCGAGACCATCAAGGTCCCGAGCTTCGCCTATGAGGCTGAGGAGTACATACATGGCCCCCACCTGCAGCTCACTCCCAAGTATACGGCCTTCTTCTACGATGACCTAGGAGTGTGCGGAGAGCGCCTCCACACGATCTACCGGGCGACGCGCACGGTGACGGACTACGCCTACGCGGTCACGAACAGCCCGGAGGTCGATGACGCCCACGCCGTGAGGCTCCCGTTCGAGATTGGCGAGCCCCTGCTGGCGCCGCTCTACGTGCTGCCCTTCTGCCAGACGATCGCGTTTCGCGCGAGCACCGAGCTCAGCTCGTGGGACAGCCACCCGCTGCTATCCCAGTTCGGGGACATCGCCGCGACCAAGACGAAGAGCATCTCCCAGGTGATGCCCTACTAGAGGCGCGCGGGCTTCTCGCACTCTAAGCTCTGCGCCCCCTGGGGCCGCGCGGCTCCAGGGGGCGCAGAGTCTGCTTTGGGTGGATGCAGCTAGGCGGCCGTCTCTGCGTCGAGGGTCTCGCGGATGGCGAGAATGAAGGCGCGGGTGTCCAGGGTCTGGGGGCTCGGCAGCGAGGTGATGCGAGCGAGGTCGCCCGTCATGCGCCCGGACTCGATCGTGTGGAGGGTCGCCGCCTCCAGCCTTCCGGCAAAGTCGGCCAGGTCGGCCAGGCCGTCGAGTTCGCCTCGCTTGCGCAGGGCACCGGTCCAGGCGAAGATCGTGGCCACGGGGTTGGTCGAGGTCCTCTCGCCCCTGAGGTGGCGGTAGTAGTGGCGCTGCACCGTGCCGTGCGCGGCCTCGTACTCGAAGACGCCCTCGGGACTGACCAGCACGCTCGTCATCATGGCCAGAGAGCCAAAGGCCGACGAGAGCATGTCGCTCATCACGTCGCCGTCGTAGTTCTTGCACGCCCAGATGAACCCGCCCTCGGACCTCATGACGCGAGCCACGGCGTCGTCGATGAGGGTGTAGAAGTACGAGATGCCAGCCGCCTCGAAGCGCGCGCGGTAACGGGCCTCGTAGAGCTCTGCGAAGACGTCCTTGAAGCGGTGGTCGTAGGTCTTGGAGATGGTGTCCTTGGTGGCGAACCACAGATCCTGACCCGTGGCCAGCGCGTACTCAAAGCAGCTGCGCGCGAAGCTCTGGATGGACGCGTCGAGGTTGTGCTGGCCCTGCACCACGCCAGGGCCGTCGAACTCGTGGACGAGCTCGCGGCGCTCGGTGCCGTCGGCCGCCGTGTAGACGAGCTCGACCTTGCCGGGGGCGTCGATGTGCATCTCGACGTTTCTGTAGACGTCGCCGTAGGCGTGACGCGCGATGGTGATGGGCCGCTTCCAGACCTTCACGACCGGCTCGATGCCCCCGACCACGAGCGGGGCGCGAAACACGGTGCCGTCGAGAAGCGCGCGGATGGTGCCGTTGGGGCTCTTCCACATCTGCTTGAGGCCGTACTCCTCCACGCGTTGGGCGTTGGGGGTGATGGTGGCGCACTTGACGGCCACGCCCAGTCGCAGGGTCGCCTGGGCGGAGTCAACGGTGACCTGGTCATCGGTCTCGTCGCGATGCTTGAGACCCAGGTCGTAGTAGTCGGTCTTGAGGTCGACGTAGGGGCAGATGAGCTCGTCTTTGATGAGCTGCCAGATGATGCGGGTCATCTCGTCGCCGTCCATCTCGACGAGGGGGACGCTCATGGAGATCTTGGGCATGGTTACCTCCGGAGTTCGTGCGAATCGTGGGTCGAGCGTAGCACGGCGTCGGCGGAGATAATCGCGCCGGCGCCGTGTGGAGACACGTTCGATACAGTTTGCGATGCGCGAGTGCCGCTCAGCGGCGAGACCGGGCGCAGCCGAGAAATCTAGGCGAGCCCGGCCGTGAGCCAGGAGGGCTGCTCCGCGCTCACCACGCGCGCGCAGGCGTAGGCGTCGGCAAGCTCGAGGGTGGCTGCGACCTCGTAGCCGGAGGGCGTGGCCGCAAGGGCGAGCGCGCGGCCGTCGTCTGCCGGGACGAGCAGCCTGACGTCGTCGGCGATTGCGTCGTAGGCGCAGGTCGCGGTGCGCGGGCTTCTCTCCACGAGCGGTGCGGCCGCAAAGGCGGGGGCAGGCAGGCTGGAATCGAGCGTCACCTGGGCGAGAGAGGTCGCGTAGCGCGCGGGTCGGGCGGAGCCCCCGGTGGCAAAGGCAGCGAGCTCCCAGGGGATGTCGCCGTCCAGCGGTTCGAGACGTGCGTAGACGGCCGCGCCCGCAGAGGTGAGAAGGCCCGTGTCGAACTCCGCGCGCGATCCGTCCGGAGCCACGGCGAGAAGCCCCTGGGCCTGGACGCGCGCGAAGGTCATGATGAGGTAGGCACGCAGGACGCTGCGGTCCGCGCCCCAGTCCTCGGGCGCGGCAAGGGAGGCGAGGTCTTGGAGCGCCTCGTCCCAGGGGCCGAGCGACACGGTCTGCGTGAGGGCGCGCTCGGGGTCCACGGCATCGACGGGCAGCTTCCGCTGGGGGAGAAAGGCGGCCCACGCGCCGGCCGGGCGAGGGGCGAGGCCCTCGAGGCCCACCTCGTCGGGATCGGCGCCGTCCACCGAGGCGAGCGACCAGAACTTGCCACCCTGTGCCTTGACCGAGCGGCGCAGGGTGGCCGTGACAGGCGTCGAGCCGTCAGCACGCAGGAAGCGCAGGGGGAACGTGACCTCGCTGCGCGTCCCCTCGAGCGTGTGGGTTGAGCGGGCCACGCGGAAGTCCTCCTCGAGCGTGGTCAGGGGATCGACGGTGGGCGGCAGCAGCTGGTAGAGGAGGCTGAGCTGCTCATTGGGGGAGCGCACCTCGGCATGGAAGTCCTGAGGGGGTCCGCTGGGGGCGTGCGTCGTGGACGGCATGGAGGACCGCGCCGTGTGTGCAGTTGCGGGCTCGTCGACGCGTGCCGCGGCGGGTTTGGGTTCGGCCTCGCCCTCCTTCTGCTCGGGAACGTAGGTGATGGTGAGGGAGATCGAGGGCTCAGGCGATCCAAAGACGGGTGCGCGCCGAGGCTCCCCCTCGGGTTTGGGTTCCGACGCGGCCGCAGGCTCGGTCTGCGTTGCGGATGTGGGGTCGGCTACCAGCGCAGGCTCGAGCGCGGTCGCGGATGCGCCGGCTGCCTCCGGTTTGGGTTCTCCCTCGGGCTCCGCCTCGGACCCAAACCCGATATCGGGTTTGGGTTCAGCTTCGCTTTGCTCGGCCCCAGGCACGGACCCAAATTCGTGGGAGGGTTTGGGTTCAGCTATGCGCTGGGGCTCGGATAAGGCCTCGGGGGTGGACGGCGTCGCCTCCTTGGGCTTCTCGGTGGGACGCGGCTTGACTGGTCGCAGGCCCTTGGCCTCCTTGCGACGCTTCCAGGGCTTGCCGTTCGCCGCGCTCTTGCTGCTCGCGCCGTTGGCAGGGCCCTCGAGGGCCCGGTCGTAGTCCTCGCAGGCATGGACCGTTGCGTAGACGTAGCCCTTCTTGAAGGCGGTGACCCTGAGGAACTCGGGCAGGGCCTCGCAGAGGGAGCGAGTGTCGGCGAACCCGAGGTCCGCAGGGGCAAGGTCGTCCTTCGCGAGAACCTCCTCCACGCGGGCGAGGGCAGTCTGTGCGCCCACGCCAAGCTCGTTCGAGAGGAGCTGGTACAGATAGAGGCGGTTGCCAGGGGTGATCGTGGGCATGGTCGGCCTTTCTCAAGCTATGGTGGCGCGCCGAGGCGCGAGAAGATGCACGTGCCTTGTTCTACCCATCAAAGCGCTCTGAGGGCTCCTCGGCGGGTTCTTCTGCCGGACGCGTTCGCGAGGATGCCCGCTCAAAGCGCGACTCTATGCGAGGGTGTCAATGCAAAAGGGTACTGGGGACCCAGAACCTCGCGCGGCTGCGAGTCCTATCCCTGCGACCCGTGGTGCCGTGCGGCGTAGTTGCGCAGGTTCTCCACGGTCGACTCCATGCCGTGGGGCGCGTAGGAGAGCTGCTCGAGTTCGTCCAGTTCATGGGGCAGATAAGTCGCGAGCGAGAGTTCGGCGGTCTGCTCCGGGTGCTCGGGTGCGGGTCCCGGTGCCGGTCGCGTGGTCAGAGCGAGCACGTGTGCCCCCCGGGCGCTCAGGCGCTCCTCGTACTCGCTTGCGAGGTCGCAGGGAGCCTCGGCGTGCGCGTCTCGGCTGGACCAGAGAAGCTCGTAGCCCGCAAGGGGCACCTGGGTGAGCATGAAGTCAAAGAGCGGCTGGCTGTCGGTGCGCAGGCGCACCTCGCCGTCGCCGGACAGGACCGCGCGAAAGTCCATGAGGCGCTCCATGCTTGCCATGCGCCTCTTGGCCTCGCGCTTGCGCGGAAACGGCGTGGGAAAGTTCAGGTAGATGCGGGAGAGCTCGCCAGCCGAGAAGAACTCGCGGATGCGCATCCCGTCGCCGGGCACGATCAGCACGTTGGAGAGGCCGCTCTCGCAGGCGAGCTGGGCGGCGTGGGCGATGCAGATGGGCTCGCTGTCCATGCCTACGAACAAGACGTCGGGCTCTTGTCGCGCGGCCTCGACGGTGAATGACCCCTTGCCGCAGCCCAGGTCAAGACGCACCTCGGAGAAGCGATTCGCGCCTCCCTCTTGCGCGCTCGTTCCAAGGCCGGGCCAGCACGCCTCGGCCCAGCGACCGCGCCAGCGCTCGGGTGCGGGTTCGATGGCGGAGGCGTAGCGCTCCAGGCGCTCCTCGAGGACGAAGCTCTTGGGGATGCGAGCGTGTAGGCCGTGCATAGGGATCCGTCCTTCGGGTGGTAGGTTTTGGGCAGGTTCATGATAGGTTCGGGGCGGCGTGGTGATCGGCGCCTGGGTGCGCGCCGCCCTCTAGAGCAGCTCGTCCAGGGTGGCTCCGTAGGAGGGGAGAAACTCGCGCACGAAGTCGGCGACCTCGGGGAGCTCGTAGCTTGCCTCCTCGACGGAGGCGCGGCAGGTCTTCTCGGCGCTCGCGAACTCCGCGTTGCCCGAGCGAGCCTCGTCGACGCACTTGATGAGGGCCGAGATCTTGTCGGCGGCCTTGACGAGGCGGCGCAGGTAGAGCTCGTCCGCATCGGCGTCGGCCGTGGGCCAGAAGACATCCTCGAAGGCGGGGCGCAGGTCGGCGGGCAGGGTCTCGAGGAGGCGCTCCTCGGCGGAGGCCTCCACGGCCTTGTAGGCGTCGTGAATCTGCCCGTCATGGTACTTGACGGGGGTGGGCAGGTCGCCGGTGATGATCTCGGAGGCGTCGTGGTAGAGCGCCACGAGCGCTGCGCGCTCAGAGTCGAGCGCGCAGCCGTGGCGCACGTTGGCGATCACGCAGAGCATGTGCGCGATGAGGGCCACCTCGAGCGAGTGCTCGGAAAGGTTCTCGGGGCGCGAGCTGCGCATGAGGGCCCAGCGCTCGATGTACTTCATGCGCGAGAGAATCGCAAGGAAGTGTGACTCACGTGGCTGCGATGAGCCGTCAGATTCCCGGATGCCTCCAGAAAGCTCCTCGGCCACTAGTCCTGGTCCTCCTGGATGCTCTGGAGCGTGGCCATGAGGGCGGGGATGACCTGCTTCTTGCGACTCACCACGCCCGGGAGCTTGGCGAGGCCGTCCTCGGGCTCAACGTCGAACGCGCGCGACACGATGCCATCTGCGTCCTCTCCGTACCACAGGACCTCGCTCGAGGAGGTCTTGACGTCCGTGAACAGGTAGAAGACGAGCGGGAGCTCCTCGGCCTGCGCGGCCTCGGGCAGGTAGGGCCCCACGAGAGCCTCGGCGGCCTTGCGGCTGTTCTCGGTCATGAAGCTGCCCTGGCCCACGCCGAACTTGACGTTGCCGCGGCTGAAGATCTTGAAGTCCTGATGGAAGACCTCCTCGGCCGTGCGGCCGGTGAGGTCGGCGCCGGCCTCGAACATGGCGTCGGCGTAGCTGGGGATGTCCTCGCCGCAGATCTTGGCGAGCGCCTTGCCGGCCTTTTGGTCAACAGGCGTGCAGGTGGGCGAGCGAAACGCGAGCGTGTCGGAGAGGATGGCCGAGAGCATGAGCCCCGCGATGCTCGGGGGGATCTCCACGTCGTTCTCCTGGTAGATCAGGTAGAGAATCGTGCAGGTGCAGCCCACGGGCATGTTGCGGAACAGGGCCGGGCCCGAGGTCTCGATCGAGCCGATGCGGTGGTGGTCGATGATCTCCATGATTTCGGCCTGCTCGAGGCCCTCGACCGCCTGGGTGCGCTCGTTGTGGTCGACCAGGATGACGTGCTTTTTCTTGGCGGTGAGCAGGCTGGAGGAGCTGATGAGGCCCGCGTACGTGCCGTTCTCGTCGATGATGGGGAAGAAGCGGTGACGCGACTTGGCCATCATCTTGCGGGCGTCGTCGATCGAGGTGTTGACGCTCACCTTGAGGATGTTCTCGGCGAGCATCTTGGCCCGCACGGGGATAGACATCGAGATGAGCCTCGCGGCGGCGTAGGTGTCGTACGGCGTGGTGATGATCGAGCAGCCGTGGCGCCGGGCCGAGGCCACGACGCGGTCCGAGACGTGCGCGCTGCAGCAGATGATCAGGCAGCTCGCGTCACACTCGACGGCGAACTGCTGGGTCTCGTAGCGGTTGGTCACCAGGACGATGTCACCCGCCTTGACGGTGTCCTCCATCATCTCGGGGGTGGTGCCCACGCGGACGTCGCCCGCGTGAACGGTGTCCGCGGGGTTGCCGAGGATCATCTCGCCGTTGAGCGTGGAGACGATGTTGGCGTAGCTGGTGTGGGAGTCGGCGACGATGCTCGTGTCGAAGACGTCCATGTTGGCGTTGGCGATGTCCTTGACGGCGATGAGGCCCTCGAGGTTGTTCTGGGGGTCGGTGACGCACAGGGTGTCGACCTTGGTCTCACGCATGAGGTTCCAGGCGGCGAACAGGCTCATCTCGGAGTCGATGCCGGCCTGACGCTGAATCTCGGTGTCCTTGACCTGCGGCATGACGGAGGTGATGAGCTGCGGTTCGTCGAAGCCAAAGTGCTTGAGGACAAAGGCCGTCTCTCGGTTGATGGTGCCCGCCCGGCGCGGCTCGTAGATGTTGGTCTTGCCGACCGTGTTCTTGAGGTAGGCGTAGCTGATGGCCGAGCAGATGCTGTCTGTGTCCGGGTGGAGGTGGCCGATGATGTTGACCTTGCGGATTGCCTCTGGCATGAGAGCTCCTTGAAGTGCGCGGCGCGCAGGATCGCGTTTGGTTTCCTATCCGCATTGTGCCACGTGGTGGGCAGGATTTCAGCAGGACGTCCGTAAAGGGCCCGTTTCTTGAAGGCGACGTGAAAACGGGGGGCGAGCCCGATAGAATGGGAGATCACTTCATCCGCAACCCCCCGAGAGGCGAGAAGCCCCATGGCCGAATTCGTGTATCAGTTCTACAAGGCCCGCAAGGCCGTTGGCGACAAGCTCATCCTTGACGACGTCACCGTGGGCGTCTTCCCCGGTGCCAAGATCGGCGTCGTGGGGCCCAACGGAGCGGGCAAGTCCACGCTGCTCAAGGTCATGGCCGGCCTCGAGGACGTCTCCAACGGCGAGGCTCAGCTCACGCCCGGCTACTCGGTGGGGATCCTGCAGCAGGAGCCGCCGCTCGACGAGGACAAGACCGTCCGCGAGAACATCGAGCAGGCCTTCGGCGATGTCCTGGCCCAGATCGCGCGCTTCAACGAGGTGAGCGCCGAGATGGCTCTGCCCGACGCCGACTTCGACGCCCTCATGGAGGAGATGGGCGCCCTCCAGACCCAGATCGACGCCGCCGACGGCTGGGACCTGGACTCCCAGCTCTCCCAGGCCATGGATGCGCTGCAGTGCCCCGACCCTGATGCCCCGGTGGCCCAGCTCTCCGGTGGAGAGCGCCGTCGCGTGGCGCTGTGCCGTCTGCTGCTTGAGGCTCCCGACCTGCTGCTGCTTGACGAGCCTACCAACCACCTCGACGCCGAGTCGGTGCTATGGCTCGAGCAGTTCCTCCACCGCTATCCCGGGGCCGTCATGGCCGTCACGCACGACCGCTACTTCCTCGACGACGTGGCCGAGTGGATTTGCGAGGTCGACCGCGGAAAGCTCTACCCCTACGAGGGCAACTACTCCACCTACCTGGAGAAGAAGGCCGCTCGTCTGGAGGCTCAGGGCCAGCAGGACGCGCGCCGCGCTAAGAAGATGAAGGCCGAGCTCGCGTGGGTGCGCAGCTCGCCCAAGGCGCGTCAGGCCAAGAGCCGCGCCCGTCTGGAGCGCTACGAGCAGATGGAGGCCGAGGCCCGCAGCGCCAAGCGGGTCGACTTCACGGACATCCAGATTCCCGTGGGCCCGCGCCTGGGGGCCAAGGTCCTCGTGGCTGACCACCTGGGAAAGTCCTTCGGGGACCGCGTGCTTATCGACGGCCTCTCGTTCATCTTGCCCAGAAACGGCATCGTGGGCGTGATCGGTCCCAACGGTGTGGGCAAGACCACGCTGTTCAAGACCATCGCGGGACTCGAGGGGCCCACGGCGGGCGCGCTCGAGGTGGGCGAGTCCGTTAAGCTCTCCTACGTGGACCAGATGCGCTCCGGCATCGACGACGACAAGACCCTCTGGGAGGTCGTGAGCGACGGAAACGACTTCATTCGCGTGGGGGACGCTGAGATTCCGAGCCGCGCCTACGTGGCGGCCTTTGGCTTCAAGGGATCTGACCAGCAGAAGCGTGCCGGCGTGCTCTCTGGTGGCGAGCGCAACCGCCTAAACCTCGCGCTCACCCTCAAGCAGGGGGGCAACCTCCTGCTGCTCGACGAGCCCACCAACGACCTCGACGTGGAGACCTTGGAGAGCCTGGAGGAGGCGCTCGAGCGCTTCCCGGGCTGCTCGGTCGTGATCTCCCACGACCGGTGGTTCCTCGATCGCGTGGCCACGCACGTCCTCGCGTGGGAGGGCGACGACGAGAACCCCGGGCGCTGGCACTGGTTCGAGGGCAACTTCGCCGCCTACCAGGCCGACCGCGTCTCTCGCCTGGGCCCGGATGCCGCGCAGCCGCACCGTCTGCATCGCAAGCTCACGCGCGACTAGGGCATCTGGAGCAACTAGAATCAAAGAGGACGGGCGCCTCGCCCTCTGGGCGCGAGCCGAGCCCAACCGGGCGGCGAAGGCGCCAACCGACGTACGCCAACGAACAACGGGAGCTGCCATGATACGGATAGACCGCGTCAGCAAGAGCTACGACGGAGGGGAGACCCTCGCGGTCAGGGACCTCTCGCTCGAGATAAGAAGCGGTGAGATCTTCGGGCTGCTCGGCCCTAACGGGGCGGGGAAGTCAACGCTGCTCAACATGCTCGCGGGGGTGCTCGCCCCCACCTCGGGCACGGTCGAGCTCGATGGGGTTGACGTGGTCGAAGAGCCCCTTGCGGCCAAGCGGAGCCTCTGCTTCGTGAGCGACTCGCCCGACCACCTGCTGCGCCTCAAGGGCCACGAGTTCCTCCGCTTCATCGCCGACGTCTACCAGATTCCCACCGAGGCCCGCGCCGAGCGCATCGACCGCCTGGCCCGGGAGTACGGGATGCAGGACGAGCTGGACAACCAGATCCAGTCGTACTCCCACGGCATGCGCCAGAAGATGATGGTCATGGGCGCCCTCCTGCCCGACCCCGCCGTCTGGATTCTCGACGAGCCCATGACCGGGCTCGACCCCAAGGCGTCGTGGCTGCTCAAGCAGTCCATGCGCGCCCATGCCGACGCCGGGAAGACCGTGCTCTTCTCGACGCACGTCCTCGACGTGGCCGAGAAGGTCGTGGACCGCGTGGGGGTCATCGCCAAGGGGGAGCTGCTCTTTGTGGGCACCGTCGAGGAGATGCGCGCGCACTTTCACAACTCGGGCTCGCTCGAGGAGATGTTCCTCGAGCTCACCTCAGGAGACTCCCCGTTTGCGCCGGAGCCGGCCGAAGACGTCCCCGCTTGCCCGTCCGGTGCCCCCGAGCCCCCGGAGGTGCGCTAGATGACGCGCGCGACAGTGCCTGACTCCTTCTCCTGGACCCAGTTCAGGGTGCTGTTCCGCGTGATCGGGAGGGGCGAGGAGAGGATTGACGCCGCGGGCGTGGGCATGTCGCTCGGGGCCAGGGGGCACGGGAAGAGACGCCTGGGCGCCGGCCTGCGCCGCGTGATGACGCTCGCCGCGTTCCTCCTGCTCGCATCGTTGTTCTTCTCCATGGGCCTGGCAATGGGCTTCATGGGCGCCACGCCCTACGCCGCGTTTTCCTTTGCCCTCGTCTGCTTCGTGGTCATGACGGTCTTCATCGGCCTCTACCAGGCCGTGAACGTGCTCTACTTTGTGCGCGACCTTGGTTACTACCTCACGCTGCCCCTCTCCTCCGTGACGGTGATGTGGGCCAAGCTGGCTCACTTCCTGCTCATGTCGACTACCAACGACCTGTTCGTCCTGCCCGTGGGGCTCGGGTGCCTGTGGGCTCTTGGGGCCGAGCCTGCGGCCTACGTCATCATGTCCGTCGCGTTTGTCCTGTGCGCGCTGGCGGTGAACCTCGCGCTGGTCATCATATGCGTGCCACTCATGCGCTTCTCGCGGGTCGCCCGCGACAAGGACAGGTTCTCGCGTGCGTTTGGGGTGCTGATCACGGTCTTCGCGCTGGCGGTAGGCGTCTCCAGCCAGTTCGTCTTCAGGGGTGACGGGATGGGGAGCCTGGCGGCCGGCGCGGGGTCCCTGGCCTCCGAGGGCCCGTCCGCCGTCGTCATGGGGCTTCTGTGCCCGCCGGCGCTCGTGGCGCGCCTGGTCATCGAGGGCGGGCCGCTTGAGGTGGCCGGGGGCCTTGTTGCCATGGCCGCCCTCGTGGCGCTTTACGCCGCGCTGCTCTCCCTTCTGGCGCGCCGCTGGTACTTCGAGGGCGTCCAGGCCCTCCAGGGCGCGGGCGGCAAGAGGAGCTCGCGTCGGTTCGAGGTCTCCGACCTGCGCGCCGCCGTCAGGACTCGGGGCGCGTTTGCGGCCAACCTCGCGCGAGACTGGAAGATGATGGCGCGCACCCCGGCCTTCTTCAACCAGTTCGTCCTGAGCCCGGTGCTCATGCCGGTCTACTTCGTCGTGATCATCGTCGTGTCCGTGGTGTTCGGCTTCTCTCAGGCGGGCGACGCCGGCATGGACTCCGACGCCCTGCTGACGATGGTGCCGGCCCTCACCTCTGCGGTAACCCCCGGCAGCGAGGTCCTCACCTGGTGCGCCCTCGGCGTCTTTGGCCTCGCGGTCTTCATGGGCTTCTCGTCGTATGCGCTCGTGATGGCGGTGAGCCGCGACGGCGAGGACTTCTTCTACCTGCGCGCCATGCCTATGGACTGGTCGGCCTACCTCGCCGCGAAGCTCGTGCCGACGACGCTCATGGGCGCGGTCCCCATCCTTGTGCTCATGGTCGCGCTCATGGTCGCCTTGCGTGTCCCCCTTGTCTCGGTCGCCTATCTCGCTACCCTCTACGTGGCGGCCATAGGGGCGCTCGACCTCTTCTCCCTGGGTCTTGGCGCACGCTTCCCACGCCTCCACTGGGAGAATGAGGCCCAGCTCACCAAAGGCGGATCGGCGGCGCTCATCGTGTACGCGGGGCTGCTTGTGGCCGTGCTGGTCATGGCGGTCCCGGCGCTCGTCGCGGCCCTGCCCATGCTGACGGGGGGCGTCGTGGCGGTCCCCGCGGCCCAGGCCGCCGCCCTTGCGCTGCAGATCGGCGAGTGCGTCCTCGCGGCCTGGTGGGCCCTTGTTCGCTGCGCCGGGCCCCTCGGTCGCCGCGAGCCGTAGGGAGTCGCGTCCCGGCGGCCCGACGGTCGCCGCTACCGCGTCTCTCGGTCGTGGCCGATGGGCTGGTAGAACAGGCGGGCCACCTCGGCTGGGTCATGCGTCTGGCCGAGGGCCCACATCGTCTTGGCCACGAGGGCCTCGGTGGTCATGTCGTCTCCGGTGAGGATGCCGTCCTTCTCCGCATAGGCGTGTCCGACCTCGTAGATTCCTAGGTCCAGGCCCTCCTCGGGCACCTGGGTGGTAATCACGAGGGTGCGCCCGGAATCTACCCAGTCAAAGATGGCCTCCTGGTAAGAGCGGTCATAGGCGGGGATGCCACCGATGCCAAAGGTCTCCACGATCACGGCGTCATAGTCGCGCTTGAGGAGCTCGAAGATGCTCGGGCGCAGCTCAGGCGTGAGCTTGAGCACGATGACGCGCTCGTCGAGGTCGTCGTAGAAGCGTGGTTTGCGGGCCTGGTCACGAGGTTCCGGGTGGGGGTCCGTCGCGCGCACGATGCGATCGTTGCGCAGGTAGGCCAGAGGCGGAAAGTTCATGCTCACGAAGGCGTTGAAGCTCATCGTGCGCTGCTTGCGGGCACGCGCCCCGCAGATGACCTGTCCGCCAAAGACGACGCTCACGTCATGGCTCTCCTCGTCGCAGGCATAGAGAACTGACTGGTAGATGTTGAGCTTGGCGTCGGTGAAGGGGCTGGCCATGGGCTGCTGCGAGCCTGTGAGCACGATGGGCTTCGCGCTGTCCTGGATGAGGTAGGAGAGGGCCGCGGCTGTGTAGGCCATGGTGTCGGTGCCGTGCAGGATGACGAAGCCGTCGTAGCGCGCGTAGGCCTTGCGGATGACGTGCGCCATGCGCATCCAGTCGCGCGGGCGCATATTGGTGCTGTCGATGTTCATGGGCTGAACGAAGTCCAGCTCGCAGAGAGTGTCAAGAAGGGGGACCTTCTCGGCGAGCTCGCGGCCCGTGGCCGTGGGGGCAAGGCCCGCTCCCTCCGGGGTGGAGGCGATCGTTCCTCCGGTGGCGATCATGAGGATGCGACGGCGGCTCACGAGAGGCGTCTCCTAAGGGCTAGAGGAGGTAGGTGTGGATGGCCTCGGCGCAGCCGCCGTGGTCGTTGTCGGCCACGCTCGCGTTCGCCGCCGCGCGGACGCGCTCGTTGGCGTTGCCCATGGCGACGCCAATCCCGGCGGATCGTACCATGGCGAGGTCGTTGTCCGCGTCGCCTACGGCGATGGTGGCCTCGGGCGCGATGCCGAGCAGCTCGGCCAGGGCCAGAAGCCCTGCGGCCTTGTCGACGCCGGCCGCTTGGAGCTCGATGCTCGTGGTCTCCGAGTCGATTACCTCGAGGGGCAGGTCGGCGAGGCGCGCGCGGACCCTTCTACGCGCCTCGGTGGTCGTGAAGTGCAGGCCGAGCTTCTGGAACGGCGTGTCCGGGTCGAGCACCACGGCGCGGATGCTGTCCACAGGGGTGCAGGTGGCTGCGTACATGCCCTCGTAGGGGCCCATCTGGTAGCGTCCCATGGAACCGAGCTGGGATGACTGGCAGAAGAAATCGCGCCCCGAGAAGGCCTCGGGCATGGCGTCCTCGCCGGCGCACGCCTCGACGACGCGTCCGATGAGCTCATGCTCGATGTTGGTCTCGGAGAGGACTCTGTTCGCGGAGAGGTCAAAGAGGACGGCTCCGCTGTCGCAAATCGCGTAGCGCACGTGGGGGAGCTCGTCGGCGTAAAGGGCCACCATCACCGGGCAGCGACCCGAGCAGAGCGCGATGTCCTTTCCCGCGTGCGCCGCCTGGCCGATGGCCTCGATCGAAGAGGAGAGGACTCGCTTCCTAGAATCTAGGAGGGTCCCGTCCATGTCAAAGGCTATGAGATCGTAGGTCACGCTGCTCTCCTTCTTGCGTCCGGGGGCCCTAAGGATAGCGCGTGGTGGGCTGCTACTTTGCCGACCATACCCGAACGCTTGATTCGAGTGAGCTTTGACCCTGAATTAGGCGTTCGGGTATGGTCGGTTATCGAGACTATGTGAAGTCAGGTTACTGCGGTCGCTTCAATCATACAGGTTGCATTTTTTGCTATCGTCACAGACCCCTTGGTCTGCGGGTCTGAAAAGTCGAGCCTGTCAGATTGCGATAAGGGTGGGGGAGAATGCGGGCAGGTCAGGGAAAGCGAGCCGAGAGGCCTCTCGTGTACGCTCATCCCATGGTGACCTTGACTGACATATCTGCGCTTCGTCTCTGGGCTCACGAGGGCTTGGGAGGCCAGCTTGGAGGACCTTGCTCGACACGTGGGCTGACGTGGTCCTCGGGGTCGGTTAAGGAGCTCATGAAGGTCGCAGAGAATACTTTGAAGGAAGTCCCTACGGAGAGCAATCCCTTGCATGTGCTCGTCTCGGGAAAGGAGGGCCGTCTTCAGTCTCATAAGGTGAGAAATCACATTTGGTCAGGGGCCTTGCCGGCGGGCTCTCTGTACCAGCTGGCTCCAGGAATCATGATTGCCTCTCCCGAGCTTTGCTGTCTGCAGATGGCGAGCCAAGCCACGCTCTCTCGTATGGTGGCACTCGAGATGGAGTGCCTGGGGCTTTATGGCCGCGTGCCGGGACCAAGGGGATTCCTCGACCGTCGCCCCCTCATTTCCAAGGAAGAGCTAAGGAGCTTCTTGGATGACGTGCAAGGACATCGCGGGGTCAACAACGCGCGCCGGGCGCTTCGCTGGGCCCTCGAGGGCTCTCGGTCTCCCATGGAGACAAACGTGGCCGTCATTTTCACGCTCCCCCTCGAGCTCGGCGGCTATGGGTTCTGCCACCCTACGCTTAACTATGTCGTGCGCCCAACGCCAGAGGAGTATCCCCTCTGCCAGGCTCCCTACTACAGCGTGGACGTCTGCTGGCCGCGGCAAATGGTCGCTCTTGAGTACAACAGCTACATGGAGCACATGGGGCATGTGGCCTTTGACCATGACGGCATGAAGAGGAATTCGCTTGAGGCCTTGGGATGGAAGTTCATAGAGGTGACCAAGGGCCAGCTCTCGGGCGACGCGCTTGACGTTTTGGCGCGTCAGCTGGCCAAGGCTCTGGGTGCTGCGTATTCTCAGTCTGATCCGGGGCTGCGAGACAGGCTTCTTTTGGAGCTTGCATAACGTCGACCATACCCGAACGCCATATTCGGGTGAGTTTTGGGCCTGAATCTGGCGTTCGGGTATGGTCGGAAAAGTAGCTCGCTCTATGCGGCGGCGATTCGACGGCGCTGACGCTGTTCCGCGAGTTCGCAGAAGGCCGCACCGCCCAAGATGAGCGTGCCTCCGAGGATGTTGACCGGCGTGAGCGGCTCGCCAAGTAGCAAGGCCGAGAAGACCACGGCAGAGAGCGGCTCGAGGTAGCCGCAGACGGCCACGCGCTGGACGGGGAGCTCGACTATGGAAGAGAAGTAGAGGTAGCAGCCCACGCCCGTGTTCACGAGTCCCAGGAAGAGGGTGGCGGGCGCGTTGAGACGGGTAAGCTGAGCGAGGGGAAGCGCCATGGACTCCGTTGCCACCGACGCGGCCACGAAGACCACCACGGCCAGCGCGGCCGCGCCGAGCTGGATGGTCGCGCACTCGAGGCCCGCAATGTCCGTGACGCGCTTGCTGCAGATGACCATGACCGCGTACATGACGGCCGACATCGCGCCATAGAAGAGCCCCCAGCCCGACATGCCCGCACCCAGGACCTTTCCCACCACGAGAAACGCGCCGCAGACCACGGCCGCAAAGCCTGCGACCTTGGGAAGCGTGAGGCACTCGCCGAACAGGACGGGTGAGAGGGCCATCACGATGACGGGTCCGCAGTAGTAGGCGAGCGAGGCCACGCCGACGCCTATGAGTCGGTACGCCTCGAAGAGAAAGAGCCAGCCCACGCCCAGGGCCGCACCGGAGGCGGCCAGATAGAGCGCCTGGCGCGGATGCGCACGGGAGGCAAGCGGGGTCGGACTCTGGGCGCGCCCGCGCCGTGAGGCGCGCGAGCGCGAAGCGGCGAGCACCGCCACGAGTGCCAGCGCGCCCAGGACGGTCCGCAGAAGGACCACCAGCGGGCTCGGCAGGTCTATGAGGCTCGCGATGACGCCGTTGGAGCCAAACAGGACGAGTGAGAGGAGGTACTTCTCGGTTGCCTTGGACATGGCAGAGTCTCTTTCTCGCTCTTTTTCGCAGGTGAGGACTACTTTTAAGACTCACTCTGACAGAGGCGCATAGCTGATAAAAGCGAATGTTTGGTATGATTATCATGCTAAAACCAGATGGAAAAGCCAGGGGGAAGGGCAATAGTGGACACCAACATCCAGAAGTACCAGGCGCTCGTCGAGGCCGTGCGCTGCGGTAGCTTCACGCGGGCCGCGCACAACCTCTCCTACAGTCAGTCGGGCGTGAGCCGTATGATTGCGGACCTCGAGCGCGACTGGGGCTTGCGCCTCGTGGAGCGCGGCCGCGCGGGAGTGAGCCCCACCGGGGACGGACGGCAGCTCATGCCCCTCGTCGAGGCCGTTTGCGAAGACTATCGTCGGCTGACGGCTCGCGCGTCCGAGCTGCGCGACCTGGACGCGGGCACCATCAGCGTGGGGACCTTCTCGAGCGTGGCCACCTACGTGCTGCCGCCCGCCATACGTCGGTTTCAGCAGGAGTATTCGGGCATCGACTACGAGCTCCTCATGGGGGACTACTCGGAGATCGAGCGCTGGGTCGCGGAGGGGCGTGTGGACTTTGGGTTTCTGCCGTACGCACCGCGTACGCCCGGGCTCGTCTGCGAGCCGCTCCTCTCCGACGAGCTGCGCGTCGTGATGCCCGAGGGGCATCCCCTCGCGTCTCATGCGGCGGTGAGGCTGGAGGAGCTTCTCGACGATCCGTTCATCTTGCTGGAGCGCTCCGGAGACGACGAGGTCACGCCGCTGTTCGAGCGCGCGGGACTTTCGCCGCGCGTGCGCTTTACCACCTGGGACGACTACGCGATCATGTCGATGGTCGAAAACGGCCTTGGCCTGGCTGTCCTTCCCTCGCTCATCTTGAGTCGCGCGCCCTATCGCATAGAGACGCGCCCGCTCGCCGAGCCTGTGGGGCGCAAGATCAGCGTGGTCTTTCGCGCGGGGTCCCTGGGGGTCGCCGCACGACTCTTCATCGATTTTCTGCGCGCCCGTGACGCAGTGTGAACGAGTGGGTGACGCTTGGCCTTGCGACGCGGCGTGAACGTGCGGGGGACGTTACGTCCTAGCGGTGGTAGTAGGCGCGCCGCTCGTACTTGGGTTCACAGCAGACGTTGATGCCCAGGTTCCTATAGGTGCTCCGGTCCGCGTCGGAGATGATGACCGAGAAGTACGCGTCGCATCCGGCAAGCTGACCGAGCGCATCCACGGTGGCTGCGGCCTTCTGACTCGTGGCTGACGAGAGGGACAGCGCGATGAGGATCTCGTCGGAGTGCAGGCGCGGGTTGCGGCTGCGCAGGTGCTGGGTCTTGAGGCGGCAGATGGGCTCGAGGGCAGCGTCGCTCACCACGTAGGAGCCGCGCTCGATGCCGGCCAGGTGCTTGACGGCGTTGATCAGCAGCGACGCCGCGGCTCCCATGAGGTCCGAGGTCTTGCCGCACACGAGCTCGCCGTCGGGCAGCACCATGGCCGCAGCTGGTCCTCCCGTGGCCTCCTCCTTGGCGAGCGCCGCCTGATGGGCGGGCGAGAAGTCGCAGGTCACGTCGGCCTGACTCATGAGCAGCTCGATCTTGGAGAGCGTGGCGGCTCCGACGCCCGTGCGCCGGAGCTCCTCGGCAGCGGCAAAGTAGCGGCGAACTATCTCGTTTCTTGCCGCCTCCTGGCAGATGGCATCATCGCAGATGCACAGGCCCACCATGTTGACGCCCATATCCGTGGGGGACTGGTAGGGGCTCTTGCCGGCGATCTTCTCCATCATGGCCTTGAGCACGGGAAACGTCTCCACGTCACGGTTGTAGTTCACGGTGACGTCGCCGTAGGCCTCCAGGTGGAAGGGGTCAATGATGTTGCGGTCGTCGAGATCGGCCGTTGCGGCCTCGTAGGCGATGTTCACGGGGTGCCTGAGCGGCAGGTTCCACACGGGGAAGGTCTCGTACTTGGCGTAGCCGGCCTTCATCCCGCGCTTGTTCTCGTGGTAGAGCTGCGAGAGGCATGTGGCAAGCTTGCCCGATCCGGGGCCCGGCGCGGTGACCACCACGAGCGGACGGGTCGTCTCGACGTAGTCGTTCTTGCCAAAGCCCTGATCGCTCACGATGCCGTCGACGTCAGAGGGGTAGCCGTCGATGAGGTGGTGGCGATAGACGAGCACGCCCATGCTCTCCAGGCGCCGCTGGAACGCCTCGGCGTGCGGCTGGCCCGTGAAGTGCGTGATGCACACGCCGCCCACCAGAAACTCGAGCGCCCTAAACGCATCCATGAGGCGCAGCGTGTCCTCGCCGTAGGTGATGCCGATGTCCGAGCGACGCTTTGCGTTCTCTATGTTGTCGGCGTTGATGACGATAATGACCTCGACGTCCTCGCGCAGGCTCTGGAGCATGCGAATCTTGGAGTCGGGTGCGAAGCCCGGGAGCACGCGCGAGGCGTGGTAGTCGTCGAAGAGCTTGCCACCGAACTCGAGGTAGAGCTTGCCGCCAAACTGCCCGATGCGTTCCCGGATCTTCTCCGCCTGCAAGGAGATGTACTTGTCGTTGTCAAATCCGATGCGCATGGGCTTCGGGCTCCTCTCGTGTGGCATGTGGCAACCAAATAGGGTAGCATGCGGGGCGGCGCGCTATCCTTGAGTTGAAAGCCCCGGGTCAGAAAACCGTTTGCGAGGAGGCAGCGATGGAGATCAGGCGCGCAGGCGAGAAGGACCTTCCCGGTCTCGGGCGGTTGCTTGACCAGGTACTGAAGGTGCACGCCCAGGGCCGCCCTGACATCTTTCGCGCGGGAACGCGCAAGTACACCGACGACGAGCTCCGAGAGATCTTGGCTGACGACACGCTCCCCGTCTTCGTGGCCGTGCGCGAAGGTGCCCCGGACGGAGAGATTCTGGGCTACGCGTTTTGTGTGATGCGGGACTATGCGGGGAGTAACAACCTACAGCCGATAAGGACCCTCTACATAGATGACCTCTGCGTGGACGAGTCCGCGCGCGGCCATCACGTGGGCATGGCCCTCTACCAACACGTGGTGAGCTACGCTCGCGCGCAAGGCTGCCATAACCTGACGCTCAACGTCTGGGCATGCAATCCCTCGGCCCAGCGCTTCTACGAGGCCATGGGGATGTCTCCCCAAAAGACCTGTCTGGAGCAGATGCTATAGGGGACCACGCAGATGCTCGAGGAAGCGACGCCACGGTGAGGTTTCAGTCTCTTGCACGAATATCCTTTTATCGCAGTGGCTCCCGTGCAAGAGACTGGTCCTGTTGTAGAAATAACGCGTAGCATCACTAGCGTGCGAACGGTCGCTATTTCTCCCTGAATGGTCTGTTTGTCTGCGTATTACTTGTCATGTCCTGTGGACTTTTGGAATATATATAATAAATAATAAAAATATATAATAGTTTATTAATCTAATAAAAGCCAGATGAATGACGTGTCAACTAACTGATTTGTACATCTGTATGCAAGAGTACAGCTTATTGCACCCATTCTGGCACGAGCTCTGAACCAAGTTGGTAATTCCCAGAGCAGGCCTCGTCAGAAAGAATGGTTTTGTAGCGGAACCAAACGGAAGCATGGCGCAGCAGGTCGCGGACAGCAGGGAGGTGGCGCCATGGATCTCAAAAGCAGGCAGATCTCTCTCTTGCGCTGTCTTCCTCAAGCTGCTGAGGGAGTAAGCGTTCAAACCCTTGCGGATGAGTTTGGAGTATCGCGACGGACGATTTACTACGACATAGCGCACATCAATGAGTGGCTTGGGCGCGAAGACCTTGGTAAGGTTACTCTCGAGAACCAGATGGTTACGAGTAAGGACGTCTGCTGGAAGTACGCAGGGCGTCTTGTCGGCCTCAGCCGCGTGCGCGTGTTTACGGTATCTGAACGTCGGTCAATGACTCTTGTGCGTATTGCCCTCGCACATGAGCATGCCACCATCCCGAGCCTCATGGACGGCTATGAAGTTTCTCGCAACACCGTAATCGCCGATATTCGTGAGCTCAAGGGGGAACTGAATCCACTCGGAATCAATCTTGCCAGCGTACCGGGACAAGGCTACACGCTTTTGGGCGACGAGATTACCATTCGAAAATTCATCTGGTCCAAGCTCCAGGGCCTTGCGGGAGCCGAGTGCATCCAGGACGTGAGACGCTTTCTCCAGCGCACGCTTGTTGACGTAACAAAGAATGACATTGATTATTATGAGCTTTGCCGCAGTCTCATCAAACAATACGAACTAGATCTCAAAACTCGCTGCTTTCTTGACAGCAACGGCCTTGAGGGCATGATGATCCAAGTTTCGTGGCTCCGGGGCCTTAGGGGCAGCTGGGTCGCCATGGGCCGAGAAGAGCAGATTACGCTCAGCGGAACCCTCTCTTATCGTTCGGTTCAGTGCAGCGTCGAGAAGCTCAAGAGCGCAGGCATTGCCCTGCCCTCCGAGGAGATTCTCTACATCACCTCCCTTTTGCTGGGAATCAAGACCACCAACTTTGCGCGGCAACGTGAGGAAGACGAGTACGTGAGTGAGCTCGCCGAGAATCTCATCGGCAACTTCGAACGTGTGGGCTGTCTCACCTTCATGAACAAGGAAACTATTCACGAGCAGCTCTCCCATCACATCAGACCGCTGTACTATCGCCAGAAATATGGCATCTCCGTTCACAACCCGCTTACGGTTGACGTGCAGAAGATGTATCCGATGGCCTTTGACTTCACGCGACGCGCCGCGGTGGAAACCGGTATGGATGACCTCTCCGACGACGAGCTCGCCTATCTCACGATTTACCTGTCAAACGACCTCGACAACAAGATGCTCGAAAACGGGGACACGAGTGCTACCAGGGTCCTTCTCGTGGGTGCCAGGAATATGTCAACCATTACCTTGGTCAAGGAGCAGCTCTTTGACGCCTGCGGCATCTGCTTCGAATACGACTGTGCCGAGGTAGATAGCCTGCACCGATGGACACTTGAGTCCTATGCGCTCGTCGTTGCGCTCTCGCATCTTCCCCAAGAGTTCAGAAGCGACAACATGGTCGAGACCACCCCATTCTTCTCTGAGGAGAGCCGCAGGCAAATCTATGAGGTACTAAGAAGCAATCGGATCATCTCTCGCTATGACGCCCTCATCGAAGGTATCGTCGAAATAGTGGGTGAGAACATCCCCGACTCCGATTGGGGGTGGCTGCGCTCTGACAAGCTTCACTTCGAACTCTTCCGCTATTTTGACGAGCGCGACCGAGGCTTCAGGGGGCCGACTTCGGTGCAGCTGGGCGACTCGCATGTGCGCGCTGAGCGCGTGGTCGTACCTCAGGGCTCGACATGGGGCACGGCCGTACTGCTGGGGGCCCATAAGTTACAGGAGGACGCCTCCAAAAGCTGCCTAGTGGAGCGTATGAGCAACATCATGGCAAGCAATAAGCTTCTTTATTATCGTATGGCTCCCGAGGTCGTGATCGTGCGCTGCCCCATGCAGGGAGACGAGAACGCCCACGTTGAGGCGCAGATCGTGCTTGCCCCTGATGGCATCGAGCTTCCCGATGGCAAGCCGGCCCGTGTCGTGGTCTGCATGGCAACCATCAACCGATACTCGCACTGGGGAACACTTTACGATATATATCAATACTTTTCCAGTCAAGAGCACGTGGCCACGCTCATGGCCGATGTGTTGGAAGCTTAGGGAGACAACATGGCGAAACGGCGCAAGTTCGTCTACCACGGCCATCACGGCATCGAGGGCCAGGAGGCCGCCTGCCTGTGGTGCGGAAAGCCCACGGCCTCGCATGAGTACGTGGTGAATCCAGGTGGCGACCCCGTTCTCAAGTGCTGCTGCGAGGAGCACTTTGAGAGCACGGTTTCGTTCGTGAACCATGACGCCCGCATGCGCCCCCTCTTCTACGTGGCCGTGGGACTGTGCGCCATCGCGTCGTGGATTGCCATTGCCTTCTTAGACTTTCAACCGGTATGGACGCCGATGCCCTTCGTGGCCCTTTCGGCGGTGATCCTCATATGGCCGCGGGTTCTTCCGCGCTATGAGTACTACCTGCCCCTGGGACTCGTAAAAACGCGCAAGATCGTGCGTGCCATCGCTCTGGTCGCCTTGGTCTTCTCACTCTATGTGGCGGGAGTTCGTTTGGGTGTCCTACCCGGATAGCTCTTTCTGCTTCCGGACAAAATATGGACTTTACCTGCGCTTTCATTGAAGGAGGTGAAAACGAATGGGGAAACTACTGGACAAAAGGCTCGTCTTTGTGGACGCGGACGTGAAGACCTCGGAGGATGCGATTCGTCTCATGGCGGCGCGCCTGCAGGACTGCGGCTACGTCAACGAGGGCTATGCCGAGATGGTCATCGAGCGCGAGAAGGTCTTTCCGACGGGGCTGCCCGGCAAGACCATGTGCATCGCAATTCCGCACACCAACCCCACGTTCGTCAACAAGGCCGCCATTGGGGTCATCGTTCCCAAAAAACCCGTCAAGTTTGACATGATGGGCGAACCGGGCACGTCGCTCAACGTGAGCCTGATCATGCCCCTTGTGATAAAGGACTCGGGGCAGCAGATAGAGCTGCTCAAGGAGATGATGCACGTCATCCAAGACAGCCCCCGTCTTGAACGCATCCGCGCCTCAAGGGACGCGGACGAGATCCTTGGGCTGCTTCATTCGCTCGAGGAGGCGTAAGCACGGGGGCCTCAGGGGATTGAGCTCGCGTACGGAAAAACGACAACAAAGGAGAGAGCACCATGAGGATTGTCAATATTCTATGCGTCTGCGGATCGGGCACCGCCACCTCCGCCATGCTCGCCGCCAAGCTTCGCGACGTGCTTGAAGAGCACGGATACGACTGCGATACGGACGAGACAAACCCTCCGGGCATCGCTACTGCCGTGATGACGCGTGCCTGGGATCTTATCGCCTACACGAGCCCCGTGGAAGAGGACTACGGCATTCCGATGCTCAATGCCACCGGCTTCCTTGTGGGAATCAACGAGGACGAGTTCATCGAGCAGCTCATGGAGGCCGTTGGAAAACTTGACCTGAGCGAGTAGCCCCGGCACCCTTGCCCTGCCGTTTTATCCGCTGTAACTGGCATACACCTATAACACCTAGGGGATGAATTCATGGACGGCTTCTTTGCAGTTTTGAAGCAAATATTCGACGCCTTCGGCAACTACATTACCGTGCCGATAATCATCTACATCATCTGTCGCGTCTTTAAGACTCCGCGCAAGCGCGCGTTCCAGTCGGCCGTGCTCGTGGGCGTGGGCCTCATGGGCATGTCTTTCGTCACCACGGCGTTCGGAGGGGTCCTGACCCCGCTCATTACGCGCATGGTCGACGTCTCGGGGCTCAACAAGCCCGCACTCGACATCGGCTGGCAGGCCGTGGCCGCCGTGGCCTACTCGACCAACCTTGGCATGATGTTTATCGGCGTTGGCCTGCTCTTCCAGGTCGTCCTTTGGTTTGGCAAGATTACCGACATCTTCATGCCGTCCGACCTTTGGAACAACTACTCGATTTCCGTCTGGGGATCCATGCTGTTCCTGCTGACCGGCAACATGCCGCTTGCCTTCGTGCTCATGCTCCTCATCAATCTTGTGACGCTCCTCATTGCGGAGTCGGTCCAGAAGCGTTGGTCGACGTACTATAACTATCCCAGCTGCGCGATGACCGCACCCCATCACAACGGCGACGCCCCCATGTACCTGGTGCTCAACGTTCTCTTTTCCAAGCTTGGCTTCGACAAGATCAAGGCGAACCCCCAGTCCATTCGCAAGAGGATCGGATTCATGGGCGAGCCGATGTACATCGGCCTGGCCATCGGTCTTATCTTGGGCATCGTCGGCAACGTAGACCGGCTCAACACCATCGTGGGGCTGGGCAACGTCGCACAGGTTGCCGTCACGTGCTCGGCCGTCATGGCCATTTTCCCCAAGATCGCAGGCATGTTCGCCGCAGGCTTTGGTGCGTTGACCGAGTTCTCTCGCAAGACCCTCTCCAAGTCCAAGTATGGAAAGGACCGCCAGTTCATCGTGGCCGTCAACGATGCTTTGGGCTATGGTGAGGCAGCCACGCTGACCACTGGCCTCCTGGTGATTCCGTTTGGCGTCCTGATTGCCTTCCTGATGCCGGGAAACCTGGTCGTTCCCCTTATGGTGCTTCCCTCTCTTCCGTACATGGTCGAGATCCCCGTTGCCCTCTCTAACGGGAACGTGTTCAAGGCGTGGTGCATGGCCGTCATCGTCTTTGCCGCCAAGCTCGCCATGGCCTCCTACTGGGCCTCCGCCTTCACGCAGGTCGCCGCTGGGGTCGGCTTCGAGGCCGCTGTCGAGGCCGTAGCCTCGGGAACGTTCGTCATCGGCTTCATCATGTCCAACTGCACGGCCGGTCTCATAACGATGGCCTTCCTCACGCAGAACCCGCTCGTCATCGCTCTGGTCATGGCCGCCTACGTTGCATTCTTCATTCTATTCCGCAAGAACAAGGATCGCTTCCAGGGCTACCTCGAGTTCCTGGCAACGGGCAAGCGTCCCGAGCCGGAGGTAAGCAAGGTCATGGCCTAGGTAGTCATCACAAGATCGTGCACGGGCGGGGCCCTCGCCTCGCCCAGCGACACAGGAAGGAGACAGGCATGAAGATCGTGGTTATCGGTGACATCGTGGTGCCCTGCGACCTACTCGTCGAAGCGGCGCAATCCCTGGATGAGGAGGCTGACGTCGTCGCCCTTGAGTGGAAGTGCTCCACGCGTCAGGAGTTCCAGCGTCGAGCCCAGAACCTCGAGAAGAACGGCCCCACGGCCGAGGAGATTCCTGCAGAGGCCTATGAGCAGGTGAAGGATGCCGACATCCTCCTCACGCACTTCTGCCCCGTGGCCGAGGACCTCATCGCGGCCGGTCCGCACCTTAAGCTCATCGGTACGTGCCGCGGGGGGATGGAGCACATCGACGTGGCCGCGGCCACCAAGCGCAACATTCCCGTCATCCACTGCATCCGCAATGCAGAGTGCACGTCCGACTTTGCCGTGGGTCTCATGTTCGCCGAGACGCGCAACATCGCTCGCGCCCATGCGGCCCTCAAGAAAGGTGACTGGCGCAAGGAGTACATGAACAGTGGCTATACGACCTCTCTGTGCGACATGACCCTTGGGCTCATGGGCCTTGGACACATAGGCAAGCTCGTGGCCAAGAAGTGCCTGGGCATCGGCATGAAGCGGGTCATCGCCTATGACCCCTACCTCACGCAGGAGCAGATTGACGAGGTGGGCCTTGCCGTGGAGCTTGTCGACGAGAAGACGCTCTTCTTGGAGGCGGACATCGTGAGCCTTCACCTCCGTCTCACGCCCGAGACCAAGGACAGCGTAAGCACCGAGCAGCTCGCCCTCATGAAGCCCACGGCGTATCTCATCAACACCTCACGTGCCGGCGTGCTGGACAAGGACGCCCTGGTAAAGGCACTTGACGAGCGCTCCATCGGGGGGTGTGCCCTCGACGTCTTCTGGGAGGAGCCACTCGCCCAGGATGACCCGCTGCTGAGCCTCGACAACGTTACGCTCACGCCGCACAACGCCGGCAACGTCGTGGACGCGCTGCCCAAGAGCCCGCTCCTGCTTGCGCGCAAGATTGCCGAGTTCTGGGAGACGGGCAAGAGCGACATGGTAGTGAACCTCAAGGCGATCGCGTCCTAGATCGTAGACCTGCTCAAATCAAGAGAGAAATCAGACAAACCCCGCGCAGTGGCGGGGGAGGGGAGACTCTTATGTTGATGGAGGAAGAGCGCGCGCAGATCGTTGAGTATGGCAAAAAGATGAGTGCCGCAGGCCTCTCGGTGGGCACGAGCGGAAACATCTCGATCTACGATCCCGAGACCGGCTACATGGCCATTAGCCCCTCTGGACTGGGCTACTTTGACACGAAGCCCGAAGACGTGGTCGTCATGGATCTTGACGGTGCCATCATCGACGGCGCGCGCAAGCCGTCGAGCGAGCATGGGCTTCACACCATCGTCTACCAGAACCGTCCCGAGGCTCGGGCAGTGGTGCACACGCACTCGCCCTACGCTACGACCCTCGCATGCCTGCACCAGACCCTGAGGCCCGTTCACTATGTGATTATGGGCGCGGGCGTCAACGAGGTGCCCTTGGTGCCCTACGTTACCTTTGGCACCCCTGAGCTCGCCGAAGCTGTCGGAGAGGTCCTGGTAGCCAACCCGAAGACGCGCGTGGTGCTTCTCGCCAACCATGGTGACGTGTGCTATCAGGCGAGCCTGCCCAAGGCGTTCGGGCTTGCCACGAACATCGAGTTCACCGCTCAGATTCAGTGGCAGTGCCTGTGTGCGGGCGAGCCGCAGTATTTGACTGACGAGCAGATGGCAAGCGCCATGGAGCGCTCCAAGACCTACGGTCAGCAGACCAAGTAGCGGCTGGGCGCGGCCGGCGGACATTGCGGCCGCCGGCCGCGCCGGCTTTGTACCCGTCCTTGGATGATGAAGAGGGAGGAAAGATGCGTGCAGCTGTGCTTTACGATCAGGGAGACATCCGCATCATTGATGCCCCCCTGCCTCAGATTGCATCCGATGAGGTGCTGGTGAAGAACGTCGTCTCGACGACGTGCGGGACTGACGTCAAGAACTATCGTCGGGGCTATCCCCTGCTCAAGCCTCCGCACCCCTATGGGCACGAGTTCTCCGGGGTGATCGCGGCCGTCGGGTCTGCCGTCGAGGGCGTGCGCGAGGGCGATCGCGTCGCCGTGCACAACTCGGCCCCGTGCGGTCACTGCTACTGGTGCAAGCACGGGCAGCCCTCGATGTGTGAGAACCTCCTGTTTAATCGGGGATCTTACGCGGAGTACGTGCGCGTGCCCGCGCCCATTGTGCAGCAGAACCTTTTTGTGATGCCGGACGAGCTGAGCCACAAGGCGGCCTCGCTCATGGAGCCCTTATCGTGCGCCGTCTATGGCATCCAGAACTGCCCCATCGAACAGGGTGACTTCGTGGTCATCAACGGGGCGGGGCCCATCGGGCTCATGTTCGCGCGGCTCGCCGTGTTGCGCGGGGCCCAGGTGCTCGTCACGGACTTGGTCCAGAGCCGCCTTGACGTGGCTGAGCGTCTGGGCGTGTGGCGGACGCTCAATCTAACGGGAGTCGAGGACAGCGTGGTCGCCGTTCGCGATATGACGGATGACGGGCGTGGTGCCGACGTGGTTATAGAGGCTACAGGACTTCTTGACGTGTGGGAGACGAGCGTGCACATGGCGCGCAAGGGCGGGTTCGTGCTGCTCTTTGGCGGCACGAAGTCGGGGAGCGTGCTCAAGATGGACGCGACGCTCCTGCATTACTCGCAGCTCACGGTCAAGGGGGTCTTTCATACCACGCCACTTACGGTCTCGGAGGCGTTCAAGCTCCTGTGTCTGGGGGTCATTTCCGCGGATGACTTCGTCCAGAACGAGTATCCGCTCGAGCGTCTCGAGGAGGCCATCTTGGAGCACGCGTCGGGCAAGGTCATCAAGAACTGCGTCGTCTACGACTAAGGAGAGCAGGGAGACATGAAGACATACAAGCTTGGAGCCGATAAGATCTACTTCGGAGAGGACGCCGTCTTTGCGCTCGCAGAACTTCCCGCAGAGCTTCGGCGGGCCTACATCGTGATGAGCGGGACCATCCAGAAGGAGCTTGGCCAGCTCAAGGTGATTACAGACGTGCTCGAGTCGTCGGGCTGGACGTGGCGCGCCAACACGGACGTGGAGCCCGAGCCTTGCTGGGAGTCGGTGCGTCGCGGCGTGGAGGACATGAAGGAGTTCGAACCCGACTGGGTGATAGGCTTTGGCGGGGGCTCCGCGATGGATGCTGCCAAGGCCATGTGGGTCTTCTACGAGAACCCCCAGTACAAGAGCCTCGAGGAGGTCATGCCGCCGGCGCCGCTCACCTTGCGCGAGCGGGCTCGCGTCTGTTGCATCGCGACAAGCGCTGGGACGGGCTCCGAGTGCACGCGCGCTGCGCTCATAAAGGACCCCGTGCAGAAGAGGAAGTACTCGGTGCGCGAGTACACGGGGCGCCTGATTCCTGACGTGGCCATCTTGGACCCGGCCTTCTCTGCCACGATGCCGCGCAGGGGAACCGTGGCGTGCGGCATGGACGCGCTCACCCATGCCATCGAGTCGTATGTGGCCAACACGGCCAACGTCTTCTCTGACGCGCAGGCCATGGGGGCATGGGTCGCGGGCTATCGAGCGCTCAGGACCTGTGCGAACGAGCCGAGCAACCTGTCCGCCCGTGCGGACATGCTGGCTGCCAGCTGCTTGGGTGGCATCGCGTTTACCAACGGGGCGCTCGGTGTCTGCCACGGCATCGCACATACCTTCGGGGCCACCTACAATGTGGCTCACGGGCTGGCCAACGGCATCGTGCTTCCCTACAGCATCGCGTTCAATCGTGATCATTCTGAAACTGCCGCAACACGCTATGAGGAGCTTGCGGGATTTGTGGGGGCTCACGATCTTGAGCGCGTGATTCTCGATCTGCGGTCAGAGCTGGGGGTGCCCACCACCATGCGCGAGGTCGTGCCCGACGAGGCCGAGTTCGAGTCCAGTCTCGAGGTGCTTGTCGGCAAGGTCCTGTCCGACGTGTGCACGCCCGCTAACCCGGTTGAGGTTACCGCGGATGACGCGCGACTGCTCCTGCGCACGGTCTACTACGGGGAGTAGGGCATCATGAAGATTACAAGCGTAGACATCATCAAGGCGTTTAAAGAACCAAGCGTTGCCGCAGAGGTGGCGGTGGGAAACGTTCCCTGGCATCCGGTGTTCGTGCGCATCAATACCGATGAAGACATCTCAGGTCTTGGGGAAGTGGGCGTCGCCTACGGAAATGCCCAGACTGCAGGTTTTGGCATGGCAATCGACTTCGCTCAGTGCATCGTGGGGCTTGACCCCATGAACAACGAGCAGATTTGGGATCGCCTTCACCGTCTTACCTTCTGGGGCATGGGCAACGGCGGCGTGATCATGGCGGGTATCTCGGGCATCGATATCGCCCTTTGGGACATCCGAGGCAAGGCGCTGGGGGCTCCCGTGTGGAAGCTGCTGGGAGGAAAGACCAACACCAGACTGCGCGCCTATGCCTCTCAGCTGCAGTTCGACTGGGGGAAGGTGTCGCATTCGCTCGCGCGGCCCGAGGAGTACGCCGAGGCCATGCGCAAGGCAATGGACGACGGCTTTGATGCCGTGAAGGTCGACCCCATAGGCTTCGACATGAACGGCGTGTGGATGGGCCGCTCAAGTCGTGGGATTCTTCAGCGTGATCAGATGCGGCTTGCCGTCGATCGCGTGGCTGCCATGCGCGAGGCAGGCCCGGACGTGGACATCATCATCGAGCTGCACGCGCTCACGGATGCCACGACCTCTGTCCAGCTAGGCCGCGAGCTTCAGAAACTTGGTTGCTTCTATTATGAAGAGCCAACGCAGCCGCTTAATCCCTCCCTCTTCCGTGAGATCGCCGATAAGGTCGACATTCCCCTGGCGACCGGGGAGCGCGTCTACACGCGCTGGGGCTATCGACCCTTCTTCGAGGATCGATCGATTAGTGTCATTCAACCCGACCTCTGCAATGTGGGCGGCATCACCGAGGGCAAGAAAATCTGTGACCAGGCTCATGTCTATGACATCGGTGTCCAGGTGCACTGTTGCGGAGGGCCGGTCTCTGCGAGCGCCGCGCTCCAGCTCGAGGCCGTGATTCCCAATTTCGTGATTCACGAGCTGCATGCTTCGGCTCTCATCGAGGACAATATTCGTCTGTGCAGAAATGACTATGTGACTCATGGCGGATACTTCGAAGTCCCGGATGAGCCTGGTATTGGTCAGGAGCTTACCGAGTACGCGTTGTCGAACGCAGAGATAGTGACTGTTCGCTAGTTGTTTGCCCGGCGTTGTGCAATCGGAGGCCTCGGCATGCAGAGCACGGCGTGGCCTCTCCTTAGACAGCCTGCAACGCGCGTGGCGCAGAACGTGCCCCCTCGCGCTAGAATGGCTTCGTCAAAAGCTATCTGAGGGGTAACACTCATGCCTGCATTCTCCGGCTCGATGCCGAATCGACCCCCGCGGCGTGCCAAGCGAGCGGTGACCGATCTTTCCGAGCTGCGCTCGATCGTGGAGCGTGCTCAGGTGCTGCGCGTGGGCTCCTGCGATGCCGAGGGGCCGTTCATCGTGCCCATGAGCTTTGGGTTCGAGGTTTCCGAGGGCAAGGGGGACGCCACTGCTGTCCGCTGGACCTTCTGGCTGCACTCCGCCTCCACCGGTCGCAAGGCCGATGCCTGGACGGCTGCACCCGAGGTAGCCCTTGAGCTTGACGTTCCCGCTGGCGTGATTGAGGGAGACTTCTCCTGCCTTTACTCGTACGCCTACGAGAGCATCATGGCCACAGGTCGCATCTCTCCCGTGGACGATCACGCCGAGAAGATCCACGGCCTCGAGCTCCTCATGGCGCACATGGCACCGGACGCTTCCGTCTCGTTCTTCAGGGAGGCCATCAATCACGTGGCCATCTGGCGCGTGGACGTGGACTACCTCACCGGCAAGCGCCGCGAGGGGCACGCGTTCGACGCGATGGCCCATGGAGGACCAGGTCATGAGGGTTCCGATGATCTGCGCAAAGCGGACGTTCCCGCCAAAAAGCACGACAAACACCACGGTCATGACAAGCACCACAAGCACGATGGAAAGCACCACAAGAACCACGACCACGCTGCAAAGGACGATTACGCAAAGGACGCCGCCACTGCATCCGCAAAGCTCTCGAAGAAGGCGCTCGCCCGCGCTGCTGAGCCCGCCCTTGTTGGCGAGCACTGCCCCGGCTGCGGCAACCACTGCAAGCTCAGCAATCCTCGCTGCGGTAAAGGCCGCAAGCTGCGCCGCCGACGCCTCGAGCAGCTCGAGGCAGCGTCAAAATAGCACGGCTACTTAGGGTGACCATACCCGAACGCCAAAAACGGTACCAAATCGGCCCCGAAACCGACGTTCGGGTATGGTCGTCATTCTGCGATCACAGCGAGCAGGACCAGCGAACATTCTCGTCGTCGTAGTCGGGCAGCTGGGGCAGCTCGACGAGGTGTAACATGGGGCAGCTGCGGTCGCTCACCACGCGTGCGGGATTGCCGGCGACGGTCGTGTGGGGGGCAACGTCGCGAATCACCACGGCCCCGGCGGCCACGCGCACTTCGTCGCCGATGGTGATGTTGCCCAAGATAATGGCTCCGGCTCCGATCATGACGTTGTTGCCCACGGTGGGATGGCGCTTACCCCCGTGCTTTCCGGTCATCCCCAGCGTAACTCCCTGGTAGATAAGGCAGTCGTCGCCGATGACCGCCGTCTGGCCAATGACGATTCCCGTCCCGTGGTCAATCATGAATCTCCGGCCGATGCGGGCCGCCGGGTGGATGTCCACGCCATAGCGCCGCCGCGAGCGCTGCGAGAGAAAGACCGCGAGCCCGTGCGCACCGTGCTCCCAGAGCCAGTGCTGTTGGCGGTGTGCCCAGACGGCATGCAGCCCCGTCGAGAAGAGCACCACGTTGCCGGTGCTCGCCATGGAGGGGTCGCGGGCCAGAACGGTGGCCACGTCCTCGCGCATGTGGGCCAACGCGCCCATGTTAGAGGTCCATGGAGAGGTATCGCTCGCCCGTGTCGGGCAGAATCGCGACGATGGCCCTCCCCGCGAGTTCGGGGCGCTCGGCCAGCGCGAGGGCGGCCGCCACGGCGGCTCCCGAGGAGATTCCCACCAGGAGGCCGGCCTCCTTGGCCAGACGTGCCTTGGTGGCCACGGCGTCACCTGAGGTCACAGGCAGAATCTCGTCCACCACGGAGCGATCGAAGTTGTCCGGCACGAAGTTGGCACCGATGCCCTGAATCTTGTGGCCGCCGGCCGGCTTGCCGGCGAGAACCTGCGACTCGTCGGGCTCCACGGCCACGGCGCGCACGCTAGGGTTCTTCTCCTTGAGGAAGCGTGCGGCGCCGGAGATGGTGCCGCCCGTGCCCACGCCGGCTATGAGCACGTCGACCGTGCCCTCGGTGTCGCGCCAGATCTCCGGGCCGGTGGTCTCGTAGTGGGCCTGGGGATTGGCGGGGTTGGTGAACTGCCCGGCGATGATGGAGCCGGGGATGGAGGCCTTGAGCTTCTCGGCGCGCTCCACGGCACCGCGCATGCCGTCCGCGCCGGGGGTGAGCTCGATGGTGGCACCGTAGGCGGCGGCGAGCTTGCGGCGCTCGACGCTCATGGTCTCGGGCATGGTGAGGATGAGCTTGTATCCGCGTGCGGCGGCCACCATGGCCAGGCCGACGCCGGTGTTTCCGCTCGTGGGCTCGATGATGGTGCCCCCGGGGGCAAGAAGCCCCTGGCGCTCGGCGTCGTCGACCATCGCGGCGGCGATGCGATCCTTGATGGACCCGCCGGGGTTGGTGGCCTCGTACTTGCCGAGGATCGTTACGGAGTTGCTGGTGAGGTCGGAAAGATCCACGAGGGGCGTGGAGCCGATGAGGGCCTCAATCTTGCGTGCGGTACGCATGGTGCCTCCTTCTTCGATTGTACTGGTCACGAGGGATGTCGTCCGGACGACTGCTCGCTACCGTATAGGGTGGCACTTATAAACCCACCATGCAAGTGGGAATTGAGGAGGAACACGCGCCGGAAACATGACTTTCGTGCCAGTCGCCGGTGGCCTCCCAGCCATGGCCACTTTCGGGTTTGGGTTCGCAACGGGGGAGGGGAAAGTATGCCCTGTGGAGTTTCTGCAGGTAAAAGAAGTGAATTTTGATGTCATCACCGAAGGGGATGCGAGCCCGAACCCAAACTCTATATCGAGCTTGGGTTCGGGCACAGGCGATAGTGCAAGTAGCCTAGTTACTATCGTTGAGAAACGCCAGATAAGAATCGGAGAGTTCAAAAGGGTTCTTGTGTGAACCCCTTCCCGCGAACCCAAACCCGGAAGAGGGCACTGCGAGCCCCGTCTCGCGCCCGCCTAGTACAGCGGCAGTTCGCCGGTGAGGGGGTCGATGACGTCGGCGGGGAGCGGCTCGAAGGCCAGGCAGGTGTAGGTGGGCTCGCCGTGGAACTCGGTGTAGCCCGCGTCGCGTACGAGGGCTACCACAAAGCCCTGTTCACGACCCCTCTGGGCGAGGTCGAGCAGCTCTTCCTCGGAGTCCACGTAGACGCAGACCTTGGCCACGCCGGCGTCGAACCAGTCGGTGAGCGGGGAGCGGTCATCCTCGTCGTGCTCGATTCGGACCCAGTCGTCCTCCGCGCGCAGCTCGCCGGAGCGCCCCTCGCGCACGAGCGCCAGAAGGATGGCCTCGACGCAGGCGTGCCCGGCCTGGGCGGCGATCTTGCCCTTGCGCATCTTGAGGTCGCGCCGCATGACGATCATCTGCTTGGCCTTGTACGAGCTCGAACCTGCCATGTTTTCCCTGCTCCCGCCCTACTGCCTCGGAGAGACGTAGCCGTCGTCGATGGTGATCTTGCAGACGGACCGAGGATAGCGCTTCTCCACGAGCTCCGACACGCGCCGCCTGAGCTCGGTCGAGGAGAGCTCGCACCTTGCGGATCGGACGCAGTCGAAGGTGATCGTGGCGTGCGAGGGCCCGGGAACGTGGCGCAAATCGTGGATCGAGAGGCCCGGATCGATCTCCTTTACGGCGAGGTCGATCCAGTGGCGCATGTCGTGCACCTGGGGGTCGTCGGTCACGATGGGGTCGTAGTGCAGGGTCATGACCAGGCCCTCGTCGCTCAGGAACGCCTGCTCGATGCGGTCCAGGACGTCGTGCTGCTCGAAGGCGCCGCCCTCGCCTGCCATCTCGACGTGCGCGCTCGCGAACCGCCGTCCGGGGCCGTAGTCGTGGATCATGAGGTCATGCGTGCCCAGGACGCCGGGATAGCTGAGGATCTTGCGACGGATGTGCTCGGAGTAGGCGGGGTCGGGCGCCTTGCCCAGAAGCGGGCTCACGGCGTCACCCACGAGCTCGACGCCGCTCCAGCAGATGAAGGCCCCCACGGCCAGGCCCGCCCACCCGTCGAGGTTGGCCCCCGTGAGCTGCGAGACCACGGCCGAGGCAAGGACCGCCGCCGAGGTGATGACGTCGTTTCGGGAGTCCACCGCCGTGGCTGCCAGGGTCTCCGACGATATGGTGCGTCCCAGGCTCCGGTTGAACGTCGTCATCCAGAGCTTCACGACTATGGACGCGACGAGGACCACGACCGTGGCCGGGCCAAACTCGGTGGGCTCGGGGTGCACGATCCTGTTGGCGGAGCTCATCACGAGGTTGAGGCCGATCGCGCACACCACGACGGACACCACGAGGCCGGCTAGGTACTCGTAGCGTCCGTGCCCGTAGGGGTGGTCCTTGTCGGCGGGACGGCTGGCCAGCTTGAAGCCCAGGAGGCTCACGATGTTGCTCGAGGCGTCGGAGAGGTTGTTGACGGCGTCGGCCACGACCGAGACGGACCCAGCAAGGAGGCCCACCACACCCTTGCCCACAAAGAGCGCCACGTTGCAGACGATGCCGGTGACGCTCGCCAGAAGGCCGTAGCGCGTGCGGACCTCGGGATCGCTCACGTTCCGGGCGTTCGGCACGAACGTCCGCACTAGCCACTCTGTCATGAAAATCCCCTTCCCCGTACGCGATGAGGGTGAAGTATACCCACTCCTAGGCGAGCCCAAGCCACCTGAGCAGAGGGAGCCTCACGAGGGCGTCCGTGAGCAGCATGACGGCGAGGAGTGCCAGGCTAAAGGCCGTGCCCGCGACAAGAAGGGCCACGTCGCCCCCGGCAGCCGCCGCCTGGGTGAGGGCGTCCGCCAGGGGGCGCCAGAGGGGCGAGAAGATCGACTGCGCCAGGTAGAACCCCAGCACGCAGGGGGCGGCTCGGCAGGTGAGGGCGGCTGCATGGTTCGTCGGAGTCGAAGCTGGGGCTGTGGCTGCGTCCGCCGATCGCGCGGCGTACGCCACCGAGAGGACCGCGAGTGCGAACGAGAGGGCCGACGTGGACTTGAAGGAGAGGGCTACGAGTACGTCCGACGAGCCCATGAACGCCGCCGCTCCCTCTACGACCACGGCAACGGCCGCGCACGCCGCGAGTGCCCGGGCGGGACGCCTGCTCTGCGTCTCGCCGAGCACCCCTCCCACCAGAAACGCCACGAGGTAGCTGGCCGCGCTCATGAGCTTGCGCCACTCCAGAAGCCCTCGATCAACCTCCCCGGGCGAGAGGAACGCGATGTAGGCGTTGAGCGCAAAGGCCATCGAGACCAGCACGAACACGGCCGCGTGAGGGCGGCGCATGCATCGCCACGTCCAGCCCACCAGGGGTACCAGGGCAACGAACACGAGGTAGAGCCAGACGAACTCGAGCCCTCCGACGAGCCAGCCCGCCTCATGCAGGCTGACCCCCTCGACGGGCACGACCCACGTGCTCACGGCAAGCGCCACGAGTGCGTAGAGGGCCACGCTCGCCAGGATGGTCAGGGCGCGCCGGCCGGTTTTTCTAACCTGGTCGGGCCAGTAGCCGGCGGTCGTGGAGGCCTGGGCCGCACGGGGCACGAGGAAGAGGCCCGAGATAAGAAAGAAGACGTGATTGCCGTACGCCCCGAGCAGACTGACGCAGCCCAGGGCCCACGTGATGAGGGGACCTGCGGCCCACGAGCCGTCGGTCGCGGCAGAGAACCAGGGCTGAAAGGTGTGGAAGAGCGCGATGCCCGCGATGGCCACGAGCCGCAGCGCCTCGATGCGCGGGTTGCGACTATGAGAGGGCACGTGCGACATGGCGGCGGCTTTCCGGGGGATGACGAGTGGGGGCAACGAACGTGGTGCGACGAGCAAAGGCCCCTCTCTTATACCAAATGCGCGTGCCTCTGGCGGGCTCAAAGACGCCGCTCGTGAACCTGTCACGAATCTGACGCGCACGGTCACAGTTGGTATCGGTGCAGGTGACGGGATCCGTTTCCTAGCGAGAGGGTCTCTGGGGTCCTCGCGGTCGTCCTCCATGCCGCGCCCTCAGCCCCTAGAATCGCGCCACGGCAGATGAGACGGGTAGGGCCAAAGAGGGCGAGAGGAGCCAGGGTGGACGTGCTCGGCGTGGTGCTCAGGGTGGCGGCGTATGGCGTGCTCGCGGCCGCGCTCGGCGTTGCGGCCGTCACGGACCTCGCGCGGCGCGTCGTGCCCAACGGGTGCGTCGTCGCGGTGGCGGTGTCGGGAGCGGCACAGGCGTGCGCGGGCGTCCTTCTCGGCGGCTCGGCCTCGCAGGCGTGTCTGCGCAGCGTGTGCGGCCTGACCTGCGCGCTCGTGGTGATGCTCGCGACGGCGGCGGTCTCCGCGCGCATCCGGGGCACGCCGGGCGTGGGAGGTGGTGACGTCAAGCTCCTGGCCGTCGTGGGAGTGTGGGTGGGGCCCGCGCGCGTGCTCGTGGTTATCGCCCTGTCCTGCCTGGTGGCGGTGGCTGGCTGGGTGGTGCTCCGCATCGTCGCGTCCTGGGCCGCGCGCGGGAACGCCCGTGCGAGTGCGTTTCCACTCGCACGCGACGGACGCGCCCTCGCCCAGGGGATTCCCCTTGCGCCTGCCATCGCGCTCTCGGCGCTCGTGATGGTCCTGCTCGGCGGTGCGTCCTACGAGTAACGCGCGTGTGTCAAGGGTCACTTTCTGCCCGGCGGGTCGTGGGAGGAGGTCTATACCAGGGGGGTCGCCCGTCGAACCACCTGAGCACCTGACAGGCGATACAAGGGCGTGACGGACCCCGACCGTCGCGCCTGAACCTTTGGGGCGAGCCGCGCGCGGACGAGGTAGCATAGGTTGCGCCGCCGTGCTGCGCCGCATCCGCCGCGGCCCGCCTTCGAAAGGACCCTCATGATCAAGCTCGTGCTCTGCGACCTGGACTCTACGCTCATCTGGCAGCCCGACCACGTCATCACGCCGTTCGCCCTGGACGCGATCCACGTCCTGCAGGGCACCGGCGTCTTGTTCGCCCCGTGCACGGGCCGCATCTACCGAGACCTCACCCACATGCTCGCCGGCGACGCGGCGGCCACCTCCACGGCGGTGACCAGCAACGGCCAACTCGTCTACCTCGAGGGCCAGCTCGTGGAGAAGGTCGCGCTGTCTCATAAAGCCCTGCTGTGCGCGGAGGCCAGCCTCGCCCACATGCCCGACGCCTACCTCGTGGTGGAGTATGGGGGCCGCAAGGTCGCTGTGGGAACGGACCTAGGCTTCGTGCGCGCGCACCCGGACAACTTCTGGCACGTCGAGCGGGCGCTCACGGACGTGCCCGAGGAGCCCTGTTACAAGGCCAACGTGCGCGTGGTGGGAACGTACGAGCGCTGCCAGGAGGTGGCCGCGCATCTGAGCGACGCCCCCGCCGAGCTCGACTTTCTCTGCCCCATGCCCGGGACGCCCCACATCGACGTTACGCCGCACGGCTTTGGCAAGGACCACGGCGGCGACTTCCTCATGGATCGTCTGGGCCTGGAGCCCCAGGAGGTCTGCTGCTTCGGGGACGCCGAGAACGACCTTGCGGTCTTGCGCCACTATCCCCACTCCGTGGCCGTCGCCAACGCGGTGCCTGCGGTGAGGGACGTCGCGCGCTGGCACATCGGCCCGGCCAACAATGACTCCGTGGCCCATGCCCTGCTGGACATCGCCGAGGCCACCCCTGAGGGACGTATGCCGGCGTTCATGCGCTAGGACTAGAACTTTGGTCACTCTGGTGCCGGCTGCCTGCTTCTCGCACGCTTTCGCGTAGGCACTCTGTGACCATTCCTTGGGAACCACGAATTCCCCCGGGGGCATGCGCTTGGCACCGATCCACGGGTCGAATGTGACACTGGCGCCGTTTCTATACTCGTCGTTTGCCTTAATGGAGTGCGCTCCCGAGAATCTGAACTGTACGTGGTCATCTAGATTCGTGGACGAGAGTCTCTTAATCTCATCCACGGCACCGTCGAGACCATCGCACGTGGATAGCAGGTCGATATCGCGGGTTGCCCGGGCTTTCACAGTACGGGCGAGCATGGCCTGACCGCCCTTGAGCACGAGCTCTCCTTTGCCGCTAGCGAACACACGGCAGAGTAAGCGGACGAACTAGAATGCCCTGATTGCGTTTCCCGTGCCCATTGACGAGCGATTAGCGGCAGCCTTGACTGCCATTTCGAGAGCGTGGGGCGTCTCGTATGATTCGCCTTTTTCCTGTAACGTCATAACGGGGAGCCCTCCCTCAGACTAGAGCCCGTCTCGGCGAGCGTACGAAACAAGGTGGAGGCGGCGCCCCTCGGGGGCTGCTTGCTTATGAGCTCCCTCAGATGCTCGAAGTCGATCCCCTCTCGCGTGGCGTCTCTGAGCGCGTTCTCCACAAGGGAGGGGTCCTCGAAATCAAGGCACAGGTCCATGAGCGTGCGCTCGAGCCTCGTCACGGGTAGGCCGCGTAGCCAGGTCACATCAGCCTCGTCTACGACACGCTTGGAGAATCGGGCATAGGAGAGCCGCGAGTTTATCCGTCTGGGCGCATAGAGTCGATAGGGAGAGAGCCAGAAATCTCCGATTCCCAGCAGACTGCTCGCGGTAGAGCCGCCGACCACAACCCCGTCCCAGCGTGCCATCCGCTCACTCGTGAACTTCGTCGGATTGGTAAGCTTCCAAACGGCCGTCAGTTCATCTATCTCGGAGCTCGGCGTGCCTGACAGACGATAGGCACCGTGAGCGATGCGCTCGGCGCGGTCCGACGCAGCGGCTTGGGAGAGGGCCTTGCGCGTGATGCCGAGCCGCTGGGCCTGGGCGGACGTGAAGATCCTCTCGGAAGCCGAGAGTTCATTTATCTTCTCTATGTGGTCACTTCTCGTCATGTTGCAATAATACCCTATAAGGAAACTATTGCAACAGATAATGACTTCAAGAACGCCCATCGTGCCAGGCTCAAACCCCTCCCTACCTTCATCCCCCGCCCCTCTCCCCCCGCCACTTACGTCTCCAATCCGACTCCTCGCGGAATCGTTCCTCGTACGGGGACCCCTCACCCCTACCATCTCGACCGTGTATCGGCGCGGGGGATGAGGGCCCCGGCGTCACGTTTCTCGCGCAAGGAGAGGCCCATGGCCAGATTGAGCGTCATGGAGCGCAGCGAGTCGCAGGCCATCATGTCGAGCATGCACGAGATGCTCGAGAAGCGCCTGGCCGTGAGCTCGCTCGCCCCGTGCCCCGTGGAGTTCACGGCGTCCTACGTGGCCATGTGCGCCACGCAGAGCTGCGGCAAGTGCACGCCGTGCCGCGTGGGGCTGCGCATGCTGCACCACCTGTTCGACGACGTGCTCGAGAACCGCGCCACCATGGAGACGCTCGACCTCATCGAGTCCACCGCGCGCACCATCTACCTGTCGAGCGACTGCGCCATCGGCTACGAGGCCGGCGAGGTCGCGCTCATGGCCGTGCGGGGGTTTCGCGACGACTTCGAGCACCACGTCAAAAACCACGCCTGCGGCTTCGCGCAGAGCCAGCTCGTCCCCTGTGTCTCGGGATGCCCGGCCGGGGTGGACATCCCCGGCTACGTGGCGCTCGTCGAGGCCGGCCGCTACACCGAGGCCGTGCGCCTCATCCGCAAGGACAACCCCCTGCCGCTCGTGTGCGGCCTGGTCTGCGAGCATCCCTGCGAGATGCACTGCCGCCGCGGCATGGTGGACGACCCGATGAACATCCGCGGCATAAAGCGCTACGCCGTGGAGCACGCGGATGATTACGCGCCCCGCATCCAGCCCGCGACCGGCCGGCGCGTGGCCGTGGTGGGCGGCGGCCCCGCAGGCGTCAGCTGCGCCTACTACCTCACCCTCATGGGCCACGAGGTCACCATCCTGGAGCAGCGCGCGCACCTGGGAGGCATGCTGCGCTACGGCATCCCCAGCTACCGCCTGCCGCGCGAGGACCTGGACCGGGAGATCCGGTGGATCTTGGACCGAGGCATCTCCGTGGAGCTCAACCACCCCGTCTCCGGAGACGAGCTCGCCCGCCTGCGCGCGGACTACGATGCCGCCTACCTGGCTATCGGTGCCCATGCGGACAAGAAGCTCGGCCTGCCCGGCGAGGACGCACCGGGCGTGCTCAGCGCCGTGGCGCTCCTGCGCGACATGGGAGACGACAACCCGCCCGACTTCGATGGCCTCATCGTGGCCGTGATCGGCGGCGGCAACGTGGCCATGGACGTGGCCCGCACCTCCGTGCGCCTGGGGGCCAAGAGGGTCGTCATCGTCTACCGCCGCCGCGTGGGCGATATGACGGCCCAGGCCGAGGAGGTCGCCGGGGCGCAGGCCGAGGGCTGCGAGGTCCTGGACCTGCACGCCCCCCAGGAGGTCGTCACGGACGCCCGGGGTCGCGTGGTGGGCCTGCGCGTCGCCCCGCAGATCATCGGCGGCCTCAGGCGGGGACGCCCCGCCCCGCGCCCGGCGGAGCGCCCCGACGAGGTGATCGCCTGCGACCGCGTGATCGTGGCCATAGGCCAGGACATCGCGTCGGCCCCTTTCGAGGAGCTCGGCGTGCGCTGCGAGCGCGGCCGCATCACCACCAACCCGGACGGCTCGGTCCCCGGCAAGGAGGGGCTCTTCTCGGGCGGAGACTGCCAGTCCGGGCCCGCCACCGTCATCCGGGCCATCAACGCCGGCAAGGTCGCGGCCGGAAACATCGACAACTATCTTGGCTTCGACCATAGGATCGAGCTGGACGTGGACCTGCCCCCGGCGCGCTTCACGGGCAAGGTCTCGTGCGCGCGCTGCGAGATGCGCGAGCGCGAGGCGTCCGAGCGCGTAGGCGACTTCGCCCTCGTCGAGCGCGGCCTCACGGACGAGGAGGCGCACCAGGAGGCGTCGCGCTGCCTGCGCTGCGACCACTTTGGCATGGGGGCCTTCAGGGGAGGCAGGGTCGAGCAATGGTAAACCTGACCGTAGACGGCCGCGCGGTGAGCGTGGAGCCCAAGACGTCCATCCTCGACGCGGCCGCGCGGGCGGGGGTCAGCATCCCCACCCTGTGCTACCTGCGCGGGCTCAACGAGATAGGCTCCTGCCGCGTCTGCGTGGTGGAGGTGGAGGGGACCGACCAGCTCGTGGCCGCCTGCAACAACGTCGTGTCCGAGGGCATGGTCGTGCGCACCAACAGCCCCAAGGTCCGCCAGGCGCGGCGCATGAACGTGGAGCTGCTCCTGGCCACGCACGACTCCGAGTGCACGAGCTGCGTGCGCAGCGGCAACTGCACGCTGCAGACCGTGGCCAACGACCTGGGCATCACGTCTCTGCCGTACGACAGGCACCTCGCACACGAGCCGTGGGACCAGAGCTTCCCGCTCATCCGCACCAACGACAAGTGCATCAACTGCCTGCGCTGCGTCCAGGTCTGCGACAAGGTCCAGGGCCTGGGCGTGTGGGACCTCGTCAACCGCGCCACGCACACGAGCGTGAACACGCGCGGGGCGGTCCCCATAGCCGAGTCCGCCTGTACGCTCTGCGGCCAGTGCATCACCCACTGCCCCACAGGCGCCCTGCGCGAGCGCGACGACACCTCCCGCGTCTTCGACGCCCTGGCGGACCCGGACAAGGTCGTCGTGGTTCAGATCGCGCCGGCCGTGCGCGCGGCCTGGGGCGAGCAGCTCGGCCTCACGCACGAGGAGGCCGGCGTGGGGCGTCTGGTGGCCGCCCTTCGCCAGATGGGCGCGGACTACGTCTTCGACACGGACTTCTCGGCGGACCTCACCATCATGGAGGAGGGAAGCGAGCTGCTCCAGAAGCTCGCTCACCCCCAGGACCAGAAGCTCCCCATGTTCACGTCGTGCTGCCCGGGGTGGGTGCGCTACGTCAAGGCCACGCGCCCCGAGTTCACCGACCAGCTCTCCAGCTCAAAGTCGCCGGGCCAGATGTTCGGCGCCATCGCCAAGAGCTACTACGCCGAGCTCATGGGCATAGACCCGCACCGCATCTTCTGCGTGGAGGTCATGCCGTGCACGGCCAAGAAGGCAGAGGTGGCCATCCCCACCATGAACGACGCCTGCGGGGACGCGGACGTGGACGTGGCCCTGACCACGCGCGAGGTCTGCCGCATGATTCGCGCCGAGCACCTGGACCCCCGGGCACTCCCGGACGAGGCGTTCGACGAGCCCCTGGGCACGGCCACGGGCGCGGGCGTGATCTTCGGCGCCACGGGAGGCGTCATGGAGGCGGCCCTGCGCACGGCCTACCACCTGGTGACGGGCGAGAAGCCCACGCCCGACGCGTTCTCCGCCGTGCGGGGGCTGGATGGCTGGAAGGAGGCCACCTTCGACCTGGCGGGCGCGCCGGTGCGCGTGGCCGTGGCAAGCGGCCTGGCCAACGCCGGGCTCCTCTTGGACGCCCTTGCCGCGGGCGAGGTCTCCTACGACTTCGTGGAGGTCATGGCCTGCCCCGGGGGCTGCGCGGGCGGGGGTGGCCAGCCCATCCACGAGGGCCAGGAGCTCGCCGGCGCGCGCGGGGACGTGCTCTGGGGCCTCGACCGCGCGGCCGATCTGCGCAACTCCTACGAGAACCCTGCCATCGCGGCCTGCTACGAGGACTACCTGGGAGCCCCCCTCTCCGAGCGCGCCGAGAGGCTCCTGCACACGGATCATCGCGCCTGGCGGCTCCCGCGCGAGGCCGCGCTCGGGTAGGACCCCTTGGTCAGAAGCGCGCGCGACGTGCCGTGCGGCCCCGCTCGACGGGGCCGCAGCATGGGATTCATATGTTGTGAACCGCGCCGAGGACCCTACCTCACGATTTGGTCTACTATAGCAAAACAGCTTAAAGTCAATTGAAGGAAGGCGGCGCAGGTGATGGGCACAGAGAGCGCACCGGTACGTCCCCTGCGCCCCGCGGTCCCCCTGGGTGGAAAAGTGAGCTGGGGGCTCTGGCCGTCTGGTTGTCCCGCTGCTCTGGGCCACATTCATCCGTTAACCAAAGGGGGCCCGTGCGCCTCGGCCGTGCCGGCCGTCCGGGGGCAGGGGGCGACGCCGGGGAACTAGGGCGCCAGGCAGCCTTTTGCGCGGGGCTCGCTGCAAACCAGCGGTTCCCGCGCAGGAAACTGCGAGACATACCTTTCTCTTTGGGGCAGCGCCACGTGCGTGCTTCGACGAGTTCAGGGAATGCAGAGACTCTGGAAGACCGGTTTTTTGCCGGAAGGGCGTAGCCCTAAAAGTCTTCCCTAGTAGTGGGCATTCTCCCTGTTTTGTCGGACGGCGGACAGCTGAGGTGGTGATGCGCATGTGGTACGTGATTCAGGTCGCAAGGGGTCGCGAGGAGGCCATGGTCGAGCTCATAGCTCGAGTGGCCTCTGCGGAAGTCCTCGAGGAGTGCTTCTACCCCCAGTACGAGGCCGAGATCAAGCTTCACGGCCTCTGGGTCCCCTGCGCCAAGCCACTGTTCCCCGGCTACCTCATTGCCATCTCGGACGATCCGGTGGCGCTCGAGTCAGAGCTCGCGCGCCTTCCCGAGTTCGCCCGCCTGCTCACCATGGGCGAGAGGCCCGTCCCCCTGGCAGACGAGGAGGTCGCCCTCATCGGCGCGCTCACCCGCCCCGGCGAGCGCGTGGTCCCCATGAGCCGCGCGGTCAAGGAGGGCGAGCGGGTGACGGTCGTGGACGGCCCGCTGGTGGGCCACGAGGGCCTCATCCGCGACGTGAACCGCCGCAAGTCCACGGCATATCTGGAAGTCAACCTGTGCGGGCGCACGGTCTCCACGCGCGTGGGGCTGGCCGTCCTGGCCGCGTCGGACGAGGACGCAGCCGTAACCGCACGAACGAGAGCGAGGGCCGCCTGCTCGTGTACGAAGAGATGACGTCGGACGTGGACGTGGCGGGGGCAGCCGTGGCTAGCCCCCTTGAGGAAGAGGTTACGGTGGTCAGCCCCCTCGAAGCGGAGGCAGCCGCCTATCCTCCCGACTTTGACGAGAAGGCCTTTGCGGTCGCCCACCCCGAGGTGACCTATCGCGCTCCGGCTCCCGTGGCGGGCGCGCTGCCGCTCCCGGGAGGAGTCGCGTACCGGGCTGTCAAGCGCGTCTTCGACTTTGTGTTCTCCGCCTGCGTGACGGTGGTGCTGGCCATCCCGGTTGCGATCGCGTGCCTGGCCATCCGTCTGGAGTCGGCTGGACCGGCCATGTTCACCCAAGAGCGCATCGGAAAGGACGGGAGGCCTTTTCGCATATACAAGATCCGCACCATGTACGTCGACGCTCACGATCATCCGGAGCGCTACCTCAACGAAACGCAGCTCGAGGAGTGGCGTCGCGAGCAGAAGGTAGACCACGACCCGCGGGTCACGCACGTGGGCCGCATTTTGCGTAAGGCCTCCCTGGACGAGCTCCCGCAGTTCCTCAACGTCCTCAAGGGTGACCTCTCCGTTATAGGGCCGCGCCCCGTGACCGAGGCCGAGACCTGGCAGCTGGCAAACGCCCGCGATGAGTTCCTCTCCCGCAAGCCTGGCATCACTGGCTGGTGGCAGGTCACTTCCAGAAACGATGCCACGTGGGCCGACGGCGAGCGTCAGGGGCTTGAGCTCTTCTACGTGCGCCATGCGAGCCTGAGCCTGGACCTAAGGATCTTCGTCCGCACCTTCAGGGCCATGGCGAGAAAGACGGGGCAATAGCTTGAGACCTGACTTTTGCAAGGCAAGGGTGGGCTTCGTTATCTTGGCGTGGAACTCCGAAGCCGTGGTAAGGCCCTGCCTGGAATCAGTTTTGGCTCTGGACTGCACAGATCTTGATGTGTGGGTTGTGGATAACGGCTCTACGGATTCTACGCCTTGCATTCTGGCCGAACTCTCATCAGCCCATTCGAATCTGCACGTCGTTACCAGCGATAAAAATTTGGGTACTACTATTTCCCGTAATGAAGCTCTTAAAGAAATTGAATCGGCTACAGACTATATCTGCATACTCGACTCAGGCACAGTTGTGAACCAAGCTGCATTCGATCAGATGGTAGCTGTGTTGGTTTCGAATCAGAAGATAGGTGTAGTTGGACCGACAATGTCAAGCTCAGACGGGTCTGTCCAGCTATCTGGCAGGAATCTTCCTACGCCTAGTATTAAGCTTGGTAAGGCATGGCCATTTGGTAGTGTCTCAAAAAAAGCAGCAAAAGCGGAGGAGCCTAAGACGCCTATCGTTAATGGGATTCAAGATGTGGGGTATCTGCTTTCGGCTTGTTGGGTGCTTCCTAAGCAGGTCCTTGACCTTGTTGGTCTTTTTGACGAGAAGATTTTCTACGCTCCCGAAGATGTGGACTGGTGTGTGAGATGTCATGCGGCTGGGCTGCGTGTCGTTCGTTGCTACGAAGCACATATAGTGCATGAGTATCAGCGTTTATCGCATAAGAAGATTATGAGCAAGATGAACCTTGAGCATATAAAGGGACTCGTGTATTACTTCTGGAAGAACAGGTATTTCTCCATGGCTCCTGAGCAAATACGCTAATTATAAAAGAGAGTATAATGGGACTATCTACTTTTGATGTATTTAAACATATTTTAAATACTGATGATTCAGTTGAAATATCACCTGATATGCTAGAGCAGCTCCAAAACGTGCTTCGCATGATGCTGGGGGATATAAATGAGGTGTGCCTAGCCAATAAAATTACGTACGTTTTGGGCGGTGGAAGTTGTTTGGGCGCAGTGCGGCACAGGGGCTTTATCCCCTGGGACGATGATCTCGATATCAACATGACACGGAAGGACTTCGCCCGCTTTTCAGAGGCTTTCTCAGCTCGTTTTGGCGATAAGTATTGGGTTCAGCAACCCGGTGTGACTCCAGGCTACGACCTTGCATTTCCGAGAGTCAGGCTCAAGGGAACGGTTGTGAAGTGTAGGGATGACTATGAGTCTGGTCAATGTGGGGCTTATATCGATATATTTTATATTGATAATGTTCCAGACTCCGCTCCTTTTAGGTATATCCATGGGACTGTTTCGCTTCTGCTCGGACTTGCCTATTCGTGTCGTAGATTTGCATCAAGAGGGGAGGAGTATCTGTCCCTCGTATCTGGATCTCCCAAGAATATGAGAATATTTAAAATAAAAATTATGTTCGGCAAGCTACTTTCTTTTCGTTCACCCGTAGCATGGACTATCACATGGGATCGCTGGAATGCCCGGTTTGGCAAGGAAAGATCGAAATATATTTCAGTTCCTGTTGGCCGAAAGCACTATTTTGGAGAACTCTATCGACGTAGTGATTTTTTTCCGGTTAAAAACGTGGACTTCGACGGATACGAAGTACCTATTCCTGTCCACTACGAGGTATATCTCTCTGGACTGTATGGTCCGGACTATATGACACCACCCTCTGAATTAGACCGTGAGAGCCACTTCGTATTTGAATTTGATTTGGGAAAGTACGGAAATAAAAGATCTGTAACCGGAATAACTGAATAGATGATTATTTAACTATGAACATGAAGCTTAACCGTAAGATAGAAGCACGAGATGAAATAGCAAGAGCAGTTAAATTTGTTGGTGCAAAGATTTTTGCCCTTGCGACTAAAGCACAGCTCTTGAGCCGCCCAACAGAAAAGAAACTTATTCTGCTGGAAAGTTTTCTAGGGACTCGCTTGGAATGTAATCCTCGCGCAATTTATGAGTATCTATGTGAGCATTATCCGAACCGGTTTTCGTATATATGGGCTGCACAGGATCCAGATAAGTGGGCCGATTTGGCTTCTCGGCCCAATACGAGAGTCATTCGGTATCGCTCTCAAGAGCATCGAAGAATGGCCTGCCTCGCGTCGGTCCTTATAACCAATAGCCCTCGTTCTAATGATCTTCCTGCTCGCAAAGAGCAACTTCAGATTCAAACATGGCATGGGGGCGGATGTTATAAAAAAGTTGGCATTGCAACTAATGCTGGCCTGCCATTCTCTCGGTTTATGACAAGAAATCAATTCTCTCATTATAACTATTTTGTTTCAAGTAGCAAGTTTTTTACAGATGAAGTAATTCGTAAACAATATGCGTATTCGGGTGAAGTTATTGAGAGGGGCATGCCTCGTAATGACAGATTGGTGACTAACAGTTCTTCAGAGAGACTGAGAATTCGCAAGAGCCTTGGATTAGACGAGATGGATTACCTTGTTCTTTTTGTTCCTACATGGCGTGATTTCTCTGACGATATTCCCCAGGTTGATATTAGCATCGTCCACGATGCATTCGAAGTTATATCGGATAAAAATATTATTTTTGGTCAACGGGGACATTATTTTTCAGAGTTTTCTGGCAAGGGTTTTGACCGCGATCTCTCTGACTATCGCGATATGCAGGGTCTACTTCTTGCTTGTGATGCCATTATCTCAGACTATTCGTCTGTTATCTGGGACTTCTCGTTCACCTATAGGCCTTGTTTTCTTTTTACTCCTGATTTAGCTCAGTATGAGCGCGACCGTGGTTTTGACGTTGACATCCACGAATGGGGCTTTCCAGTTTGTGAGTCGAATGAGGAGCTTGCGGAGGCGATTCGCTCATTTGATGCCATATCGTATAGGGTGCGAATGGAAAAGCATCATAATGACCTAGGTTCTTTTGAAACTGGCCATGCATGTGAGGCCGTCGCAAAGGTAATCGAGGAGCACGTCCGCACTCTTGAACAAGGGGAAAAACAATGAATGTGGCCGTGCTGTTTGCTGGTGGCGTTGGCAAAAGGATGCATTCGAGAGAATTACCAAAGCAATTTCTTGAGATTCACGGTAAGCCAATCATCGTTCATACGGCAGCACTATTTGAAGAGCATCCAGATATTGATAGCATCGTTGTTTCCTGTCACCCAGACTGGATTTCCCATTGCAAAGACATCTTTGAGAACTATGGGATTTCGAAAGTGAAGGCTGTTGTTCCAGGCGGTGAGACAGGTCAACTCTCCATCTATAGTGGTCTTTGCGCTGCAGAAAAACTCGCTGCCGGAGAGCGTTCGATTGTACTTATTCATGATGGCGTGAGGCCGCTCATAGCGCACAAGACCATAACTGACAATCTCGAGTCAGTGAGGTCCTATGGTTCTGCGATAACTACGATAGAGGCATCTGAGACGGTGGTTGAAGTTACGGAGGATGGCAGTATAGCCTCAGTTCCTCCACGCAGGAACATCCGCCTCGCACGTGCCCCACAGAGTTTCTGGCTTGAGGAAATTCTTGCTGCGCATAGGCGCGCCATCACCGAGGGCAGATCGGACTTCGTGGATTCTGCCACTATGATGATGGAGTATGGACACGGTCTGCATCTTATTGATGGGCCCGTGGAGAATATCAAGATTACGACGCCAGGAGATTTCTTCTCTATGAGAGCCATCCTGGATGCTCGCGAGAACGAGCAGATTTACGTTTAGTAGGGATCCAATATGAAAATCAGCAAGATGGTCAAACGTGACTTCGTCTCTCTTGGTCGTGATCTTTTCGAGCCTTTTCGTGAGGCAAGTATTGTTATTACTGGCGCGACGGGGTTGATTGGCTCGCTTGTTGCGCGTTATCTTTTACTCGCTAATGCCGCATACGATCTCAATGTGTCAATTTGTGTGCTTGTGCGTGATGCAGATAAAGCTCGTAATCTCTTAGAGGCATATGACGCCAATGGCGACGTTCACTGCCTTGTCTGCGACCTGCAGAGTGGGCAGATTCCCGAGGGCATTGATTCTTGCGACTACATCGTACATACGGCGGCCATTACTAGTTCAAAGATCATGGTTACGAAGCCGGTCGATACGATTGTCACCTCGTTCGAGGGCACACGAGCTCTTCTTGAGCTTGCTCATAGGACCGGTGCCAGAATGGTCTACCTCTCCTCCATGGAGGTGTATGGCAACATTGATAAGCGAGGTAAGACATCGGAGTCTGACCTGGGCTTCATTGACATTCGCTCGGTGCGGTCTGGGTATCCAGAAAGCAAGAGGCTGTGTGAGTGCCTCTGCACCTCATACGCAGAGCAGTATGGTGTCGGGGTAGCTATTGCCCGTCTTGCTCAGACCTTTGGCGCGGGTATTCTCCCCACCGAAAATCGAGTGTTCGCCCAATTTGCGCGTAGCGCTCTGGCGGGGGAGAACATAGTTCTCAAGACAAGGGGACTCTCCGAGGGCAACTATGTCTATGCAGCAGATGCGGTAGCCGCTCTACTTCTTCTACTTGCAAAAGGAATTGCCGGTGAGGTATACAATGTCTGCAACGAAGCATCTCATACGACCATACGAGGGATGGCGGAACTTGTCTCTCAGACGCTCTCTCAGGGCAAATCTAAGATTGTTCTTGAGCTTGATGAAGAGGGGGCATCTGGATATGCTCCTGACGTCCGTCTCTTCCTGAGCTCCGAAAAACTGCGCAATCTTGGTTGGGTGCCAACGGCCGACTTACGTGAAGCTTATCGGCGTCTTGGAGAGTTTCTTAGGGAGCAGAAGAACTAATGGGCGGGCGAAGCCTGAGGAAGAACTTTCTTCTTAACTCTGCATACCAGATCCTCCAGGCAGTGACTCCCCTGCTTACCACACCGTATCTTGCAAGAGTTCTTGGCCCAGATCAGAATGGAGTTTTTTCATATACACAGTCAATTACCAACTACTTCGTTCTATTTGCAACACTCGGAATGTCAATCTACGGGGTGCGCACCATTGCATTGTGCGGAGAAGACCGGAAAAAACGCTCTCAGACCTTTTGCGAAATTTATGCCTCTCAGCTTGGCGTTGGCCTTGTAGTTATGCTGGTCTATATCCTATATGCAGCGACGATACACAAGGGTGGGACAGTTATTGCAGCGCTCTGGGGGCTATGGGTGCTCTACGCGGCAACAGACGTTTCATGGCTTCTATTTGGATGCGAAGAGTTCAAGATTCCTACCATCAGGAGCTTCGCAACCAAGATCATTATGATTGTGACGGTATTCTTTTTTGTGCATGACGAAAACGACCTATGGGTTTATGTGATGGCTGTCTCGGGAAGCTACTTTTTAAATGCAGCTTCACTCTGGCCATTCATGAAGAACTATATTGATTTTGCCAAGCCTAAGCCAAGTGAAGTTTGGAAGCATTTAAAGGCAAGCGCACGTCTTTTTGTGCCTGTCATTGCAGTCTCGATTTATACCACGTTAGATAAGATCATGCTGGGCTCTTTATCTTCAAGTGATCAGGTTGCTTTTTTTGACTACTCGGAGAAAATCTCACGATTGCCTTTAAATGTGGTAACCGCCCTCGGCACGGTTATGTTGCCCCGAATGTCTCAGACGCTGCAATACGGTGATCGGAAAGAAGGCCTTTCGCTTCTTAAGACAGCCGTCTGGATTATGCTTGCTACCGCAATTGCCCTTGCTGCGGGCATCGCTGCGGTTGCGCCCGTATTTGTTCCCGTGTTCTTTGGCAAAGGATACGAGGCTTGCATTGGCCTTATGCGCGTTCTCGTGGTAATCATTCCTGTGATTTCGATGACAAATGTGATTGGAAAGCAATACCTTCTTCCCTCATCCCGTGACGGGGAGTACACGCTATCTTTGGTTATTGGGGCAATTGTCAACGTTGTCTTCAATCTCATCACTATCCCCTTGTTGGGGGCCATGGGGGCCGCCATTGGCACCGTGCTAGCAGAGCTATCTATTCTTGTGACTCAGTCAATAATGGTGCGCGAAGAGCTTCCCCTTCTCTCTTATTTTAAGGGCGCAATCCCGTTTTTGTGTATTGGAATAATTATGTCGGCAGCAATTCGGGTATTTGCCCCGCGAATGCTCCGTGCGAGGGGAATCTCTCTATTGACTCTCTTGGCGGAGGTAGTTGTAGGAGCTATCGTCTATCTTGGTATTTCAATCGTATGGTGTTTGGCGACAAAAGATGTTCAGTTTCGACGGCTCTTTGGGAAATACCTTCCAAGAAAGACCCGGAGTTAATTTTCATATAATCGAGCAGGATGCATTCATGAAGATCTATTTAGAAAAGGATATCTAGATGGTTGTGGGGCATATGGAACCTTCAAAACTTAGGACACGTCTGGCTTGTGCATCCTTTTTTTCTGGCTATGGATTGTGGCTTATTTGGAAGCTCGTGAGCATCTCTATGCTTTCAGTTGCCGAGGGGTCTGTATTTAATACGATGACTCATGCGCTCGTGTATGGGCTAATCTTAATATCGATCCTTATGAGCATCTCAATGGATGTCTCACTTATTTTATTTGTAATTACGGCAGGTATTGGGATAGCAGTAAAAATCGCAGCCGGTGATGTCCTTCTGCTAGACACGGCTCTCATACTTTACGCTGGCAGAAAAGTTGAATTTAAGAAGATAGCTTGGTTTACCCTATATCTCATTGGCGCAGGTAGCGTTGTCATTGTTGTTCTTTCGCAATTTGGAGTAATCCCGGACTATCTTTTTAAGCGAGGTTCTGAGGCGGTGCGGCACGGATTAGGCTTTCGATACTGCACCTATCTAAGCCATATATATCTTAATCTCGTAATGCTGCATCTCTATGTGAGAGATGGTAAGCTGCCAGCCTGGCAGTACATCGGAATTATTATAATTAATATATTAATATTTATATTTACGGATTCACGTAATTCATTCGCACTAGTCCTTCTCTTGATGATAGGAACTCTCTGCCTTAGCATCTTTAGACAAAGGCCATGGTTAGGTAGTTGTTTAAGATCTCTCGCCAAGTATTCTTTTGTTGCATTTTCTGTCATTGGTCTCGTTATGGCGCTTGTATATGATTCCTCAACTCCAGCATGGAAGGCACTAAACAGCCTCAGCAGCAATAGGCTTGCTCAAGATCATGCCTCACTAAATAAGTATGGCATCAAGCCATTCGGGCAGGAGATTGAATTTGCGGGCAACAGCTTGGTTACGGGAGGCTCACTTGTTTCAAGAAAGGAATCCTTTCCTGAGGCAGATAAGAATTATATTGAGAGTTCATATCTGAATACATTAGTCCTCAGAGGTCTTGTGCCATTTCTGGCTGTTCTTGTAGCATTTTCGGTCGCGTCGAGAGAGGCTGCATCAAAAGATGACTTACTGATGTGCCTCATTCTGTTTGTAATTGCAGCTCATTCTGCTTTTGACCCTCAACTCCTCAATCTTCTTTACAGCACGTTTCTATTCTGGGTTTGGCAAGAGTGCTCAGCGTTTTTTAGAAAAATAAGTATGGAATGTGCAGAGAAAAATAAAAGAGATTAACACAAGGCCATATAACTAGATAGGTTGAAGGAAGAGGAATAGGTGGACCTTGGGCTGGTAAGTAGATACCGCAAAGAATTATATGGGTTTTGTGCCATATGGATTATTCTATTCCATATGGCCCATAACGCTATGGTTGATTTTTCATTTGGAATATCTGTCCTTCAACCTCTACAAGCATTTGTATCCGTTGGAAGTCTTGGAGTCGATATATTCCTTTTTCTATCGGGAATTAGTCTTTACTATTCGTTTCAAAAAAATCAGAGGGCTGATCTGTTTATTATAAAACGGCTAACTCGTATCCTGCCGCCTCTGGCACTTACCTACGGAGTATTTTGGATTGCCCGATTCATCGGTGGAGATTACTCTTTTGCACAGCTGCTATGGAATTTTACGCTTATTTCAAGAATGGTTTCAGGATTGCCAGGCGGGGACAATGGCATGTGGTTTGTTGTGTTTATCATCGGTATGTATCTCATTTTTCCCTATATATATCTATTTATTTATGGTGTGTATATTGAAGAGTCATCTGAGAAAAAAAGTGAAGGTTTCATCTTTATGAGGATGGCTGCGCTGGTCGTTGCAGCCCTGCTATTCTACTGGCTGGTACATAAGTTTGACTTGAAGTGGTTTAAAATATCTGAAATAGGGCTTGCTCGCATTCCTATTTTCATTGTGGGTTGCTATGCTGGTCATTTGGTTAAGGAGAATGTTAGACTCCCTTGGCCGGTCTGGATTCCTGTTTTTATGATTACGATTATTTTCTTCGTGGTTGTATCTCCACCAGGCATTAGGCACTGGTGGTGGAGATTGGCATACTTTCCAGCTGGTATAACAGTAAGTTATTCATTGTCATTCATGATTGCTGCTGTGTCCAAATTGGGCAGCTTTGGAAGAAGGCTGCAATCTGTGTTAGGCATCTTTGGGGGCATCTCTCTTGAGGTTTATTTAACGCATTGCATCTTATTCACTAACAAACTTGGCCTTCCCCTTATTGACGGACGGCTCTGGCTAGCTATCATATTAGCTGCGTTCGCTGTGCTTTGGGCCCTTGCGGTTGGGAAGGCAACGAAAGCTATCTCTAAACTAATAAATAAGCGGATATAATTTTAATATTATTCCGATGCAAGCATCTTGATTGTGGTAAGGCTAGACTCATGGACGGACGTTCTCTGGGCGTATGCGAGGCAGTTTGGCATCACTAAGCTCAAGTGGGTCATTCCTGGGGAGGCACGGGTCAGGAGTCCATTCTTCTCGGCCTGAAGGAAATTGCGCGGCACTCCTCCCCCGATGATGCGGTGATCATCCATGATGGTATTCGTCCCATGGTGTCTGCCGAGGTCATTTCTGATGGCTTGGCCACCTATCGGGAGCGAGGCTGCTCTGTTGAGGCCATTCCCTGTGTCGAGGCCATCTTCCGCTGTGCGGACGGCGTCTCATCCACGGAGTCCCTTCCGCGCGAGGAGCTGTGGAGGACTCGGGCCCCGCCTATCTGGCCACTGGGCAGGCTCCTGTGGGCGCGCGACGAGGCGGCGAGGCGCGGGAAATTAACACGGCGGCGTCGTGCACGCTCATGCAGAAGTTCGGACAGGAGATTTTCTTCTTGCGCAGCTCGGAGACGAACCTGAAGATAATGACGGTGGAGGACCTGCGTATCTTCGAGGCGCTCCTGCACACCAAGCAGGAGTCCTGGCTGAAGTCCGATCTCACCTGGGGGAACGAATGAGATACACGGAGGGTTACCTCGGCGACCTGCGTGAGGCTGCGAGCGGCCCGCGGCTCGCGGCGCTTGATGGCCAGTTCGTCTTGGTGACGGGTGCGACGGGCCTCATCGGCTCCGCGCTGGCCGACGCCCTGCTGTGCAGGAGCACTGAGCTTGGCGGGAGCGTGCGCCTGGCCTTTGTCGGTCGGGATCGGGGGCACGTGGAAGAGCGGTACCTGCGGTGGGGGAGTGAGGCTTTCTCGTTCGAGAGCACGACGCCTTGGCCGTCTTCGAGCCAGCGGGCAGCTATGACTACGTCGTGCACTGCGCCGCCAACGCGCATCCGAGCGCCTATGCCAAGGAGACCGTCGAGATGGCGTGGGGGATCGCCTACGGTGCCCGGGAGATACTGGAGGCGCTGCGCCGCCTCCGGGGGTCGGGAAGGCTGCTCCCCATCTCCAGCAGCGAGGTCTACGGAACCAGGTCCGGGACGGAGCTCTACGGGGAGGGGGACTACGCGTACGTCGACGTGACCAGCCCGCGCTCGTGCTACCCCTCCGCCAGGCGACCGGCCGAGACCCTCTACGCTGCCTACTCGACGGAGTACGGTGTCGACGTTGTCATGGTCCGCCCCAGCCACGTCTACGGTCCGCAGGTCACGCCTGCCGACACCCGCGCGCACGCGTCATTTGCGCGCGAGGCCGCCGCCGGGAGGGACATCGTGATGAAGAGCGAGGGCAACCAGCTGCGTTCGTACACTTACTCGCTCGACTGCGCGACGGCCCTGCTTGCCGTCCTCCTGCGCGGCGAGATGGGGCAGGCGTACAACATCTCAAACCCCGGCCCGGTCGTGACCGTCCGGCAGCTCGCGGAGGCCTTAGCGGTGGCTGGGGGAGTGTCGGTGAGGTTCGAGCTCCCCACGCAGGGGGAGCGTGCTGCCTACAACCCCATGACGTGCTTCGCGCTGGACTCGTCGAAGCTAGAGGCTCTGGGGTTGAAGGGTGCGCATAGGCTCGCGCGCACCGCCGAAACGCCGGTGGGGGCAGCGGGGTTAGAGTGTGGGTATTGCTCTTGCGGAGCTGGCGCAAGTTCTATCATTCAGCATAATCAAATCATGGATCAAGAGGGACGAGAGGGGAAAGATAGCTCTCGCCTTAAGCGAACGAGAGGAACTCCGGGCTCTTCGCAAGGAGAACGCCATCCTTCAAGAGGAAAACGAGATTCTAAAAAGCCGCTGCCTTCTTCGCGAAGGAGAGCCTTTCAAAAAAGTGATCTTCTGGTTTATCGAGGTGGAGGAAAAAAAGTAAAATATCTATGACTCTTCTCATATAAATAAGACTTGAATCGTAAGGGTATTCGGACCTCCTGCAAACGCATCGCCCATCTGATGAGGGAAAACGACACTCAAGACGTACCCAAGAGAAAGCAAAACTCAACCAGAAAGTGAGTAAGCCTGAGAGAAAATAGAATAGACCTGGTCAATCGACATCTGGCCGAGGAAGGTAGCGGGCTGGTCGATGGATGATTCGATGGAAGCGAGGCTTGTTGACAATGCCTTTTGTATGGGGATCAAAAGGAGGAACCCGCCTGCGGGCCTGGTCCATCATTCCGGCCGTGGTTCTCAATGCAGGTCGCTTCTCTTGGGCGGGACGCTGGAGATAAACGGCATCATCCCGTCGATGGGGGCGATATCATCTCCTGGGGATAACGCGGTGACCGAATCACTCCTAGCCATTATCAAATTAGAATGTACCAACGAGACGACCTTCAAGACCAGGTATGACACCCGCCTTACGATATTTGACTATAGCGAGGTTTTCTACAATCGAATGTGGATGAGTTCGGCTCTTGGACACTTGAGCCCTGAGGAGCTTGAGACTAGTATGCAGAGGTTACGAGAGGCGGCGTGATCACACAGGGGGTGTCAACGAAAACGGGTTAAGTCCACAACAGCACCAGCCCATCCATCGATCTCAGCGTGGGACATCATTTACATTCAATAATAACTGAGGCATTCAATAATAACTGAGCTAATATCGCGAGGAACTACGTAAGGGTTCTCGAGTGCCCATTGCTCTTTCATGGAAGCGTGGCTGATGCGGCGCAACTTGCCGCGGAACTGGGAAGCCTACCGTGGTGCTCAGCGTGGTCGACCGTGCCGACTGCCATATCTGGTTCGGGATTCTTACTGCAGCCCTTTCTGCCCAGATTCTACTGATTATAAATACTACTTGATAGGACACGCTGCGCGATGGTCTAGGGTACCCCATGTTATTCATGGCTGATTCTCAGTAGCATAGAGGCTAACGACTTTAGGTGCTGTTGGCTACGTTCTTCGCAAAGCGACGCTGATGACTTGACTTGGGACGTAATCAGAATGGCTGAATGGCATAAGCTAAACACACGGGCGTTCTTTGTATTATGCGGTTGACGGGCTTGGTAAAGGGGAGTAATTTCGCGCTTTGTTCCGAGTTCCTATGCTGTTATTTGTTTATCAGGACAGAAGATTATTGAGAGGGTGCCTTTTGTGGACGCATGGATTCCTGTTTTGAGCAGCATAGTTGCAGCTGCGACAGCGATAATCGCACAAAAAATAGCGACTGGTTCTGTTTGGAAGCAGCAGCTTGGAAAATATAAGATTGAAGAAAGTTTAGCTGTAATGGAATGTGCGCAAAAAATAAAGCGGCACTTTGAGGGAATGGGCGGGTCATTAAGCGGGAGGAAAGAACCTGAAGTAAATTCGCCAGAAGACGAAAAAAAAGAGGCCATGCGACGTGATAAAGAATTAGCAGCACATCTCTCAGCTCTTAGTGGTGCTCTTGATGAGCTCAAGATGCATTCTGTACGGCTATCTGCATTAGGAAGCGATAAGGTCAGAAAAGCGTGCGATGATTTAGATGGACTATTATATGAATACTTCGTTCAGGCACTTGAACAAGCGCAACGTGATGGAAAGTTTATTGCCGCCAATCACCACGCAGCTGACGAAAAAATAAAAACATCAATTGATTATTTAACTGATAGTATACGAGAAGATTTAAAGTGCTGAATTATAGATAACGTAGCGGGTCTCTCTGTCAGATTAATGCCGGCAAGACGAGATTTCGAAAGGGTATGGCTTGAGGCGAACATTTCTCTGCGCCTTAGGCTGCGTATCCCAGGATTTGCTATAGTTACCAGGAAAATCTACATGAGAAATCTCTTTAGGTGGGGCTGGACAGTTCGGTACTCAGAGGTCTGAAGGCTCAAAAGGCAGCGGTCGATTTTGTTGCGTTGGGTGCGTTCGCGGGCTCATTTTTTGTGTAGCGCTCCTATAGTAAAGGAAAAGCGGTAGTATCTTTGCACGCATCCACTGGAAGGGGACTTCTAGGAGCAGGGTCTCCAAGGTCCTGGCGACTAATGGAATCTTCCGACCAACGCGGCTGTCTCGACAGGGGACTTCTCCTCAGCAGGTCAAAGTACTCCGAGGTCAAGTGCTACGTCGACGGTCATCTTGGCAGCTTTTCGGTGCTGATTGACGGTGGCCCCCAGTTTCCTAGGGGCTCAGGGCGGAGAAGCGTTCACTCTCCGTCTTCTGTCACTATAGAAACGTCTCTCTTGTGGAGTCAAAGCGCGTGTCCATCGTGGGTACGAGGCATCCGAGTGATCATGGGGCGGCGGTTCAACGCGTTGCCTATGCTCTCGCCGAGAGAGGTATCACGGATGCGTCGGTCTCTCTGCGGGAATTGACATCGCCGCCATGACAGCCGCCATGGATGCCGGCGGCGAGGCCATCGGGGTGATTGGGACTCTATGGGCAGGTACTACCCAAAGGAGAATCAGGGCCTTCAGGAGCGGGTCGCCCTGGAGTACCTGCTCCTGAGTTAGGCGCCCATTTATCGGTATGACCATCAGCCGTTCGACACCCCAGCGCTACTACTTTTCCGCGCGAAACATCACCATGGCTTCTCACCCTGGGTCGACGGTCACCGTCGAGGTCGGCGAGACCAGCGACACGTGCACACAGGCGAGGGCATGCATCGAGTAGCACAAGGAGCTGATCTTTCTGCCCGGCGTGGTGGAGAGCATCTCGTGGGCCAGGGGATTCACGGAGAAGGGGCCAAAGGTTGTCTCCTCGGTAACGGAAGCTCTCCAGGCGATTGGGCAATGTCACGCCCTCTTCAAAATAGATCATGGTGGACGAGTTCAATGGCCCAAGCAACTTGGGCCAGAATGACCATTGCTTCTAATATCACATCTATACTCCTCACGCCGGCTACAAGCACTCTCGTGCCAATCAGGAGGTACTGAACTATAAGATTCCGATCGGTACAGATAAGGGCCTGACGGAGCGCCCTGCCAGGATGCCCCACAAGTAAAGAGCGATAAGGGCATATGCGGAGATGGTCCTCGACGTCCTAGTGTCAGGGCCCATTACTCGGCCATGAAGCCCTGCTCGTTGACACGGGTCGCACGGGGCGGATCTCAGGGCTGTTTCTCGCACATTCGGAAGGCGAAGGACTGATGCCGCTGGCGTGAGATTATTACATTGATTTATTCGTCCCCCAAATTCCAGCATACCAGCATTTCAGGTGCTATCGCGCGTCGCGCCGCTATGCGGCGGAGTGCGGGGTGGGCGTATCGGCGAGAGCTTCTTCATGCAGGGCTGCTTCATCATGACGCTAGATACTCACAGCGCTTAAGACGTGCTCACAGCGGCGGTGTCCGTTGTGAGCACTTTGATACGAGGACTCAGAGATGCGTTCGCTAATCATCCTCGTAGGGGCTCCTGTCAGATTTAGACGAGAGTAAAGATGGCGCAGATGATTAGGTTTGCAATAAATATTACAACGCAGGGTACGGCACACCGACGGACCAGGTCCATCAGCTTCACCCCGCCCATGCCTGCCACGGCAATCATTACTGCTGCGACTGGTGACATGCAGCGACCAATGCCGGAGGCGATTTCCATGGGGAGCGCGATAGAAAGGGTGGAAATCCCCATTTTTGTGGCGATGTCCGGAACGAGCGGGCCAAACCCGTACCAGGAGGCGATTCCCGATCCGAGGACTATCCCTGCAAGGAATGTGATCAGGGACATGAGGGTGCTGGCCAGAATTGGGATATTGGCTGATGCGAGGGCGTTCGAGATAATGGTGATCCCGCCCAGAGACTCGATCGCCTTGACAAATACGCTGGCACCAATAATGATGGTCACCACGTTTGTAAAGGATTTCCCCATGGCACTCATGACGATCTTGAAATCGCCCGTAGTGGCCTTTTTATTGGAGGAGCGAACGAGCTCTATAACGAATACCACCATAAGCGAGAGCAGGAACGCGGAGACCACCTGGAGTTTAAAGACGGGGAGAACTGAAAACACAATGATCAGCACGAGAGGAAGCACTGGGAACAGGGCGTACCAAGTTGGACAGCTAGGGACGGTCTCCGCTGGCGCCACTTTGTCTACCCCCAGCTTGGAGTCAGAACCACCGGAGGCTTTCCTGTCTAGGTATCTGAAATAGAGGGCAGTGAATATGGCCGCGACCAGCACGAGAACTGTTCCTGGCAGCAGCTGATCTTGAAGGAAGAACTCAGTGGGGGAGATCCCAAGAACCTTGCTGCTGGCAAAAATGGCACTGGGCGAGCTGGGCCCCCAGTCAATGAAGCCGCCAATGACCACAATCGCTGCGGCGCTTAATCTACTAAGCCCAAGCTCGACTAAGATTGGAAATGCGATTGCCATGAGTAGGATGCCCAGGGCCGAGTGGCTGCTGATGATTGTTTTCATGTAGCTATCAATGACGAACAAGAGCGCTGCGACGAGGTAGGGTGACCTCAGTTTGGAGAGGGGACCTACAACGATCTTTGCCAACTTATTAGACGCCCTAATATGTGACATGTATGCTGCGTAGCCTGAGACGACCATCAGGGTAATTCCGGTTCCAGCGGTATTGGAATTGAACTCGTTCTCCACAAACTGAAAGACGTCAATCAGGAGGTTGCCAGTTGACTTGTCGGCGTCTAATACCGACTGGCCCGTAAGCAATGCGCAAAGGAGAAGGACGGCAATGCCTGAAGACATAAAGACAAAAACCACGTTGTACTGTTTAATGACGAGGTAAGACACGAAAAAAATGTATGCAAGCGTAAGGATTACCGCGAGTATTTCCACGTTATTCATCCCCCTTTTAGTTGGTGTAAATACGTATGCCACGAGCCGGATCCTGGGCGCCCGACTCGTGGCATACGTATGGGTTAACCGTTCAGGCCACGCTTGGCGCTGTTTACCTGTGCATGTTTGAGGGCGTGCTCGATTGCCCAGTCGGACGTCTCGTTTCCGAGCCCTGGAAGATCGGGCACCTCGTAGACACCGTCGACGGGCTGATAGTCGTATTTGCAGAGCCTCCTTATGTCGGGCTGAGTGCTGCGGAAATGATGCTCGTGGATGCAGAAGTTCGGAATCGCGGCTTCAACCTGAAGTGACGCCGCCGTCGAAAGCGGACCTCCCGAGCAATGAACCTGCATAGTGACATCGAAGACCTCTGCCATATCACAAATCTTCTTGACCTCGGTGATGCCTCCACAGTTGGACGCGTCGGGCTGTGCCAGCTGAACGGCATTGTTTAGGAAGTGGCCCAGATAGTTCCAACGCCCATACAGGCGCTCTCCAGTAGCGATGGGGGTCTTGACCTTTTCATGAACGGCCTTGTCCATCAGCGGGTTCATGGGAATGGTCGGCTCTTCGATGACCATGCAGCTGTACTTGTCGCACAGCTGTCCAAGCTTTATGGCGCTTATGGCGTCAGTGCGGCTATGACACTCGACCATGAGGTCGAAATCCCAGCCACACGTAGCGCGAACCGCGCCCATGCGGTCATCAAGCATCTTCATTGTCTTGGGGGTCGGGATTCCCTCGACGTCGTGCTTGGGCAGTCGAGTGCCGTCCGGAGCAATCTGGGTAAAGTCAATTTTCACGCAGTCGTATCCCTGGTCAAGCGCGTATTGCGTAACGGAGGCATACTCCTCCGGTGTTTTCCAGGGTCCGATCTTGTCATCCCAGCCAAACTGAAGCTGTGAGGCATAGGTCCGCAGCTCGCTGCGGAACTTCCCTCCCAGAAGTTCGTAGATGGGGACGCCGAGCTTTTTGCCGCGAATGTCCCAAACGGCCATGTCAATGGCGCTAATGCCGGCGAAGATGATGCCTCCTCCGCCAAGGCCCCATGAGCTGGCCTTGAACATCTTGCTCCAGATGACCTCGTTCTCCATGGGGTCCATGCCAATTGCAAGGTGGGCGATGTCCTGGAGCATTCCGAACGCGCCTGGGGCGCCGATCCCGTAGGGGATGCCCGCCTCCCCGTCTCCAAAGATGCCTTCATCCGTATGCACCCGGCATACAACTGGACGCCGGTACTCTCGTTGATTTCCCGCGTCAAGCAGATAGACGTCAATACTTGTGATTTCCATGTAGGGAGCCTCTCTTAGATGTTCCATGTTCTGTGCATTTTTGACGTGATCTTTCGCACTGGCGCCAGTGCTGATCGGTGCTGGGCACCGCTTCCTTTTCATTTTATGAATGCGTCGGAATCCAACAAGTATTTATTGTTTATTCTAGGAGTAACTTAGTATTACTAATACTATTGATTTCATAGAATGAGTTTATTTTATCAGTACTTATTACCTATAAAATTATTAGATCAATGGTAAATAATGGTAAATGAAATAAATAATAGTAATACTAAATGAGTTTTAGGAAGGATACTATAGAGCGCAGTATTACAAATGAATGCCAACAATGCCGTTCACAGGCGATTGGCGAAGGTAAATGGTAAAAGATTGTCCGATCACCGACTCGAACGAGTGGCAGCTTTGAAGGAGTGAGAAGATAAAAAATGACTAATGCCATATAAAGAGAGGATATTAAATAATGCAGCTGAGAGACATTCAATATGTCCTTAGTGTCTCAAAGTTGGGTAGCTTTACCGAAGCTGCAAGCGCGTGCTTTGTGAGTGAACCAGCTTTGTCGCAGGCCATTAGCAAGTTGGAGTCTCAGCTGGGCACAAAGCTGTTCCTGCGCGGAAATGGTCGGCATCTTACTCTTACGGATGCAGGAAAGGTTTTTGTGGGCGAGGGAGAGAACGTTCTCGACGCGATGAGCGCGCTAAAAGAAAAGATGGAAGCCTGTATCGGAAACAGGGGAAAACACCTAAGGCTAGCAATAGCACCCTACTACGAGAAGTGCTATCTCTCTAATGTCTTGGCCAGTTTCCAACAGTCTCATCCCTCGGTTACTTTTTCAATCATAGAGGCCATGTCGGATGAGGGGGAGCGCCTGCTCGTCATGGGCGATGTCGACCTGGCCTTTGTCATCTCTCCTAGGAAGGATAAGTCTATTAAGTGCAAGTGTGTGTTTGATGACGATCTGGTGCTCATCATGCCAAGGACAAGAGTTTTCATGGCCAACATGCCACAAGAAGACAGGCCATGTTCAATGGATGATTTTCGTAAGTTGTCCAGCGTCCCCTTCATAGTCCCAAAGCAAGGTCGTAGGCTTCGTGAGAGTGTCATGGCAATTTGCAAATCTGCGGGATTCCGCCCGATTTGCTCAATTGAGACCGAGAGCTCGAGCAATATATATGAGCTTGTTAAGAGTGGATGCGGTGTTGGCATTGTTCCTTCTGGGATTATAAAGGGAAGTAATTGCTCTGATATTTTCTATTACGCGTTGAAAACTCCGTTGAGCAGGCGTCAGCTTTCGGTAGCCTATAATGAGCGGGCCTCATCAGATCTGGCGTTGAATTTTGCCCTGTATGCGGTCTCCATGCGTTGAGCTACTAAGTGAATTTATCGTTGTAATGGCGAGACCTTGCACCGATCGCTCACCTCATCGATAGGGGCGGGAGTGTCTGCCTTGTTAAGGCCAGGAGCTCAATGCGGTCTTTGGCGGTGCTGCGGGATGCTTTGGGTGCCTCTTCTCTCCTGTCCGTAGAAATAACGTTTCACAGTATGTTTCATTGTGATTATTATGCTAGAGTGAGAGCCCAACAGCCGTCAGGGAGATGTTCATGAGCAAGAAGTTGGGAACGATTGACACGATCTGTGCTGGTTACGACACGCTATCCGATACGGAGCGCCGCGTCGCGGACTTCATACTTCAAAACGGCGGCGAGATACCGCGCCTGTCCGTGAGGGAGATCGCGGAGGGCAGCCAAACCTCGAGCGCAACCGTCTCCCGATTCGTGCGTCATGCTGGATATGAGAGCTTCTCCGCTCTACGCCTGGCCATCGCCGAGGAACAGGGTGTCATAGAGGACGATGGCAGTTTCCCGGCAGCAACTGAGATTTCTCCTGATAACGCGGCTGGTTCGATAGAGTATATTTTGGCGACAAAAATTCAGGAGCTGAGGGGTACGGCATTGCAGCTCGAGCCTCAGCTTGTCAATAGCGTGGTCGATTTGATCAGGTGGGCCGACACTGTTGAGTTTGCCGCTGTAGGAAACTCCATCCCCCTCTGCTCGAACCTTTCTTTTAAACTGGGACAAATTGGCATTCGTACGATCTGCCCTCCCACTACGGAGGCCATGATTTTGGCATCCCTCTCGCTGCGAAGGGGAGACGTCCTGTTTGTGGTATCGGCCTCCGGATATTCTAGGCGTCTTGAGACCATCGTGGATAATGCGGAGGATTCGGGAGCTACTATAGTATTCGTGACGTCAAACCCCACGTCTGAACTTGCGCAACGCGCAGATGTGGTCCTCAGTGCAGTCTCACGGGATCAGATGCTTGCGGGCAGCCAGTTCTCGTCCCACATTTCGACGGACTTCGTGCTCGAAACTCTCTTCCTCTTTGTTTTTGCGGGCGGCGGCGCCACCCATGAGCACGCGCGCATGGAGCGTAAGAGCTTGGGGAAGGACAAGGAATCCACTCCCACCTTCAGCTAACGCTTACCGCCGATTTACTACCGTACGCGTTCTCGAGGGGCATGCTGGTTATGTATTTCATAGTAATTGATACTATGAAATAGAATTCCACATAGAGGATGGGAAACGGAGAGAGTCAGGGAGGGACGTATGCGCTGGGGAATCATGGGGCTGGGTCACATCGCCCGCGAATTCGCTGAGGCACTCGCATCTAAGCAGGGCATCTATGCGGTGGCCTCGCGCGACTTGGCAAAGTCTTGCGCTTTCAAGGATGAGTATGGTGCTGTCAAGGCATACGGCAGCTACGAAGAGATGCTTCGGGACCATTCGGTCGAAGCCGTCTACGTGGCAACGGTTAATTCCCGCCACTTCGCCGACGTTCGAGCCTGCCTTGAGCACGGCAAGCATGTCTTGTGCGAAAAGGCGATTTGGGGGGATTATGACGAGCTTCTGGAGCTTCAGGACCTTGCGAGGAAAGGGGGGCTCGTGCTTGCCGAGGCCATGACAATTTTTCACATGCCCCTCTTTAAAAAGATTGCTAATATGATTGAAAATGATAATCTAGGTACCATCAAGATGGTCAAGGCAGACCTTGGTAGTCTCAAGGAGGATGACCCCGCCAACCGCTTTTTTAGCAGGGAGCTTGGTGGCGGGGCGATGCTCGACATAGGGACCTATGCACTTTCGTTCCTGCGCTATTTTCTGAGGGGGAGTTTCGACGAGATTCGTTGCGTAACCCAGGCATACCAAACTGGTGTTGACGAGATGTGGGCAATTAGCCTCCATACGAGCGAGGACATGATCGGCTGTGCCAACCTTGCCTTCCGGGCAAAGCTGCCCAAGCGAGCCATTGTCGCTGGAGACAAGGCCTACGTTACTGTCGATAACTATGTGCGTGCAGAGGAGGCTACGTTGGTCTATCCGGATGGAACCTCTAGTTATATTGCGTGCGGAAAAACCTCGGACGCCTTGGCGTACGAGATAGAGGACTTTGAACGAGCCGTTTCTGGAGACCTGGCAGCCACGTGCTTTGACATGTCTCTTGATGTGGTGAAGACCATGGATGGGCTGCTCAGGAAGAGAGGCTACAAGAGTTAGGCTCTACCCGCCAGCCCTTAGAAATCAAAAACTTATCTTTGCCCTACGGCAAAAGCCATGTGCCCAGTCTGCACAGGTGGAGAGGAGGTGTCTGCAGAATGGCCTGGTCGTCTTAGGGCGTGTGCGTAGATGTTGACGCTTACCCGTGCGAAAGGGGAGAACCCATGCGTATCGTTGCCGTAACAACCTGTCCAACTGGTGTTGCCCATACGTATATGGCTGCGGAGGCAATACAAAAAGCCGCCGAGCAAAAGGGCCATTGCATTAAGGTCGAGACTCGCGGGGCCATGGGGGCAGAAAACGAGCTGACCAAGGATGAGATAGACTCCGCCGACTTGGTTATCATTGCTGCCGATGCTGCCGTAAGTAAGGAGCGCTTCGTAGGAAAGCGTCTTTACGAGGCCGGTACGTCCAGAGCTGTGAAAAATGCTGATGAGTTCGTTGAGAATGCGATTATCCGAGCTCGGGTATGGGGGAGTTCGACGACGGAAGCCTCAGGACCTGACCAGAGGATGGCCGCCGATGAAAAGGAAGGTGCCCGCGGAGCCGTATCCCAAATTTATCGTCATCTCATGGCTGGCGTGAGCTTTATGATTCCCGTGGTCGTTGCGGGTGGCATTCTGCTGGCCATCAGTTTCATCTGGGGTCTTGACTCTGCGACGGCGGGAGACCCGTCTTACAACCCCATTGCCGCCGCACTGAACTTCATTGGCGGTGGAGACGGAGCCCTTGGGCTCATGGTCCCCGTCCTTGCTGCAGGCATTGCCTATTCAATTGCTGACAGGGCGGGAATCACCGCTGGGCTTATGTGCGGCTGGATCGCCAAGTACATCGGAGCTGGCTTCTTGGGAGGCATGATTGGGGGGTTCCTGGCCGGATATACCGCCCTACTGCTCGTGAAGTATATAAAGGTTCCCAAGAGTCTCGAGTCCATCAAGGCGGTTCTCCTGATTCCTGTCCTCTCGGTGGGGATTTCTGCGCTGATCATGTGGTTTGTCGTCGGTGCGCCCGTCTCTGTATTGCTTGGCATGTTGGAGGGCTGGCTTACCGGCCTCAACACGAGCAACAAGCTCGCTCTTGGCATCATAACGGGGTGCATGATGGCCTTTGACATGGGTGGCCCTCTCAATAAGTCCATTTTTGCGTTCAGCATGATTGCCTTTGAGGCGGGTAACTATGTGCCGTTCGCATCCGTTATGGCCGGTGGCGTTACGCCCCCACTCGCCCTTGCCCTCTCTTGCGTCCTCTTTAAGAATAGGTACACCTCCGAGGAGCGAGAGATGGGCAAGTCCGCTTGGATTCTGGGAGCCTCCAACATTACCGAGGGCGCGATTCCCTTTGCTGTTGGTGATCCCCTGCACGTTATCCCCTGCATCATGGCCGGCAGCGCCGTCTCCTCGACCTTCTCGCTGGTCTTTAACTGCGCATGTCGCGTCCCGCACGGTGGTCTGTGGGCGACACTCATTCCAAACGTCTTTGACAATCCCCTGATGTGGGTCCTCTCGATTGCGTGCGGCACGGTCGTGGGGGCGGTGCTCCTGGGCCTGGTCAAGAAGCCGCTGTCTGATGGGGAGGAGGTCTAGATGCTGATCAACATGAATCAAATGCTCGGTGTGGCAAAGAGCCACGGGTTTGCCGTTGGCGCTTTCAACCTATCCGATTCGAATCTCTTTCGCACGGTCGTGGAGGCAGCCGAGGGCAACGATGCGCCGGCCATCGTTGCCATCCACCCGATGGAGCTTGCGTACTGTAAAGATGATTTTCTCAAGTACGTGCTCGCGCGAGTCTCAAATAGCCCCGTGCCATTTGTGGTACATCTTGATCATGGTGACTCAATCGAAAGTGTCATGCGCGCGGTAAGGATAGGCTTTAGCTCGGTAATGATTGATGGCTCAGCATTGCCCTTTGAGGAGAATGTGGCCGAAACGGCCGAGGTCGTGCGCTACTGTCACATGCTGGGCGTCTCGGTGGAAGGGGAGCTGGGGACTATCGGTGACACGGGGATCTCTATCGAGGGGGGTGTGACCAAGGTTATCTACACCGACCCGAGCGATGCCCGTACCTTTGTTGAGCGGACCGGAGTCGACACCCTGGCCGTTGCCATCGGAACCTGTCACGGGCTGTATCCCCGGGGGGTGGAGCCCAAACTTCGTATGGACGTCCTCGAGTCCATAAAGGCCGTCGTGGACGTTCCCCTTGTATTACATGGGGGATCGGGCAACCGCGACTCCGAGGTGGCCGAGGCAGTGAGCATTGGTATCCAGAAGGTGAACATCTCATCTGACTATAAGAGTGCCTTCTTTGATAGGGCACGTGAGATCTTGTCCCAAGCGGGCTCCGGCTGGGAGCCCAATGCAATCTTCCCCTCGTGCATTGAGGCTGGCAAGGTGGTCATTGCCCAGAAGATGGGGCTGTTCGGCTCCGTGGGAAAGGCGAGCCTTTATCGGGAAGCCGGCATGCCTCAGTGGCGACAGGCGTATTGCTAGGTTCTGTACATGGCGCGAGGCGGCTCACGTTTGTCGGGCTGATATTCGAGAGAATTGATGATCTTAAGTGTATAAATGGGGAGGGCTTCTGAGATAGTTTTTCCGGGGGCTCTCCCTGTGGAGTTCTGGGTGATGGAAATGCTCCCAACAACTAAGCGCTAAATAGGTTTTTGCGTCTAGAAAAAGATGGTTTTAGATCTAGCTAGTAAAGAAACTTGTGGTTAAGATTCCAGTTAATAAGCCTGCCGGGTCTCTGTCTTGTAGATTACCATGCAGCATGCACGCTGGCGGGTTTTGTTTTGGAAAGACGGGGCCTTGAAGTATAAGGTTAGATATTATCGCTTGAGCGGGTACTGACATTATTACGCAGAGGATGGGGATGCGCCTCGAGGGAGACTACGCGTTGGGACGTATCGTAACCGATGAGAAGAGTGTGGACAAGATAGTCGAGGACTATCAGATCTCGTGTGGCAGCGCCCATGTGAGGCTCTCCCGTGCTGCGGGGAACTTGGCGAGTCCCTGCGTTGTGTTTGCGGATTCCGAAGAAGATGGCTACGAGCCAGCTAACTTCGTGCTTGATGCAGCTCACGCAGCTAGAGTCGGATTGGGAAGGATGAATCTCCCACGCATGCGCGAGGCGGCAAAGAGCAGCCTTGCCGAGAAGGGGGCCCTGCTGCAGGACAAGAGGACGACGGAGAACCTGGTCTCGGCGCTAACCGAGGAGTGCGCGGCTACCGAAAGGAAACTAGCTGCTATAAGTCCGGTACAGAGAAGGAGTTCTGCTATTCGCGCGAAAGACTTCTTCAAAAGCACTCGGAGTATTTCCGTGCAGTGAGATCCTTTGTCCTTGCGCATCCATCGTCTATAGATCGACATGAGTCGTTTGGCTTCGATGGTGACATCATGTGCACTGATATCAGGGGCAGTAAAACTCGTGTCATGGAACTTCTTGACTCGAGAGTTAGCGAGCTCACCCTTGACGGCCTCACTAAAACAGATGGACTAAATGATTCTGACGTCCTCCTGTCTGTCTACTCCAGACTCGACGGCGCCCGATTCCCTCAGTTCATCGGATTCAATAGGGTAGATATCCGTGACACAGCAGCACTGGCTTCGCCTTCCAATCCCCCTTATAAACAAGGGATAAATGGGAATCAGAGGAAGCGATTTTGATAGCGTCCTTGTCCAAACGCAAGCTATGTTCGGTTTTGGTTAGACGCAGCATCTTGACAAGGCGATGAAGTCAGTTTTTTAATTAAAAATTTTTAAGTAAGCATGACAGCGAAGGTTGTCTCGCTCTGTTTCCCGCCGTCAAGATTCGTGCTCTTCGTGGAAGCCATGTCCGCTATCCATTGCACAGGTGAGCTTCGGCTTCCTGTATATCCATCTCCATCTCATGGGCTGCTAGTCCCCCATATCTTGGCAAGGTCACGACATCTGTCGTATCCTATGAGTTTCCTCGCTTGGCTCGACGGCTGAGGGCAACACCACCAAGAGTTCAGTCCGTAAAATACGGCATATCAAGGCTCTCGTCCGCGTGAAGGAGACCATAGTTGGCGAGGATATTTGAGACGGGGTTGTCTGAGTGGCATATGGCGGGGTTTATAGGGCGTTTGCGTACAATGTGCGTCGTGCTTGGTACGTGAGTCGTAACCGATCGAGGCCTTGCAGCAGTTTTTTGGCGACCTCCTGAGTATTCGAGTCCTGAGCTTTGTTAAAGGAGCAGGTCAGAGGCTTGCGCGAATTGGTGATACTTGGGCTCCCTCAAAAAAACTGCTGCAAAGCCCCTTCTGAGCCCAAGAGGTTGTCAGAAGAGTCTCATCATGACTCTCGTACGCCCATGGGGGCATCTCAGCCGTCACTCATACACCCCCCATGGCGTATATTCTGGGCCAGGAGCATCGGCCGACTCCCGCTCCTGCAGCCACGGCATCTTGGGATGGGGGTACCCCACATGGACTTCGACTCCTACCAGAAGAGGTACGGCTACCGCACGCGCGACCTGGAGCGCTATCTTGAGAGGGGCCTGATCAAGGGCGCTCGTAGGATTGCCGGAGGTAGGTGGTTCATTCCCGAGGACGTGAGGCCGGACTACGTCATCAGGAAGAAGGCCAGCCGAAGGTTCGAGGACGACGCCTTCGACTTCCTCAAGGCCCTCAACACGAGGCGCACCGTCAGCGCCCGCGTGCTTCTCTGCACGGACGGGGAGTACCAGCGTCTCGTGCAGTTTCTGCTGCGCGAGGGCCTTGTCGTCGAGGATGAGAAGCACACCGACCATGCGGCGGGGGAGGGGCTCTCCCTCACGCGACACGCTCTCGACCTGCTGTCGCAGAGGAAGGACCGTTTTGTGGAGTGGTGCCAGACCACGATAGCCGCAGCCGCCAAGGGGGTAGTTTCCTAGCAGGGGGCGCCATGCTGATGTGCGCTCCCCCACAAAGAAGGGAAAGACCATGAAGGAACGCACCGTAGAAGACCAGGTCACCGGCTACAGGACACAGGACGGGGCGGGGGTGAGCCTCGTGCGGGTGCTGGGAAACCGGACGGCCGACGCCTTTGACCCCATCCTCATGCTGGACTCGTTCGACAGCACCAACCCCGCGGACTACGTGGCGGGCTTCCCCATGCACCCGCATCGCGGGATCGAGACAATCAGCTACGTCTATCGCGGCACCATGGTCCATCGCGACAGTCTGGGTCACGCCAAGTCCATCTCGGATGGAGGCGTGCAGTGGATGACGGCGGGCTCGGGCATCCTCCACGAGGAGATGATTCCCGAGGCCGACCGCCTGCTCGGCGTTCAGCTGTGGCTGAACCTGCCGGCGGCGGACAAGATGGTCGCCCCCGCCTACCACGGCATAGAGAGCTCGGACATCCCCGAGGTGGCACTGGGGGGCAAAAGCCTGGTCCGCGTGCTCGCGGGTTCCTACGGGGAGGCCCGGGGCTTCCAGAGCCAGCAGCTGCCGCTCGACTACTACGACGTGCAGCTGGAGCCGGGGGCGTCCGTGAGCGTGCCCGTGGGAACCGACCGCAGCGTCATGGCCTTCACCCTTATGGGACAGGCCCAGGTCTGCGGTGCATCCATTGCCGAGAAGACCGCCGTGCGCCTTGCGGACGGCGACACGGTCACGATCGAGAACCGCGGAGCCGCGCGCACCCAGACGCTGCTCATGAGCTCGCGGCGCCTGGACGAGCCGGTCGCCTGGGGCGGTCCCATCGTGATGAACACGCGCGAGGAGCTCTCCGACGCCTTTCGCGAGCTCGAGGCAGGGACGTTCCTCAAGGAGGAGATTCAAGGCTGATCGGCGGATCAATCTGTGATGGGACGGCCTCGGTCCTCGTTGGTCCGAGGCCGTCTCCTTCTTAGGCGAGGGTCCTCCTGGACCGCTCCCACTCGGCCGCGCGCGCCTTCATGCCATCGACGTCGAGGACGCCCTCGGCGAAGCCCTTGCGGACGAGCGAGACGGGCACGAGCTCGTCGTACTTCTCGAAGTAGGGGACCTCGCTGGGGTAGAGGAGCTCCATGGGGTCCTCCAGCCGCTCGGCCGCGTCGCACACCACGGCGAAGAAGCTCCTCTCGTCCTCGCGCATGACGAACGTCATGAAGTAGGGGCGCGAGGAGTCGAGCCCCTTGATTCCCAGCTCGTCCGCGCACTTGATCTTGATGAGGCGCTCGAGGGCGAGAAACGCGTAGGTCCCCAGCCAGGGCAGGAGACACCACATGGTGGCCCCCTTGTCGGACTCGCCCAGGCTCACGAGGGGCGATCTGGTGAGATGCGAGCTCCTCGCCACGTGGCGGGCCTGGGCCAGGCGGGCGCAGGCGTGGTCCCTGAGGTAGGGGTAGGGAGCGCTCTGATCCAGGACGCGTCGCATGCGCTCGAGGATCTTGGTGTTGACGTCTCCGGCGCACTCGCCGAAGTAGGCTGGGACCTTGCCCTTGACCTTGGTCACGTAGAGTAGGTGGCGCTCGTGGTCAATCTCCTCGACGAGCCAGACGTGCCCGGCAATGGCGACCTTCTCGCCGGGCGGGGGCGGGGCCACGAGGGTGCCTATCTCGGTCGACTCGCAGCGCACCGCGTACTCGACGTTCTCCTTGAAGACGGCGTAGAACTTGTAGGAGCTGGTAACGCGTTCGCCCGCCAGACCCACGATGAGCCCCCCGGACTCGGTCCGCTCGATGAAGTCGCGCTCGAGCAGGTGGCGCAGGAGCTCACGAAAGTCATCGGCGCTCACGCGATGGAAGTAGGTGAGCGTGAGCACGCGTCCGGCGAGCTCGGCGGGGGAGAGCTCGCCCTCGGAGGCAAGGATGGCCAGCGTCTGGTGGCACAGCAGGCTATAGGGCAGGCGGTCCAGGCGTGGCGGCTCCACCCACCTCTCCTCCCGATAGAGCTGGACGAGGGCGATGCCCTGCAGAAGCTTCCAGGGAATGGTATCGGGCAGCGGCGCGCGCGGCTCCTGTTGCTCCTCGCGCATGACGAACCACATCTCGGGAGGTTGCCCGCGCCGGCCCGTGCGACCCATGCGCTGCAGAAATGAGGACACGGTGAACGGGGCGCCGATCTGGAAGGCGCGCTCGAGCTTTCCCACGTCAATGCCCAGCTCGAGCGTGGAGGTGGCCACGCAGGTGAGGTCGCAGGCGTCATCGCGCATGAGTTCCTCTGCCTCCTCGCGGATGGCGGCGGAGAGGTTGCCATGATGGATGAGGAAGCGATCGGGCTCTCCGTTGGCCTCGCAGTAGCGGCGCAGGGTGGTGGTGACCTCCTCGGCCTCCTCGCGCGAGTTGCAGAAGACCAGGCACTTACGACCCTGCGTATGCTCGAAGACGTAGCCGATGCCTGGGTCCGCGAGTGGGGGTGCGATGTCTGTGGGGTCCTCGGGGTCTGTCCTCGTGCTCAGACAGTCCTCGCTGCGCTGCGGAACTGCGCGCGAGGACAGACCCCGAGGACCTGCAGAGCCAAGGGTCTCCACTGCCAAGACCTCGGCCTCAAGGTTACCCGACTCATTTTGAAAAGAATTTACATCCGCCTGGGGACCGTTTTGGTAGAAGTGCTCCATGGAGAGGCGCCAGGTGCGAGGGGGCTCCTCCACGCGAGGAATCACCGTGGGACGTCCGGTGCCGGAGGCGAGAAACGCGCCCACGGCCTGGGGGTCTCCGATGGTGGCAGAAAGACCTATGCGGCGGGGATTTACGCCAGCCATGCGGGAGAGGCGCTCGATGAGGCAGAGGGTCTGGCCCCCGCGATCCGCGCGCAAAAGCGAGTGGACTTCGTCGATGACCACGTAGCGCAGGTCGCAGAAGAGGCGCGCTACGGCTGCATGGCGGTGCATGAGCAGGGCCTCGAGGGACTCGGGCGTGATCTGCAGGATGCCCGAGGGACGCTTCATGAGTTTGGCCTTGTGGGAGGCCGAGACGTCCCCGTGCCAGTGCCAGACGGGAACGTCCGCCTGCTCGCAGAGGTCAGTGAGGCGATAGAACTGGTCGTTGATGAGCGCCTTGGTGGGCCCCACGTAGACGGCCCCGACCGAGGCGGGCGGGCTCTCCCAGAACTGGGAGAGGATGGGGAAGAAGGCGGCCTCGGTCTTGCCGGAGGCGGTGGAGGCGCACAGCAGCACGTGATCATCTGTGTCAAAGATGACCTCACCAGCGGCGACCTGAATCGCACGCAGGTTCTCCCAGTCGTGATCGTAGATGAAGTCCTGCACGAACGGCGCATAGCGGTCGAAGACGCTCATGGGTCGCCCCCCTGGTCAGATGGTGAACTCGGCGTAGGGGTTGGATCCGTCTGAGACTTCGCCCGAACTCTCGCCTGTGTCTGAGGCTCCCGCCGCGCCTGGCAGGTCGGGTGCAGATGAGAAGGCATCCGACTTCAGGATCTTCTCCACGCCCGCGTCGGGGCTCTGGCAGACGATGTCGAGAAGCTCTATGAAATCTCGAATGACCTCGCGCGGGGTGAGGTGGGTGTCTGCCCCCACGCGCCCGAACTCGATCTTGAGGAAGCTCACCAGCTGCTCCTCGGTGAGGGTGCGCTCGTAGCCAAAGTAGCCGGCGTGGATGTCCGCGAGCTTCTCGATGAGGACGAGCAGCTCCTCGTAGGTGAGGGGCTCGAGGTGGATGACCGGGGCGAGCATGTCCACCATGCCCTCGGAGGCAAAGCGGCCCTGCGTGAGACGGCTGCGCAGCGCCTCGTAGGAGAAGACTCCACGCCGGCGATCCTCGATGGACTGGGGTGTGCCCCCCATGATGATGCCCAGGTGATGAGCCTTGCCCTGGAGGGTGTCGTTGTACATGGTGAGGATCTTCTCGTAGTTGTACTGACGCGTGGTGGCGTTGGGGATCTTGTAGAGGTTCACGAGCTCGTCCACGAGCACGATGAGCCCCTGGTAGCCGGCCTTCTGCAGGAAGCGCGCGAAGAGCTTGAGGTACTCGTACCAGTCGTCGTCCGTGATGCACACGTTGACGCCCAGCTCCTGGCGGGCCTCGGTCTTGGTGCGATACTCCCCGCGAAACCACTTGATGACCAGGCCCTTGGTCTGATCGTCGCCCTCGAGGTGGGCACGCCACCAGAGGGTGAGGACGCGTGCGAAGTCGAAGCCGTGGACCATCTCCTCCAGGGACTGCGTTACGGCGTAGATGCGCCTCTCGACCGCATCGCCAAAGCTGGGATCATCTGGAGAGAGGCCCTCCTCGGAGATCACGTCCGCGCGCACGGCGTCCACCCAGCGGTCCAGGATGAGCGGCAGGGCCCCACCCTCGGGCCGGGTCTTGGTGGAGAGATTGCGCATGAGCTCCTTGTACGTGGCGAGCCCCTGCCCGTGCGTGCCCTGGAGCCGGCGCTCGGGGGAGAGATCGGCATCTGCCACCACAAAGCCCCTGCCCATGGCGTGCGTGCGGATGGTCTGCAGGAGGAAGCTCTTGCCCGAGCCGTAGCGGCCCACCAAGAAGCGAAAGCTTGCGCCTCCGTCCGCCACGAGGTCAAGGTCATGGAGCAGGGCTGCCACCTCGCGCTCGCGTCCCACGGTGATGTAGGGCAGGCCTATGCGGGGGACGACGCCGCCCTTGAGCGAGTTAATGATGACCGCTGCGATGCGCCTGGGCACCTTGGGCGCGTCTTTTTGCGGGGTGGTACTCATGCGGGGTGCTCCTCTCGTCATCGTGAAGGGCATCATACCACTCTTGAGTCTCAGAAGCAAACATATGTTCTATTTTATGGAGGAAGGAGAAAGAAGGAGCTGACAGGCACATAGGCTAATCGTTCCCACGTCATCACCTCCGGCTCATACTGTCTTGTCACCTGTAAAGTTAAATGCCATACTAGGCAGGCATGCAGGTGCGAGGAGGGGGAGAGAATGGTATCTGACGAGATGCGCGCAGAGGTCGAGCGGCTCAAGGCCGAGCAGGACGCCGTGATCCTGGCGCACTACTACGTGACGCCCGAGGCCCAGGAGCTCGCCGACTACGTGGGGGACTCCTTCTTTCTCTCCAAGCTCGCGGCCACGCTCGACTGCAAGACGCTCGTCTTCGCCGGGGTGCGCTTCATGGCCGAGAGCGCCAAGCTCCTCTCGCCAAACAAGCGCGTCCTCATGCCCGAGCCCTCGGCGGACTGCCCGATGGCCCACATGATGCGTCGCGAGACAATTGACCAGGCGCGCGCCACCTACGGAGACGACCTCGCCGTGGCCTGCTACGTGAACTCCACGACCCAGATGAAGGCCCTCTCCGACGTCTGCGTCACGTCGTCCAACGCGGTCAGGATCGTGCGCGCCCTGCCTCAGCCACATGTCCTGTTCATCCCCGACCAGCACCTGGGCCACTACGTGTCCGAGCAGGTTTCCGAGAAGAACGTCATCCTGAACGACGGCTTCTGTCCCACGCACGAGGCCATCGAGGTCGTCGAGGTCGAGGCACTCCAGGAGCGCTATCCCCATGCGGTGACCCTCGCGCATCCCGAGTGCGGCTCCTGGGTCCTCGAGAAGGCCGATTTCGTGGGCTCGACCTCGCAGATGATCGAGGCGGCCGTCTCCTCCGATGCCACGGACTTCATCGTCCTCACCGTGCACGGGGTCCTCTCCGAGCTCGAGCGGCGCTGCGCGGGCACGGGCAAGCGCTTCCACTTTCCCGCCACGACGCCCATCTGTCCCAACATGGCGCGCGTGAGCGGCGAGAAGGTCCGCTCCTGCCTGGCGGACGGTACCGGAGAGGTGGACCTTCCCCCGGACGACGTGGCCGAGCGCGCCCGTGCGGCCCTCTCCCGCATGCTCGAGCTGGCGAGGTAGGCATGGAGGCTGCCGAGAAGCGCGTGGACCAGAACCGCGTCATCAACTGCGACGTGGTCATCGTGGGGTGCGGGGTGGCCGGTCTCTACGCCGCGCTCAACCTGCCCCCAGCCCTGAGGGTGGTCCTTCTCTCCAAGCAGGACGTCGCCACCTGCGACTCCATGCTTGCCCAGGGCGGCATCTGCGTCCTGCCAGACGCCTCCGACTACGATGCCTTCTTCGAGGACACGCTGCGCGCGGGCCACTACGAGAATCGCCTGGAGAGCGTGGACCTCATGATTCGCGCAAGCCGGTCGATCATCGAGGACCTCGCGCGTCGTGGGGTGCGCTTCGCTCGGCGCGCGGACGGTGGCCTCGACTACACGCGCGAGGGCGCGCACTCCCGGCCGCGCATCGTCTACCACGAGGACGTCACTGGCGAGGAGATCACGACGCACCTCCTGGCCTGCGCCCGCGCGCTCCCCCACGCGACCATCCTCGAGCACGCCTGCATGACGGACCTTTTGGAGGGCTTCGACGAGCGGGGGCGCAGGGTCTGCCGCGGCGTCGCGGCCACGGCGCCGGACGGCTCCACGCTCAATCTCGTCGCCGGTGCCACGCTCCTGGCCACGGGCGGCATCGGGGGCCTCTACGAGTATTCGACCAACTATCCCTGCCTCACGGGAGACGGCTGTCGCGTGGCCGCCGCGCACGGGGCCCTGCTCGAGCACATGGACTACGTGCAGATTCATCCCACCACGCTGTGGACCGCTCAGTCCGGACGGGCCTTTCTTATCAGCGAGTCGGCGCGCGGGGAGGGCGCGGTGCTCCTGAACGACGCCGGAGAGCGCTTCTGCGACGAGCTCCAGCCGCGCGACGTGGTCTCGGCGGCCATCCGGGCCCAGATGGAGCGCACCGGCGCCGCGCACGTCTGGCTCTCGTTCGAGCACGTGCCGCGCGACGTGGTTACGGGCCACTTCACGCACATCCGAGCCCGCTGCCTGGAGGAGGGCTACGACATCCTCGCCGAGCCCATCCCCGTGGTGCCCGCCCAGCACTACTTCATGGGCGGCGTCCACGTGAACGCGGACTCCGAGACCACGCTGCCGCACCTCTTCGCCGCAGGCGAGACCTGCTGCAACGGCGTGCACGGCAAGAACCGCCTGGCGTCCAACAGTCTGCTCGAGTCCCTCGTCTTCGCCCAGAGGGCTGCCGACAAGATCATGCGCGACCGCTTCGCGGCCGACACCGCCGCGCAGCTGGCGCAGGCCGCCCGTGCTGCTACCATGACCTCATACGAGAGGGGAGACGCCCGATGATCGATCCCATGGTCCAGCTCCAGATGGACGAGCACATCCGTGCCGCGCTCGCCGAGGACGCGCCCTTCGGCGACGTCTCCACGGCCGCGATCATGCCCGAGCCGCACCCGGGGCGCGTGCAGCTCATCGCCAAGGCCAGAGGCGTGATCGCGGGTCTGTCGGTCTTCTCGCGCGTCTTCTCCCTGCTCGACCCACAGACGACGGTCACGCCGCTCGTGGCCGACGGCGATGTCGTCACGAGCGGCCTGCACGTGGCTACCGTGGAGGGCGACGTCCGGGTCCTGCTCGAGGGCGAGCGCACGGCGCTCAACTATCTGCAGCGCATGAGCGGCGTCGCCACCTACACGCGCGGCGTGGCCGAGGCGCTCGCGGGCACGCCCACCACGCTCGTGTGCACGCGCAAGACCACGCCGGGCATGCGCCTGTTCGAGCGCGAGGCCGTGCGCCTGGGCGGGGGCTCTCTGCACCGCTTTGGCCTCTCGGACGGGGTACTCCTCAAGGACAACCACGTTGACGCGGCGGGCGGCGTCGCGCAGGCGGTCGAGCGCGCCCGCGCCTATGCGCCCTTCGTGCGCCAGGTCGAGGTGGAGTGCGAGACGCTCGGCATGGTCCGCGAGGCGCTCGCGGCTGGGGCAGACGTCATCATGCTCGACAACATGGACCACGCCACCATGGCCGCTGCCGTGGCCCTCGTGGGCGGCCGTGCCAAGACGGAGGCCTCGGGCAACGTGGACGCCTCCAACGCCGGTGCCTATGCGGGCCTGGGCGTGGACTACGTCTCGTGCGGGGCGCTCACGCACTCCGCCCCCATCTTGGACCTCTCGCTCAAGCATCTCGAGGTGCTGGGATGAGCCGGGGAGACGAGCGCCGGCAGGCTATCGTGGATGCGCTGCACGCGTCCGCCGAGCCCCTCTCGGGCGCGTCCCTGGGGAAGGCCTGCGGCGTGAGCCGTCAGGTGGTCGTGCAGGACATCGCCCTGCTGCGCAGCCAGGGCGCGCACATCGTCTCGACCAACCGAGGCTATCTGCTAGGACCCGCCCCTGCGCGTCCGTGCCGCCTCTTCAAGTGCCGCCACACGCAAGACCAGACCGCCGAGGAGCTCCTCTGCGTCGTTGACCTGGGCGGACGGGTGGAGGACGTGTTCGTGAACCATCGCATCTACGGGCTGATCTCCTCCAAGCTGGGGATTGCCTGCCGCCGCGACGTCGAGCTCTTCATGGAGGGCCTCTCAACCGGGCGCTCCGCCCCCCTCATGATGGTCACGAGCGGCTACCACTTCCATCACGTGAGTGCCGCGGACGAGGAAACGCTCGACCTGATCGGGGAGGCCCTCGACAAGCGCGGGTTTCTCGCCCCCCTGACGGACTATGAGCGCGAGACGCTCTGAGACCCCGCCGGACAGGAAACGGACCGTCCCGGTTCGAATTGGTATACTTGGACTTTCAGCTTATCTTGGCAGGAGGTGCCCGCTCCATGAGTGACGTCAAGCCATCGATTCGGCGCACGCCCACGCAGGCGGTGCTGCGCATCGTCTCCATCATCATGCTCATCCTCGGCGGCCTGACGCTGGCCGGCGGAATCGTGGCGATCGTGGCTGGAAACGCGTTCGGCCTCGCGAGCGGGGACCTGTGGACCTCGATCACCTTTGGCGTCATCATCCTGGTGGCTGCCGGCCTGCTCATCCTTACGGCCGTGCTCGGGCTGGCCGCGTCCAACGACTCCTCGAACGTGGGCCGTTACCGCTTCTTGTGCTACCTCGTGGGCCTCGCGGTGCTCGTCGCCATCGTGTGGGGATGGGGTCTGGGCACCTTCATCCTCTTTAACCCCCTGGTCCTGGCCACGACCATCGTCTATGTGCTCATCTGCTCCACCCTGGCCGACAAGGTCAAGGAGGAGCACGACGCGGGCGTGCGCGGCGAGACCTTCCTGCGCTCGCGCCACCAGCGGACCCTGCACCTGCTCAGCGAAGTCATCGTCTTGAAGGGCGCGCTCACGGGCGTGGTCGTGGCGGTCGTGGCAGTCGCGCTGATCTCCTCCGGGGAGGGCGGGCGCATAACCCTCTCGGGCATTTCGATGACGCTCGACCAGTCCCTGCTCCCGCAGCTCGCCGCCACGGCCGTCTCGGCCGCCGTGGACCTGGTCGCGGGAGGGCTGGGCATTTGGGGGTCCAACCGGCCCGAGAAGATTCGTCCCTTCCTCGTCCTGGCGGTTCTTGCCCTCGTCATTGATGTGGTCCAGGTGGCCGGTTCGATCGTGGAGCACGGGGGCATCAGCGGTCTCGCGTTCGACCTCATCTTGGACCTGCTGTTCATGGGGGCGTGCACATGGATGTCGGTGCGCATTCTGAGGCAGCCGCCCCTGCCGGAGCTCGTCGAGAACTCGGCGACGGTTGTTCCACAATAGATGAGCGAAAAAAAGATATGGGTGACAAAAAGCGGGACCGCACCTAAAAGGGTGTGGCCCCGCATGGCCTCTGTAGCCGACTTCAGGGCCTAGGCCGTGAGGTCGAGCTCCATGAGGCGCGCGATGGACACGATGTAGATCTTGAGCGCGCGGCGCAGGGACTCCTCGGAGATGCCCTCGTCGGGGCCGTGCTCCATGCCGATCCAGGAGGGCTCGGGCTCGGTGGGCTCGTGCGCGCCAAAGGCGCAGGCGCGCTTGAAGTGGCGCGCGTAGGTGCCGCCGCCGATTACGAACGCCTGGGCGTCACGCCCGGTGTACTCGGTGTAGGTCGCGAGAAGCGCCTTGATCTCGGGGGAGTCGGGGCTGATGTAGAACGGCACGGTGTCCGAGATGCAGCGATAGGTGCAATCGTGGGCACCTGCGAGCTGGCTCAGCGTGGCCGTGATGGCCTCTCCCGTCGTGGAGGTGGGGTAGCGTGAGTCCACGGTCTGGTAGAAGCGTCCCTCCCTCGTGCGCACGGTGCCCGCGATGCAGGTGAGCGGGCCGAACTTGTCGTCGACAGAGTCGATGTGCATGGTGGTGCCGTCGGTGTCGGTGGTGAGGGTGCGCTGAAGCTCGAGGAAGGGGTGCTCGGCCTCGCTGTAGACGCCCTGGTCGAGCAGGTAGCGGGCGAGAATCCCGATGGCGTTGACAGTGCCCGCCGGAAGCGAGGCGTGGCCCCCCTTGCCCGTGGCGACCACGCGCACGAGTCCCGAGCCCGCGTCTTCGAGGGCGATGCTGTCGGCGGCTCCCAGCTCGTCGAGCGTGGCGCGCACGAGTGCCGTGGCCTGACCGGGGATGGCGTTGGGCACGGTGCCCCCGTTGAGCTCCACGATCTTCTCGCCGGCCACGGCAGCCGAGGAGAACTCGCCGTGGTAGACGCCCTTCTCGCCGCAGATGAGCGGGAAGTCCGCATCGGGGGAGAAGCAGAAGGCGGGCTCGGGATAGCGCTCCAGGTAGTGGGGGACGTCCCCCATGCCGGTCTCCTCGTTGTTGCCGATGATGCAGCGCAGCGTGTACGGCAGCTCGTGGCCGGCGGCGGCGCGGCGGGCAAAGAAGTGGCCCACGTAGAGCGAGAGCACGAAGGGACCCTTGTCATCCAGGACGCCGCGGCCGATGAGGTAGCCGTCCTTGCGGGTGACGTCGAGGGCGGGGTAGTTCCAGCCTAGGCCAAGGGGGACGATGTCGGTGTGGGCGATCGTGGCGACGTAGGTCTGAGGCCCAGAGGCTCCGGGCACGTCCCCGAAGCCGAGGTAGCCGTCGACGTTGGTGGTCTCAAGTCCTAGGCGATCGGCGATCTTGATGCCCCCGAGCAGGGCCTCGTTGGCCTTGGGCCCCCAGGGCTTGTCGGGCTCGGCGTGCTCGAGGTCCTCGACCGACTCGATCTTCACAAGCGAGCGGATGTCTTCGATGACGTCCTCCCACACCTCGTCGACGTAGGCGTCGACGTCTGCCTTGAACTTCTCGTCTATCATGGTGCCTCCTTGAATCGTGCGATCGTTGTTTTGACGTCCATCTTAGCGCGTCGAGGCACGGCATATCTTGTAGCCTTCACCTGGGCGTCGTTGTGGGGCGCTGGTCGTGTTCATTAGCCGAGAAGTGCCGCAAGTGCCCCGCGCGACACGCGCCGTGCTTCTCGGACGGGGCGCTTGACGCGTTTGCTAACCGAGAAGTGCCGCAGGTGCCCCGCAGAGCGACGTCTCCAGATGCGCAACGGGGCACATGACGCGGTTGTCGACTGAAAACAGCCGCATGTGCCCCGCAGGGGCAATTCCCATCTAGGGCGACGGGGCACTTGACGCGTTTGTCAGTAGAAGAATGTCGCAACTGCCCCGTACGGTATCTTTTCGCCTGGCACAACGGGGCGCTTGACGCGTTTGCTAACCGAGAAGTGCGGCAACTGCCCCGCTGGGGCAAATTCGAACTCAGATGACGTAGAGCAGCGCGGACAGCGTGATGCAGACGCTGCCGGCAAGCGTGAACAGGTGGAAGACGAAGTGAAGGTAGGGAATCTGCTTGGGAATGTAGAAGAGCGCGCCGACGGTGTAGCTGATGCCGCCGGACACAAGGAGCCAGAAGGCGGGCGTGGGCAGGAGCAGCAGGAGGTCGTTGATGTGGAAGACGACGAGCCAGCCCATGAGCACGTAAACGAGAGCCGTGAACCACGCGGGCTGGCGCTCGCGCAGGAGGACCTCGGCGGTGACGCCCACGGCCGCGATGGCCCAGATGGCCACCGTGAGCCAGAAGCCTCCCCGATCTGCGAGGGTGATAAGCGAGAAGGGCGCGTAGCTGCCAGCGATGAGCAGGTAGATGCCACAGTGGTCGAGCACGCGGAAGATCTTCTTGGCAGATTGGGGGGCGAGGGCATGGTAAAGCGTCGAGAACAGGTACTCCAGGATGAGAGAGACACCCATGATCACGGCGGCGACGAGGCGTATTCCGCCGCCGTGTGACAGGGCGGTCGCAACGAGCAGCACGAGCGCCGTGATGGAGAGAAGGACGCCGACGCCATGCGAGACGGAGTGGGCGATCTCTTCGCCGAGGGTGTAGGGACGGGGGGCGGGCTTTTGCTTTTTCTGCTTTTGAACTGCAGTTTCACTGATCACGATCAGGGCCTCTCTCGTTGGGCCAAGGGGTGCGGAGGTGCGGGTACAATGGCCACGGTATCGGATAGGGAAGAGCATACGCTTCCCTTGCAGCCGGGGGAGATTGTTGTGAAGAAAATCACGTTCCTCGTGAACCTGATCGGTTTGATCCTCGTGGTCATGATCTGCGGCGCGTTTGAGGTGTGGTATCGCGGGCTGGACAGCGAGGCGGGCCCCGTGGCCGTTCAGTCGGGCGTGCTCGTGCAGGTGATGATTATCCTCGCAGGTCCGGTGAGCATGTTCTCGCTGGGGGCCCTTGCGGGTCTTCTCATTGCCTGGTTCAAGAAGATCAAGCTGCGGCGTGCCGTGCGCGTGGCGCTGAGGGTGCTTGACGTCCTGGTTCTGGCCAACACGGTCCTCGCGTTCGTTCCCCTGCTGGCGGGCGATGCGGGGAGCTCCCTGTCCGCCTTCATGGTGGTGTTCTTGTTCGTCTCGTTCGCGGTGCCGGTGCTGCCTGTGTTCTTTGGCTTTGCCTATGCGCTGAGCCTCGCTGGGGTGGACGAGACCAGAAAGCCGTTCATCACGGGGCCCTTCACGCCCGATGAGGACGAGTAAACGAACCACCACCGAAGAGTACCTCTGTGCGCTAGGGGGACAATGAAATTCGAAGAGGCATCAAAACGAGCTCTTGCATTCAGAGACGCGCGAGACTGGGCACAGTTTCACAATCCGAAAGGTCTTGCCATCTCGATTAGCCTGGAGGTCTCCGAGCTTTTGGAGGTGTTCCCAAGGCTACGATTTGAGCTATGCCTATGTCATCATCGGGAATGACCTCGAGCTCGACACCCAAACGGGCAGGCTCTGGGCAAACAAGAGCAGTTACTTTGACAGAAACGGCTACGCTACAGCCAAGCCGGAGGAGCTGACTCGCTACCTCATAAATATCTACTACGTCCTTCTTACGCGGGGAATCTTTGGAACGCACGTCTACGTGGAGAATAAGGCACTTAGAGAGTATCTGCAAAAGTACTTTTAACTACAGCCGTCTTTTTGAGTTTGGGTTCTCAAAAACGTGCCGGGAATGTTTCCGGCGCGCTACTGTTACGTGAATGAGGGTGCGTCTGTGCGATAGTGCCTTCATAAGCGCCCGATGTGGGCGCCGTATCAAGGGAGGTACCATGGCACGGCACGAGGCTGCAGGCGTTCGAGTGAGCGGGTGCGCAATGGCACGCGATTTTCTCGGCGGCTCTGAGCTTCTAGCCCTTGACCTGGACCTTACCCTCCCGCTACCCAGCGCGCGCTAGGACGGCGCTGCCTCCTGCGCGCGTGACGTCGAGTCGCCGGCCGTAACCGGCGCGCCTTTGCCCCGCAGCCTCTTCTCTTCTCGTGACATCGCACGGCCCTCCCTTCTCGCCAGACGCGCCCTGAGGGCGCACGAACGATGGGACACACCATGACCAGGAAGATTCACATCTTTGACACCACCCTGCGCGACGGCGAGCAGTCGCCCGGCGCCTCCATGAACACGGAGGAGAAGCTCGTCATTGCCCAGCAGCTCATTCGCCTGGGCGTCGACGTGATCGAGGCGGGCTTTCCCATCTCGAGTCCCGGTGACTTTCGCTCCGTGTCAGAGATAGGCCGCCTGGCCGGAGATGACTGCGTGGTCTGTGGCCTCACGCGCGCCGTTGACGCGGACATCGACTGCGCGGCCGAGGCCCTCAGGAGCGCCAAGCGCCCGCGCATCCACACGGGCCTGGGCGTGTCCCCGAGCCACCTGCGCGAGAAGCTCCACATTAGCGAGGACGAGTGCGTCGCGCGCGCGACGCACTGCGTTTCCTACGCCAAGCGCTACGTGAACGACGTCGAGTTCTACGCGGAGGACGCCGGTCGCTCCGACCAGGCCTTCCTCATCCGCGTGATCCAGGCTGCCGTTGACGCCGGCGCCACCGTGGTCAACATCCCCGACACCACGGGCTACTCCATGCCGGAGGACTTCGGCGCGCGCATCAGGAGCCTGGTGGACAACGTCATAGGCATAGAGAACGTGACCATTGCGGTCCATACCCATAACGACCTGGGCATGGCTACCGCGCTCGCCCTTCAGGGCGTGAGAAACGGCGCCACTCAGGTGGAGTGCACAATCAACGGCCTGGGCGAGCGAGCCGGCAACACCGCGCTCGAGGAGGTCGTCATGGCCATCAAGATGCACGGTGACGAGCTCGACGCCCACACCGACATCGTGACCCGCGAGCTTACGCGCGCGAGCCGTCTGGTCAGCCGCATCACGGGCATGAACGTGCAGGCCAACAAGGCCATCGTGGGCGCCAACGCCTTCGCGCACTCCTCGGGCATCCACCAGGACGGCGTCCTCAAGGCACGTGACACCTATGAGATCATTGATCCCGCCGACGTGGGCGCGGCCGGCTCCGAGATCATCCTCTCCGCCCGCAGCGGCCACGCGGCTCTGCGCCACCGCCTCTCCGAGCTGGGCTACACCTTCGTCGACTCTGAGTTCGATGAGGTCTACCAGCGCTTCCTTGAGATTGCGGACCAGAAGAAGGAGGTCTACAACGAGGACCTCGAGTCGATGGTCCAGGAGCGCCAGCGCGAGGTGGCCGCCGTCTATACGCTCGATGCGCTGCAGGTGAGCTGCGGAAACCCGCTCGTCCCCACGGCCACCGCGACCATTACCGATGAGGTTGGCGCCACGCACGTGGTCTGCGCGACGGGCTCGGGCCCCGTGGATGCCTCCTACAAGGCCATTGACAAGGTCGTGGCGGTTCACGGCGACCTCTCCGAGTTCTCGGTCAAGGCCGTCACGCGCGGCATCGACGCCATCGGCGAGGTCACGGCCCGCATCACCGCAGACGACGGGCGTATCTACACCGGCCGCGGCGCGGACAACGACATCATCGTGTCGAGCGCGAAGGCGTACGTGAACGCCATCAACCGGATGATCCAGACGGCGCGGGCGAAGGAAGGCAAGTAGGTCCGGCCCGGCGCCCGTCTTGCCGGCTCGAGCAGTTTGCGCGGAGGGCGCGCAAAAACTCGCCGGACAAGACGGGCGCCGGGCCTGCTCGTCGGCGTTTCTGCGGCGGGTGTTCCCGTACTTTTCGTAAGCTCTGTAATTTTTTCTTATTGTAAGTTGTACGTTAATGAGAGCGTAGGGGTGTTGTAGCACGATCGGGACCCCGACTTTCAGGAGGGAAGAGACATGGCACAGACCATGGCGGAGAAGATACTCGCGGCCCATGCGGGGCTCGAGGAGGTCGTGCCGGGCCAGCTCGTTGAGTGCGACCTGGACCTCGTGCTCGCCAACGACATCACGGCCCCTATCGCCATCAAGACCGTGCGCGAGATTGGCGCGAGCGTCTTCGACAAGGACAAGATCTGCCTGGTGCCCGATCACTACGCGCCCAACAAGGACATCAAGAGCGCCGAGCAGACCAAGGTCACGCGCGACTTCGCCCACGAGATGGCCATCACCCACTACTTCGAGCAGGGCTGCATGGGCATCGAGCACGCGCTGCTGCCCGAGCGCGGCATCGTGGTTCCGGGCGACCTCGTGATCGGCGCCGACTCCCACACCTGTACCTACGGCGGCATCGGGGCCTTCTCCACGGGCGTGGGCTCCACGGACGCCGGCGTGGGCATGGCCACCGGGCGCGCCTGGTTCAAGGTGCCCGAGACCATCCGCATCGAGGTCGAGGGCGAGCTGCCACCGGGTGCCACGGCCAAGGACATCATCCTCTACGTGATCGGGCTTATCGGCGTTGACGGTGCCCTTTACCAGGCCATGGAGTTCGCGGGCTCCACGATCGAGGACCTTTCGGTCGAGGGGCGTCTGACCATCGCCAACATGGCCATCGAGGCGGGCGGCAAGGCGGGCCTGTTCGAGGTCGACGAGAAGTGCCGCGACTACGTGAGCCGACGCAGCCAGCGCCAGATCGTCGAGTACCATCCGGACCCCGATGCCCACTACAAGCAGGTCCTGCGCATCGACGCGGCCGACATCGTGCCCATGGTCTCGTGGCCGCACCTGCCCTCCAACACCCACCCGGTCACCGAGAGCCGTCACATCTTCGTTGATCAGGCCGTCATTGGCTCGTGCACCAACGGTCGCATCGAGGACATGCGCGCGGCGGCCGAGGTCCTGTGCGGTCGCACGGTCAACGACAACGTACGCTGCATCGTGATCCCCGCGACTCAGGGCGTCTGGCTCGAGTGCGTCCACGAGGGCCTCATGGACATCTTCGTCAACGCGCACTGCGTGGTCTCCACGCCCACCTGTGGGCCCTGCCTCGGCGGCTACATGGGCATCCTCGCCGCCGGCGAGAGGTGCATCTCCACGACCAATAGAAACTTCGTCGGAAGGATGGGCGATCCGACCTCGGAGGTCTACCTGGCGAGCCCTGCCGTGGCAGCGGCGTCAGCCATCATGGGCCACATTGCCCTGCCGTCTGATTTGTAGATCGTTGCGGGGGCATGGCCCTTGTCCCCGTGCTCAAACAGTTTGCTGGCGCAAAAACTGCGCGCGGGGACAAGGGCCACGCCCCGGGTGCGGTTTACGGAGGTGCGGAAATGCAATTCAGGGGAACGGTGTTCCGGTATGGACGCGACGTTGATACCGATGTAATTATTCCAGCGCGCTACCTCAATACGTCGGATCCGGCGGAGTTGGCGAAGCACTGCCTGGAGGACTTGGATCCGACGTTCGTCAAGCGTGTCAAGCCGGGAGATATTGTCGTAGCCGATGAGAATTTTGGGTGCGGATCGTCACGTGAGCATGCGCCGGTGGCCATCAAGGCGGCAGGGGTGTCGTGTGTGATCGCCAAGAGCTTCGCGCGCATCTTCTATCGCAACTCGATCAACATGGGGCTTCCCATCCTCGAGTGCCCGGAGGCGGCTGCGGCCATCTCCGAGGGCGACGTCGTCTCCGTGGACGCCGACACGGGAACTATCGTGGACGAGACGAGTGGCATGACCTTCTGGGCCGCGCCGTTCCCGCCGTTCATCCAGGAGATCATCAACGACGGCGGCCTGGTCGCGCGCACGAAGCGCGTGCTGGCCGAGAAGCAGGGAGCGTAGCGCATGGCCCCAAGGACGTATCGCATCTGCACGCTGCCGGGTGACGGCATCGGCCCCGAGATCATCGCCGAGGCCAAGAAGGTGCTCGCCGCCGTGGGAGCTCGGCACGACGTCGAGTTCGTTTGCACCGACCAACTCATCGGCGGAGCGGCCATCGACGCCACGACCGAGGCGGGCGGGCCTGTCTCGGCGCTGCCGGACACCACGCTCGAGGCCGCCCGCGCCTCGGACGCCGTGCTGCTCGCAGCCGTGGGCGGCCCCAAGTGGACCAACACAAACGCCGGGGCGATTCGTCCCGAGCAGGGACTTCTCGCCATCAGAAAGGAGCTCGGCCTCTACCTCAACCTGCGTCCGGTCCGGATGTTCCGCGCGCTCGTGGGGGCCTCCTCTCTCAAGCCCGAGCTGCTCGAGGGGGTCGACCTCCTGATCGTGCGCGAGCTCACGGGCGGGCTCTACTTTGGCGCACACGAGCGCGAGTGGGGCGTCGAGGGCGCCGGCGGGAACGGAGCGCGCGGCGAGTTCGCGCGCGACACGATGGAGTACTCCGAGTACGAGGTCGAGCGCGTGGTGCGCTGGGCCTGCCAGGCCGCCAGCCGCCGGCGCGGGCGCGTCTGCTCGGTGGACAAGGCCAACGTGCTCGAGACCTCGCGCATGTGGCGTGAGGTCGCCCACGCGGTGGGCGCGGAGTTTCCCGAGGTCACGATCGAGGACATGTACGTGGACAACGCGTCCATGCAGCTCGTGGCCAACCCGGCCCAGTTCGACGTGCTCGTGACCGAGAACACCTTCGGCGACATCCTGTCCGACGAGGCCAGCATGCTTACGGGCTCGCTCGGCATGCTCGCGTCGGCGAGCCTAGGCGACGGTGTGGCCCTCTACGAGCCCAGCCACGGGTCTGCCCCCGACATCGCGGGTCGGGGAATCGCCAACCCGATCGCGCAGGTCCTCTCGGTCGAGCTCATGCTGCGCTACAGCCTTGGCATGGACGAGGCCGCCGACGAGCTCTCGGCCGCGGTGACGCGCGTGCTCGACGAGGGCTGGCGCACGGTCGACATCGCCGACGAGCTCACTGCCGCCGACCGCGTCCTGGGCACCTCCGCAATGGGCGACAAGATCGTGGAGGCCCTCGGCTAGGCCCTTTCGGGTTTGGGTTCCTCGTGGAGACGAATCGGGGTGCGCTCCCGAGAAAAGCACAGGTTGAGATCACGGCCTCTCGCAGAGCGACCAGAAAGCGGACCCAAACCCCGAAATGGGTTTGGGTTCACTTTTTTCATTTGTGGGGTTTGTAACTTTTTCAGTGCGTCGCTGACCTGCATTTTTAGAGGAAGCCAGAGAGAGGGCGGCTCGTCTGCGAACCCAAACCCGAAGAGAGTGATTTGCGTTAGACCGTGAGCTCGATTGGGATGTCCTCGGGGCCCAGAACGCAGCTCTCGTAGTATCCGTCCCCGGTGGTGCGCGGGCCGCTTGTGACCTCATAGCCGTCGGCGGCTAGATGCGCGGTCAGGCGATTCACCTCGTCGGGGCTGCCAAGGCTCACGGCAAGGTGGGCCCAGCCCACCTGTAGCAGATCCTTCTCGCCATCAGCGAGCTCGGGCCTGCACATGAGCTCGAGGCGGGCACCCTCGTCCAGGCTCAGGAAGTACGAGCGAAAACCCATCCTCGGATTGTGATAGAGCGGGCCCACGACTGCCTCGAAGTAGCGGACAAAAAAGTCTCGTGCGCCCTTGAGGTCGCGGACGTAGAGTGCGGCATGTTCGATGTGCATGGTCCTCTTTTCGTCTAGGGGTTGCCGAGAGGTTGCGTTTCGCTTGATTGTAGTGTCGTCTCGGGGCATAACGGTCGGCTATGATGCCAAGGGAACACGGACCAGCCGCCCAAGGGGCGACCAGAGAGGAGCGCACGTGGCCTATGACTTTATCTCCATCATGGAGCGTCGCGGCAAGGACGCCATCGCGCTGGATGCGCTCGGCACCGGTGGCTCGGCTCCCGAGCTTCCCGACGAGGGCTTCGACCCCATCCCCATGTGGATAGCTGACATGAACTTTCCCACGGCCCCCTCGATCACGCGGGCCATCGTCGAGCGAGTCCAGCATCCGGCCTTTGGGTACTTCAATCCGCGCGACGAGTACTACCAGGCCATCATTGACTGGCAGCAGGACCGCAACGGCGTCGATGGCCTCGAGGCCAAGCACATCGGGTACGAGAACGGCGTGCTCGGCGGGGTGATCTCCGCGCTCACGGCCTTCGCCGCTCCGGGCGATGCCGTGCTGCTGCATAGCCCCACCTACATCGGCTTCACGCACAGCATCGAGGGCAACGGCTATAAGATCGTGCTCTCGCCGCTCGTGCTCGACGCCGACGGCACGTGGCGCATGGACTACGAGGACATGGAGCGAAGGCTCGCCGAGAATCACATCCACGTTGCGGTGTTCTGTTCGCCGCACAACCCCTGCGGGCGCGTCTGGGAGCGCTGGGAGATCGAGCGGGCCCTGGAGCTCTATCGAAAGTACGACTGCGTGGTCATCTCGGACGAGATCTGGTCCGACATCGTGCGCCCGGGCGTGCGCCACACGCCCACGCAGAGCGTGAGCGAGGACGCCCGTCGACGCACGGTGGCCCTCTACGCGCCGAGCAAGACCTTCAACCTCGCGGGCCTCATAGGCAGCTATCACGTCATCTACGACGACTACCTGCGCGACCGCGTGTGCGCCAAGGCCGCCAAGTCGCACTACAACTCGATGAACGTGCTTTCCATGCACGCCCTTATCGGTGCGTACGGCAGCGAGGGGCGCGCGTGGCTCGACGAGCTCAACCAGGTCATCGCGGGCAACGTGGACTGGGCCTGCGACTTTGTGGCCGAGCACTTCGAGGGGGTGCGCGTGAGCAGGCCCCAGGGTACCTACATGCTGTTCCTTGACTGCACCGAGTGGTGTCGGGCCCACGGGCGCGACATCGACTGGCTCGAGCATGCGGCCTGGCGCGTGGGCGTGGACTGGCAGGACGGCCGGGCCTTTCACGGCCCCTGTCACGTGCGCGTGAACCTCGCGCTGCCGCTCGCGCGCGTGCAGGAGGCGTTCAGGCGACTCGACACGCACGTCTTCAACGCGTAGGGCCTCTCGCCCGTCTGGTCGCCTTCTTGTTGCGGATCCCGTCCCCCGGCATCCCTACAGGAACTCCCCGTGGCGGCGGACGTAGAGGTGCTTGACGAGCGCCAGGACGCAGACGTAGCCCACGACGACCCCGGCGAGCAGCGCAAAGTAGCTCGCGGGCAGCGCCGCGAAGTCGAGCGCGGCGGCAACGGGCGTGAACGGCAGCACGGTGGCCAGCGCGATTCCCGCGAGCCCTAGCACGGTGAGCGGCGCCGCGGCGCGGCTGTCCAGAAACGGGCGACGCGCCGTGCGCATGAGGTGGACGGCGAGCGTCTGCGACCACATGCTCTCGACGAACCAGCCGGACTGGAACACGGCCACGAAGACGACCTGTCCCGTGGCATCGAGGGTGCCCCAGGTCCCACCCGTCACCGCAGGGCAGATCCAGAAGAAGAGTGCGACAAACGTGAGGATGTCGAACAGCGAGCTCACGGGCCCCATCCAGAACATGAAGCTCTTGACGGATGAGCTGTCCCACACGCGTGGGCCGCGCACGAGCTCGTCGTCGACGCCGTCCCAGGGCAGCGCCGTGCAGGTGAGGTCGTAGATGAGGTTCAGAAGGAGCAGCTGGACCGGTCCCATGGGCAGAAACGGCAGCAGGGTCGCGGCCACGATCACCGAGATGATGTTGCCGAAGTTGGAGCTCACGGTCATCTTCACGTACTTGAACATGTTGGCCAGCGTGCGGCGCCCGCAGACGATGCCACGCTCGAGAACCATGAGGTCCTTCTCGAGCAAGATGACGTCGGCGGCCTCGCGAGCCACGTCGACGGCGGAGTCCACGGAGACGCCGCAGTCGGAGGCTCCCATCGCGGCCGCGTCGTTCACGCCGTCACCCATGAAGCCCACGACGTGCCCGAGGTCGCGCAGGGTGCTCACGACGCGCGCCTTGCTCGCCGGTGCCAGCTTGGCAAAGACCGAGGTCCGCTCCACGCGGCTGGTGAGCTCGGCGTCGTCCATGGCCTCGACCTCGGAGCCCGTGAGCACGCCCTCAACGGGGATGCCTATGGTCTCGCACACGTAGACGGCCACGCGCGAAGAGTCCCCGGTCAGGACCTTCGTCGACACCCCGTGCTCGGCCAGCGCCCTGACCGCCTTCGCCGCCGTCTCCTTGGGCGGGTCCAGAAACGCGAGGTAGCCCACGAGGACCATGTCCTTCTCGTCGGCGGTGGTGAGCCGGTCGGCCCCGGCCGGGTCGTCCTTGAGGGCGACGCCCAGCACGCGCATGCCCCGCTCGGAGAGGCCCGCGGCGCGCGCCATGACCGTGCGCTCGAGCTCGGGCGTGAGCGGCTCGCGGATTGCGTCGAGCTCGACCTGGCTGCAGACGGAGAGAATCTCCTCGATGGCCCCCTTGCAGATCATGCGGGTGCGGCCCGCCTCGTCTCCCACCACGACGCTCAGACGCCGGCGCTCGAAGTCGAAGGGGAGCTCGTCGACAAGGGTGTAACGCCCGCAGAGCTCCTCGGCGTCCTCGTCCTCCTCGAGCGCACGGCGGATGATGGCGGAGTCGATGAGGTTCTTGACGCCGGTCTCGAAGAAGCTGTTGAGAAAGGCGGCGCGCAGCACGCGCACGTCCCTGTTGCCCCGCACGTCGAGGTGGCGCTCCAAGATGACGCGGTCCTCGGTCAGGGTTCCGGTCTTGTCGCAGCAGAGCACGTCCATGGCCCCCAAGTCCGAGATCGCGTCGAGGCGCTTGACGATGACCCGGTCCCCGGAGAGGTCGACGGCACCCTTGCCCAGGCAGACGGTCACGAGCATCGGCAGCATCTCGGGCGTGAGGCCCACGGCCACGGCCAACGAGAAGAGCAGCGCGGCGAGCCAGTCGCCCTTGGTGAGGCCCGAGATCAGGAACACCGCGGGTACCATGACGACCATGAGCCCCACGAGCAGGCGGCTCGTGGCGGCGATGCCCGCATCCGACGAGGTCTGGCGCGCGGTGGCCATGGGGCCGAGGGAGCCGGCGGCCTCGCCGAACAGGGTGCGCTCGCCGGTGGCCACCACGACCCCGGTGGCGGTTCCCGAGATCACCGTGCTGCCGAGAAACACGAGGCTCTCGAGGTCGGTCACGGTCGCGTCGGCGGCATCGCCTTCGGTGGCCGCCGCGCGCTTCTCGACCGGCGCGGACTCCCCCGTGAGCGACGACTGGCTCACAAAGAGGTCGCGTGCCGTGAGGATGCGCAGGTCGGCGGGGACGATGTCGCCGGAGCAGAGGTGCACGACGTCTCCGACCACGATCTCGTCGAGGGGGACCTCGGCGCGGCCGGCGCCCTCGCGCTCGACGTTGCAGGTGGTCTCGATCATCTCGGCCAGGGCGGCGGCGGCGTTGCCGCTGCGCTCGTTCTGGACGAAGCGCAGAACGCCCGAGATGAGCACCATGAGGCCGATGATCGCGGGCGTGGTGAGGCTGCGCTGGGACGCCTCGGCGAAGGCCCAGTCCGTGAGCACGGACACGATGGCGATGACGACGAGGATGTAGGTGAAGGGGTCGGCAAAGGCACCGAGCACGCGACGGGGCAGCGCCGGACGCTCGGTGTGGGCCATGCGGTTCTCGCCCCAGAAGGAGCGCATGGCGTCGACCTCGTCGGCGGCGAGCCCGCGCGGGTGGGCCCCGAGCTCGTCGAGGACCTCGGCACCGGAGAGCTCGGCCACGTGCTGCAGCCATGAGCGCCCGGAGACGGTCGTGCGCTGGCTCTGGTTCTTGCTCGCGCGCGTTGGGGTGCGCGAGAGGAGGGTGGTCAGAAGCATTGCGCCACCTCGCATTCCCGGGAGAACAAAAAGGGCTACCCATGGGGCAGCCCTCGGGGGTGCGCATGCTACAAGCTAGGCGCAGCGGCGCTCGCTCTCCCGTGCGACGGGCGCCTCCCCCTCGGACTGATGAATCGATAAGTTGTGACTGTCGCCGTCACTCATGGGGAAGGCACCTCCTCTGGTCGCCCCGGCTTTGGCCCCATCCTAGCCTCTTGACGCGCGCGGGGCAAGCGAGCCAAAAGTGGTCGTTGCCTGCCCGCTCCTAGTCCATCGCGTGCGTGGAGAAGACCGGATCGTCCTGCCACCAGACGACCTCGTCGTCGGGGGCCTCGAGCGTGGCGGGCACGTCGATGAGACGCTGGTTGGATGAGCCGCGAAAGCGCAGGGAGATGTCGTAGTTCTCCTGCATGAAGGGGCCGTCCACGAGCACGTCGAGCGTGTCGAGGATGCGGTCGGTCACGTCCCCGAGGTTCCACGCGCCGCCGGGCGCGAGCTGCTCGAAGGTGTGCCCCGAGTAGAGCCAGATGGACTTCGTGGACCCAAACCGGTCGCGCACCCGCTCGAGAAAGCCCACGAGGCCCTCCTGGTTCTCGGGCTCCATGGGCTCGCCGCCCAGGACCGAGAGCCCGCTCACGTACGCCGGCTCGAGCGACGCCATGATCTTCTCCTCGACCTCATCCGTGAACGGTTTTCCCGCCGAGAAGTCCCACGCCTCCTCGTTGAAGCAGAACGGGCAGTGCAGTCGGCATCCCGACACGAACAGCGTCGTCCTCACGCCCACCCCGTTGGCAATATCACAATATTTGATATTCGCGTAGTTCATCTCATGTCCTTAAAAAACCTTGACGAAGCCTGGAGCGGGGCGCACGGAGGAGATCAACGCCCCGTGCTGTACAGAAGAGTCTCGCGGCAGACCCGACCGAACGGGCCCACCGCGAGTTTTTGCGTAGCAAACTGTCTGAGCGCTGGGCCCGTTCGGTCGGGTCCCAGGAGTTTACAGGTGCAGCACGCGGTCCTTGATCTCCTCCGTGCGCCCCTGGTTCCAGAACTGAGTGCCTATGTAGCCGCAGGTGCGACGGGCCACGTTCATCTTGGACTGGTCGCGGTTGCCGCAGTTGGGGCACTCCCAGACGAGCTTGCCGTCGTCCTCCACAATTTTGATCTCACCGTCGTAGCCGCACTCCTGGCAGTAGTCGCTCTTGGTGTTGAGCTCGGCGTACATGATGTGGTCATAGATGTACTGCATGACGGAGATGACGGCCTCGAGGTTGTCCTGCATGTTGGGGACCTCCACGTAGGAGATGGCCCCGCCGGGGGAGAGGCGCTGGAACTCGCTCTCGAACTGCAGCTTGGTGAAGGCGTCGATCTCCTCGCTCACATGGACGTGATAGCTGTTGGTGATGTAGCCCTTGTCCGTGATGCCCTCGATGATGCCGAAGCGGCGCTGGAGGCACTTTGCGAACTTGTAGGTCGTGGACTCGAGCGGGGTGCCGTAGAGCGAGTAGTCGATGTTCTCGGCGGCCTTCCACTCGTTGCACTTGTCGTTCATGCGCTGCATGACGGACAGCGCGAACGGCGTAGCCTCGTGGTCGGTATGGCTGTGGCCGGTCATGGCCTTGACGCACTCGTAGAGGCCCGCGTAGCCGAGGCTGATCGTGGAGTAGCCGCCGTAGAGGAGCTTGTCGATTCTCTCGCCCTTGTCCAGGCGGGCGAGCGCACCGTACTGCCACAGAATCGGCGCGGCGTCAGAGAGGGTGCCGAGCAGACGCTCGTGGCGGCAGCGCAGGGCGCGGTGGCAGAGCTCCAAGCGCTCGTCGAAGATCTCCCAGAAGCGGTCCATGTCGCCCTTGGCGGAAAGCGCCACGTCGGGCAGGTTGATGGTCACGACGCCCTGGTTGAAGCGTCCGTAGTACTTGGGCTTGCCCGGCTCGTAGTTGCCGGCCTTGGCCACGTTGTCGTAGCCGTTGCCCGAGCGGTCGGGCGTGAGGAAGGAGCGGCAGCCCATGCAGGTGTAGACGTCGCCCTCACCCTCGACCTCGCCCTTGGAGAGCTTGTACTCGTGCATCTTCTTCTCGGAGATGTAGTCGGGCACCATGCGGCGGGCGGTGCACTTGGCCGCGAGCTTGGTGAGGTAGAAGTACGGCGTGCCCTCGGCCACGTTGTCCGGCTCGAGGACGTAGATGAGCTTGGGGAAGGCCGGCGTGATCCAGACGCCCTCCTCGTTCTTGACGCCCTGATAGCGCTGACGCAGCATCTCCTCGATGCACAGGGCCAGATCCGCCTTCTCCTGCTCGTTGTTGGCCTCGTTGAGGTACATGAAGACGGTGATGAAGGGCGCCTGGCCGTTGGTGGTCATGAGGGTGACGACCTGGTACTGAATGGTCTGGACGCCACGCGAGACCTCCTCGCGCAGGCGCTTCTCAACGATCTGGTTGAGCTTCTCCTCGCCGGGGTGGGCGTCGATGGCCTCCATCTCGGCCGCGACCTGGCGACGGATCTTCTTGCGGGAGACGTCCACGAACGGTGCGAGGTGGGTGAGCGAGATGGACTGGCCGCCGTACTGGCAGGAGGCCACCTGCGCGATGATCTGCGTGGCGATGTTGCAGGCCGTCGAGAAGCTGTGCGGGCGCTCGATGAGCGTGCCTGAGATGACGGTGCCGTTCTGGAGCATGTCCTCGAGGTTGATGAGGTCGCAGTTGTGCATGTGCTGCGCGAAGTAGTCGGAGTCGTGGAAGTGGATGATGCCCTCGTTGTGGGCGTCGACGACCTCGGCGGGCAGCAGCTTGCGCATGGCGAGGTCCTTGGAGACCTCGCCGGCCATGTAGTCGCGCTGGACCGAGACGACGGTGGGGTTCTTGTTGGAGTTCTCCTGCTTGACCTCCTCGTTGTTGCACTCGATCAGCGAGAGAATCTTGTCGTCGGTGGTGTTCTTCTGGCGCTTCTGGCCCTGCAGGTAGCGATAGATGATGTAGCGACGGGCCACCTCAAAGTGGTCGAGGGCCATGAGCTGGTCCTCGACGAGGTCCTGGACCTCCTCGACCGTGACCGTGTGACCGGCCTCGAGGCACTCGTCGGTGACGTTGAGAGAGGAGAACTTGATCTCGCGATCGGTGAGGCGCTCGGCAGCGGGCACCTCGAGGTTGGCCGCGCGGATGGCGTTCTCGATCTTGATGACGTCGAACGTGACCTCGGAACCGTTGCGCTTTATGATTTTCATAGCGAGCCCCTTTACCGTGCCTCTATCTGCTTTTCTCTACTATGACACAACTTGTGGTGGTCCTATCCGAGAACTAGCACAATATGTTGTTGATAACATGTACAAAGTTGAAAGGCGCTGTTGATAAGCCCCCTTGGCGCAGGTAGCCGAATGCGCCTTGGATAAGCTCTTTTGCCATCCTTTGGGGGCCCACCGTGCATGCGTGAAGGCCCGGTTGGGATAGAGTGAGGGCGTCGGGGACGAGGCGAGGGGGAACGGGCATGGAGCTGTCGAGGCGTCTGGACGCGTTCGAGGACGAGGTGTTCGCGGCGCTCAACGTGCGCCGGCGCGAGCTCGAGGCGCGGGGGCGGCGTGTGTGGGACCTCTCGGTGGGGACTCCCGACTTCGCCCCGCCCCAGCACGTGATCGACGCCCTGGTGAGAAGCGCCTCGGACCCCGCCAGCTGGAGGTACGCGCTGCGCGACACCGACGAGCTCACCGGTGCCGTCTGCGCGTACTACGAGCGGCGCTTTGGCGTGGGGGGCATCACGCCGGACATGGTGGCGAGCTGCCGGGGCACGCAGGAGGGCCTGGGCTACGTCTGCGCGGCGCTGTGCGACCCGGGCGACGTGGCTCTGGTCCCCGACCCGTGCTACCCCGTCTTTCGCAACGCGACCATGCTCGCGGGCGCCCGCCCGCACTACTACCCGCTCACCGCCGCGCACGGCTTCCTCCCGTGCTTCTCCGAGATTCCCGACGACGTGGCCGACGCCGCGAGGTACCTGATCGTCTCCCTGCCGGCGAACCCCGTGGGCTCGGTCGGGACGCCCGAGGTCTACGAGGAGCTCATCGCCTTCGCCCGTGCGCACGACCTCGTGGTGATCCATGACAACGCGTACTCGGACATCGTCTTCGACGGGCCCGCGGCCGGGTCCTTTCTGGCTTATCCCGGGGCGCTCGAGGTGGGCGTCGAGTTCCTCTCGCTCTCCAAGTCCTTCAACGTGACCGGGGCGCGCCTCTCCTTTCTGGTGGGTCGCCCCGACGTGGTGGCCGCCGCGAAAAAGCTGCGCGGGCAGGTCGACTTTGGCATGTTCCATCCCGAGCAGGCCGCCGCGGTCGCGGCCCTCACCGGCCCGCTCGAGCCGGTGGAGGCGCAGAGGCTCGCCTACCAGGAGCGTCGCGACGCCCTGTGCGACGGCCTTGCGTCTTTGGGCTGGGAGCGCCCCAACGCGCACGGCTCGATGTTCGTCTGGGCGCGCCTGCCGGGTGGGCGCGAGGACTCTGTGGCCTTTGCGGCCGAGCTCATGGAGGGGGCGGGCGTGATCGTGACACCGGGAGCGAGCTTTGGGCCCGCGGGCGAGGGCTACGTGCGCATGGCGCTGGTCCTGCCTCCGGAGGATTTGCGTCAGGTCGTGGCGGCCATCGGCGCGGCGGGAATCTAGGGACGCCGGACGGGCGTCCCGGAAAGGAGCGATCATGGACGGTCAGGAGTTCGAGGGTCTGGCGGCGTCGTCGAGGAGCTTTCGGCGCTACGACGGCAGCCTGGTGGAAGAGGACGCGCTGCGCTCGCTCGTGGCGGCGGCGCGTCTGGCACCCTCGGGCAACAACAAACAGGTCCTGCGGTTCAGACTGGTCGCGGGCGCCCCGGCGTGCGCGACGACCTTCTCGCACCTGGGCTGGGCGGCTCTGCTCAAGGACTGGGACGGGCCCACGGCCGGGGAGCGCCCCGGCGGCTACGTGGTCATCTGCCTGCCCAAGAAGCTGGCGACAAACCCGATTCGCCTCATGGACACAGGGATAGCCGCGCAGACCATGGCCCTCGCCGCCCGCGCACGGGGACTGGGCTGCTGCATGCTCAGGAACTTCGACGCGGCCCTGGCGGCTGACCTCGCCTTGCCGGACGACCTTACGCCGGTTCTCGTCTTGGCCGTGGGCGTACCCGTCGAGCACGTGGTGCTCGAGGACGTGGGCGCGTCAGGGGAGCACGGCCTGGCCTATTGGCGCGAGACCGACGGGTCGCACCACGTCCCCAAGCTCTCCGTGGGAGAGCTTCTCGTCTAGGCATACTTTGCCGACCATGCCCGAACGCCCGATTCAAGTGGATTTTGGCCCCGAATCGGGCGTTCGGGCATGGTCGGCAATCTAGCCGTCCGGTCATTTCCTCATGGAGGCATCCGGTGCGTGTAGGCTGTGGGCCTCTCGCCGCCCCTACGCGCCGACGAGTTCGGTGACGGAGTCAAAGGCGACGCCCGAGGCCTCGATGGCCTCGCGCCCGCCGAAGACGCAGATGCCGCGGGCGCAAGTGTCGTCGGCGAGCGCGGGCGCAAGGGCGCGCACATCATCGACCGTGCAGGCGAGCTCCTGGGCGCGGACGAGGTCGCGCCATCCGGCCGGCCGGCCGCCAAAGCGCACCATGTCCTGGCGTCGGGCCAGCTGCCGGGGCTTCACGGGGGCGTCGTGGGCGGCAACGGCGGAGACGACGTAGCCGTCGAGCTCTGCGGAGTCGGGCCGCCACCCGGCGAGCCATCCCGCTGCGCCGTCGTAGCGCCCGAGCGTGGCGTCGACGGCGGGGTCGCGGAAGGACCAGAACTGGCGCAGACCCTCGGTGGTGCGCTTGAAGCCCACGCCGTAGGCGCCGCCCTTGACGCGCACCTCGTTCCACAGGTAGTCGTAGGACAGCGCCCGCGTGGCGACCTGCCAGGCCCCGAGCGTTCCGGCGTCGGCGGAAGACGGCGCGGCCGCGCGGGCGACGTAGCTCACGTTGGAGGGAATCACGAACGCCTCGTTGCGCGGAGCCGGCGCGGGAATCGCGAGCCGGTGGGCGACGTCACCCGCGGGGGTCAGCCCCAGCGGGCCGCCCGCCTCCCAGAAACGCTCCCGCTCGGCCGCGTTCCCAGTGAAGCTCACCGTGACCTCGTCGGCTGTGAAGATGTGCCCGGCGAGGGCGGAGAGGCGCGCCTCGAGCCCCTGCGCCCGCGCGTCCCAGTCGGCGAGGAGCCCCTTCAAGAAGAGGTAGTAGTCGAGCCCCGCCATCTGGCTCGCCGCCCCAGAGGCCGCCGAGAAGTACGTGCTGGTGCGGGCCAACGCGGCCGCGTGCCCCGAGCCCACGAAGTACTGCTCGAGGGCGATCTTGCGCTGCGTGAGGGCGTCTCTCATGCGCGCCGCGTCGGAGAAGAGCGTCTCCGCCCAGACCTCGCGCGGTAGCGTGGCCAGTATGTCGACGTTGGCGCGCAGGGAGCTCGCGCCCACGACCAGGACGGGATCGGCAAAGCCCAGGTCGTCGTCGCGCGTGTAGGTCTCGGTGAAGAAGTCGAGCCCACCGAGGTTCTTCCCGATGAGGGTGTCGAGCTCGGAGGCCGAGTGGCGAGCCGTGTCGAGCCGGCCGAGAAGGTCGGTGAGCACGCCGACGTACGGCAGTTCCTCGAAGGAGAGCCGACGCAGGTCGAAGTAGTGATAGACGTAGTCGATTCCGTGCGTGTCGAGCTCGTGGGCGATGCAGGGCAGAGGGGCCTGGGTGTCGCGCGGCTCGGGTTCGGCGGCGGGGGCCTCCACGTCGTCCACCGTGAGGCTCGGCAGGCTGGCCAGCCCCTCGGGCGTGTCCGGTGCCTCCTGCTCGTGGCGAAGCGCCTCGACCTCGCGCGTGACGGCTGCCAGGTCCTCCTCGCTCATCTGGGCCCGCGTCTGCGCGAGCTCCAGGGTCTCGTCGGCGGCGTCTCCGCCCTCCACGGGCACGAGCTCCACCTCGGCCGCGTGCGCGCTCTCGCAGATGAGCCCCTGGAGCAGGCGTTCGAAGTACCCGGCGTCGAGGCCGGCCTTGAGCTCGGCGAGGGCATCCTCGTAGCGCAGGTAGTCCAGCGGTCGCTCGTCGTCGTAGAGCCAGCCCGACATCGCCTGCATGGAGAGGGCCACGCCGTCGGGGTAGCCGCCCCAGTCTCCCTCGCGCAAGGTGAACTCGGCCTGGGCCAGGGCCGCCTCGAGCCGCTCGCGGTCGATGCCGTCGCGGGCGAGCTCGCAGCAGACGTCCTCCACGAGGGCGCGGAACCGCTCGGTGGCTCCCTCGTGCAGGCCCTTGAGCACGAACATGGCCTGGGGCTGCAGCACCCCGTCGATGAGCATCGCGCTGAAGTCGTCGGCGAGGTCGGCGTCGAGGACGCGCCTCTTGAGCGGGGCCTCGTTGGAGCCGCAGAGGGCATCGAGCAGCACGTCGACGGCGAGCACGCGCGTGCGGTCGGCGGCGGTTCCCAGCACGTAGGACAGGCCGATCGACGAGTTCGTGGGAGCGGTCGCCATGCGGACCTCGCGCCGTGTGGGGCGCACCGGGGCCTGGAGCTCGAGCTCGTTGGGCGCGCCGGCGTCGCGCGCCTGTGCCGTGTGGAAGCGCTTGTCAATGAAGGCCAGCTCGCGGTCTATGTCAAGGTCGCCATAGAGAACCGTGTAGCTGTTGGCCAGGGTGTAGTGGCGCGCATGGTTGTTCAGGAACTCCTTGTAGGTGAGGGTGGGGATCTTGCGGGGGTTGCCGCCCGACTCGTGGGCGTATGCCGTGTCCGGGAACAGGGCTGCCGAGAGGGCCTGGTAGAGGACGTCGTCGGGATCGGAGAGCGCGCCTTTCATCTCGTTGAAGACCACGCCGTTGTAGGAGAGCGACGCGTCATCCCCCTCGCCCGTGACCTCGAGGTGCCAGCCCTCCTGCTCGAAGATGCGGGGGCGCTCGTAGATGGCCGGGTGCAGAACCGCGTCCAGGTAGACGCCCATGAGGTTCTCCAGGTCGGCCGTGTTGGTGGAGGCCACCGGGTACATGGTCTTGTCGGGGAAGGTCATGGCGTTCAAGAAGGTCTGCATGCTCGTCTTGAGCAGGTTGACGAAGGGCTCCTTGACGGGGTAGCGCGCGGACCCGCACAGGACGGAGTGCTCGAGGATGTGGAAGACCCCCGTGTCGTCGGTCGGAGGGGTCTTGAAGGAGATGGAGAAGGACTTGTTGGGGTCTGCACAGGCGAGCCAGAGGGCACGCGCGCCGGTGGCGTCGTGGCGCATGACGTAGGCCGAGCCCGAGATCTCGGGGAGGGGCACCGCCCGGGTGACGGTGAAGCCGGCGTGGGCGGTGCCTGCGGCGAGTGCGGGGTCAAGGGTGTCAAAGCGCTGCTTTGCGTGGTCCATGGGTGCCTCCGGGAGTTGAGTTTCATCTGGGTCAGCATACCCTACCTGCGACGGTGCTAGTCTATCTGGGCACAGGACGGACGAGAGGGGACGCGCGTGGCAGACAGCGAGACCAGAGGGGCCGGGAGGGCCGAGGACCTCGCCGAGGCCCGAAGAGGTGAGGGTGACGACGAGCGGCGCCGTCGCGTGAGGCGCGGGATCGCGGCCACGCTCGTGGGAGGGACCCTCTGGGGCCTCAACGGGACGGTGTCCAAGTGGCTCATGGACACCTATGCCATCGACCCGCTCTGGCTCGCGTGCCTACGCCAGCTCACGGCCTGCTGGCTCTTTCTCGCCGCCGCGGCGCTCACGCAGCGCGGGCGCGCGCAGCTCAGGGGTGTGTGGGGCAGCCCACGCGACCTTCTCGCCATACTGGGCGTGAGCGTGGGGGCGATCCTGTTCTCCCAGGTGGCCTACCTCGAGGCGATTCACTGGACCAACTCGGCCACGGCCACCATCATGCAGAGCCTGGGCATGGTGCTCGTGCTGGCCTACGTCTGCCTCAAGATGCGCCGCCATCCGCGGCGTCGCGAGATCCTGGGCATCGCGCTCGCGCTCGTGGGCACCTTCCTGGTGGCGACGGGGGGCAATCCCGGGCAGCTGAGCCTGCCTGCCGAGGGGCTCGCCTGGGGACTTCTGTGCGCCGGGGCCGCAGCCTGCCTCTCCATCCTGCCGGCCAGGCCCATGGCTCGCTGGGGCAACTTCACGGTTAACGGACTGGCGTTTCTCTGCTCGGGCATCATGCTCACGGTCGCCTATCGACCCTGGGAGCACATGCCGGCGCTCGACGCCGCGGCCGTCGTCGTGCTCGTGCTCTGCGTCGTGCTGGGAACCTTTGGCGCGTACGCCCTGTACCTGCAGGGCGTGAAGGACGCTGGTTCCATGCGCGCGAGCCTTCTGGGCACGATCGAGCCGGTCACGGCCACCGTCGCCACGGTCGTCTGGCTGCAGACGTCCTTCGGGGCCGCCGACATCGCGGGCTTCGCGCTCATCATCGCGATGGTCTATCTCACGGCGTGAGGGCAGGCGGTGAGGCAACCTCGGCGAATCACGAGACCCGTGAGTCACAAGGGGCCTACGCCTTCCCTAGATCATCTCCATGTTGGCGAGCACGGAGGAATACCACTGGTTGGCGCTGGGAGGGCAGTACTTCTGGGCCGCCGCAAGGGTGAGCTGGCCGCCGTAGCCGGAGGCCAGGCCGCTGACGTGCGCCCAAATGGCCTCGTCCCAGCTGCTCCAGCCCGTGCTGCCCCAGCCCCAGGCGTTGTAGGGCTTGAAGCAGTAGAGGCCCTTGCTGCTCTCGACCGCCGAGATGGCGGGCGAGAAGCGCGGGTCGACCCCATAGGCCTCGGCGGCCTCGGCAAATGTGCTGCCGTGCCCCGCGAGAGGGGACCCCGCGAGATAGGCGTCGATGCGCGCGCCCCAATCCGCGCCGTAGTCGACGGGGTCGGGATCGTTCTCGGTGGGTGCGACGACCTGGGCGTCCGTGCCCGACTCGGTGGTGAAGGTGGCATCTGAGGCGGCTGCGGCCTGGGCCGCCTCGACGGCTGCCTGGCGTTCAGCCGCCTCGGCGGCCGCCTGGGCGTCAATCTGCTCCTGGAGCTGGTCGCGCGCGGCCTGGGCCTGGGCGAGGGCGTCGGAGGCGTTCTGGCGCTCCGTCTCGGCCTGCTGCATCTGGGTCTGAAGATCGCTCTGCGTCTGCTTGAGCTCGTCGCACAGGGCCGTGAGCTGCTCGATGGCATCGGTGTTGTAGGACTGAATGGCGTCGAGATACTGGACGGTGCTCACGAGCTCGTAGAAGCTGTCCGACGATAGGAGGAGGTCGATAAGCCCGCCGGAGCCCTGCTGCATCTTGTAGAGGACGCGCATGGAGTCAGCGGCGCGCTCGCGCTGAGCCGGGAGCTGCTCCTCAATCTGGGCGACACGCTCCTGGTTGGCGTCTATCTGGTCCTCGAGCTCCTCGACGTGGGAGCTGGCGTCATCGTAGGCCTGATTGCTCGCCTGTACCTGCTCCTGAGCGCTCTGCAGCTCGGCGAGGTCGTCAGCCCGAGCGGTGCGAGGCAAGGTGAGAAGGGCGCAGGTGGCGGTGAGAAACACCGAGAGCGCGGCCAGCGCAGCTCTGAACGATCGTTGACCTGATGTGTCACACACGGGTATCGACAACCTCCGCGATCTGGGTCCCGTCAGGCGGGCGTGCAATCGTGCAAGCTACCGGATTCTACTGCGTGCGGAGCCTGCTCACGGTTCCTTCACGACTGCAAGCACCTCCCCCCGCTCAGAAAGGGGGGAGGTGCCGCGAGAAGATGTACTGTTCAGGACCCTACTTGATGACGAGCGTGTCGCAGGTTGTGTTACGCGTGAGGAAGGTGGAGATAGAGCCGAGAATTGCGTACTTGATGGAGGAAAGGCCGCGCGCCCCGCAAATCACCAGATCCGGCTCGATGACGTCGAGCATCTCGTCCTTGAGGGTCTCGCGGATGCGCCCGGCGCGCACGAGCACCTCGACCTTCTTGATTTCGGGGGTGGCCTCAGCTGCCTTGACCCTGCCCGCGATTGACTCGCGGAAGCTCTTCTCCAGGGCAGGGATGACGTCGACGGGGAAGGTCCCCGCGGCCTCGAGTGCCGTGGAGTCGATGACGTGGCCGATGTAGAGCTCGGAGTTGTCGTTGGCAGCCATGAGAACGGCACGGTCGAGTATGCGGTTCTGCTCGTCCGAGCCGTCCAGGGAGACAAAGATCCTGTCGTAGCCGAGGTCCTGATAGGTTTGGGTGACATGGTCAGCCATGAGGGCTCCCTTCGTCCTCCGCGGGGCTTTCCTGCGGCTTGCTCTGCTTATGCCCTAAATCCGGCGAGCGGGCCCCTCTTCTCGACAGACGGCATAGTTTTTCGGTGGCGGCGGCTCCTTGCAGGTGAAGGGCATGCGCGAAGCGGCGATGATGGGACGGTTTGCTAGGTGCGTGGGAGGTAGCGTTGAACTTTATCGAGCTTGTCAAGGCAGCCGTGTTCGGCATCGTGGAGGGCGTCACCGAGTGGATTCCCATCTCGTCGACCGGCCACATGCTGCTACTCAATCAGTTTCTGACCATGAGCGTCTCGGATGACTTCTGGAACATGTTTCTCGTCGTCATCCAGCTGGGCGCGATCCTGGCTGTGTGCGTGATCTTCTTCGGCAAGCTCAACCCATTCTCGAGGCGCAAGAGCGCTCCCGAGCGCCGCTCCACCTGGACGCTGTGGGCCAAGACCATCGTGGCCTGCCTGCCAGCCGCCCTTATTGGCATTCCCCTCGATGACTGGATGGAGAAGCACCTGGGCGGCCCGTTCGTCATCGCGGCGGCGCTCATCGTCTACGGCGTCGCGTTCATCGTGATCGAGACCCTGCGCGAGCGACGTGTGGCGGATGGGGGGTCGCATGGCGCCGCGCCCGCGTCCCGGAAGGCGGGCAGGCATTTTGCCGCGCCGTCTGGCGACACGTCCCCCACGTCCTCCGAGCTCGCCGACGCCCAGGCGCGCATCCAGACGGTCGACGATATCGACTGGAAGACGGCCCTCGGCATCGGGGCGTTCCAGGTGCTCTCGATCGTGCCGGGCACCTCTCGCTCCGGCTCCACGATTATCGGTGGCCTCATCCTGGGCTGTTCGCGCACGGCGGTCGCCGAGTTCACGTTCTTCCTGGCCATCCCGGTCATGTTTGGCGCCAGCGCCCTGCGCCTGGGCAAGTACCTCCTGGCCGGCAACGGCTTCACGGGCATGGAGGCGGCGATTCTGCTCACGGGCTGCGTGGTCGCCTTCGCGGTCTCGCTTGCGGCCATTCGCTTTCTCATGGGCTTCGTGCGCAAGCACGACTTCAAGCCGTTCGGCTGGTACCGCATCGTCCTGGGCGTGTCCGTCATCATCTGGTTCGGGCTGCGCTAGGGGGCGGGGATGGAGAAGTACCTGATGAGGGGGCGTCTGCGCGCCCTGGTCCTGACGCTGGCCTGCGCGCTCTGCGTTTTGGGCACCTGTGCGCTCCCAAGCCTCGCCCGTGCCGACGACGACGTCGATGCTACCTGGTCGGCCGACGAGGAGCCCACGGTGAGTTCTCCCGCCGCGTTTCTCATCGATCGCGACACGGGTACGGTGCTGCTCTCCAAAAACGCCGACGAGACGCACTATCCCGCTTCCACCACCAAGGTCATGACCGCGCTGCTCGTCCTGGAGAACGCCAGCCTGGACGACACGCTCACCATGGAGCAGGCCGACTTCGACGAGCTCACCTCAGACAGCTCCACGGCCGGCCTCAAGGTCGGCGAGACGCTCACGGTGCGCGACCTTCTCGCCTGTCTGCTTCTACCCTCGGGAAACGAGGCCGCTTACGCGCTCGCGCGCCACGTCTCGGGGGACTGGCAGACATTCGTCGACCTCATGAACGCGCGCGCCGCCGAGCTGGGGTGCACGGGCACCCACTTTGCCAACCCCTGCGGCCTGCACGACGACGACCACTACACCACGGCCCACGACCTCGCGCTCATCTTCGAGGCCGCCCTCACGCACGACGCGTTCGTGGAGATAGCCGGCAGCGGCACCTGGGACCTCCCCGCCACCAACGAGAACAGCGCGCGGACGCTCGAGACAACCGACCTGCTCGCTGACCCGTCAAGCCCCGTGTACATGGGGGGCCTGGTGGTGGCCGCAAAGACCGGCTACACCCTCGAGGCAGGCAAGTGCCTGGTCGCGTCTGCCCAAAGCGACGAGATGCGCCTCGTGGGCGTCGTGATGGATGCCTCGTCCGTGGCCGATGCGAGCGGTGTGACGCAGAACTTCTACGACATGCGCACGATGTTCGAGTGGGGCTTCGGCGCCTGGACGACCGGCAACGTGGTGAGCGGGGGAGACGCTCTCACCTCCGCTGACGTCAGGCTTTCGCGCGACGGAGACGCCGTCGACGCCGTGTCCACTGGATCCGTCCTGGCCACCGTGCCCAAGGGAACCACCCTGGCCGACCTCACGGTCCAGCCCTCATGGGACGAGCCCCTGCGCGCGCCGGTCGAGGCGGGTCAGGAGCTCGGGGAGGCGACGGTGCTTCTGGGAGACCGCGTGCTCGGGACCACGGGGGCGTCCGCTGCATATGACATGAGGCTCTCGGTCGTGGACTTCGTGATCGACTGGCTCTCGGACCCGATTCACCTGGTGCTCGCTGTGTTCGTGTTCGTGACCGTGATGCTGGCGATCGGGATCGCCAGCTCCCGCATCAGACGTCACCGCTCGCCCTACCAGATCGCGGTCGGCGAGCGGCGGAGCGTGGCACCGGGCGTGGGCGGCCAGCGCCTCAGGCCACCGACGTCATCTGAGCGGCGCGGCGGCAGACACGCCGGCAAGCACAGCAGGCGCTAGGCGCTGACGAGGCCCCCTCCTGTCTCCGTAATCGCCACGAGAGACGGTATAGTGAGTCAGACGTGATCCGACGAGAGGACGTGCCATGGCGTGGCCCAAGACCAAGAAGCCCCGCGGACCCAAGAGCTCGCGCCTGTACGAGGACATGATGCGCCCCGCCGACCCGGAGCTCAAGGCGGCCTCGTGGCGGCCAATCGCCACGCTCGTGGCATTCACGCTGCTCATGGTTGGCGCGAGCGCGGCCTTCTTCCTCTACGCCCAGCCGCTTCTGGGCGTGGGCTTTCTTCTGGTCGGCGTCCTGCCATCCGTTCTGACCGTGGTCGCGGCCAACGCGCAGCTCACCCGGGACCTTGGCCCACGCCCCGTCCCAGACGGCGCTGACGAGCTTGGCGACCTCCTTGGTGACACGGGCGACGAGCTCGTGCGCTCCCTGTCCGGGTCGCTCCTAGGACCTGAGCTCGCCAAGCTCGAGGAGGCGCGCACTCGCGAGGCCGCCTCCACGCGCTCCTGGCTCGAAGCCCTGCCTGACGACGTCGCCTTCGAGACGGTCGAGGCCACCTCGGATGACAGGACCCGCCTGGTGGGCCACGCCCTCGCCTGCGCCCCCGGCTCCGCGCGCTGGCTCGTCTTCGCGCATGGTCTCGACGGCACCTGGCGCGCGGGCATGACCTTTGCCCGCAGCTTTGCCGAGAAGGGCTTCAACCTGCTCTTCGTTGAGCTTCGCGCCCATGGCTCCTCCGGCGGTGCCTGGGTGGGCACCGGATGGCTCGACCGTCGCGACCTGGTGGCCTGGAGCCAGTGGGTCGTGCGGCGCGCGGGCTCGGACGCACGGGTGGTGCTCATGGGACAGTCCATGGGGGCCGCCGCCGTCCTCATGGCCTCGGCCGAGGAGGACCTTGCACCCCAGGTCGTCGCCTGCGTCTCGGAGGCCTCCTATGCAGACTGGTGGAACCTTGCGCTCAACAGGTTTACTCGGACTCACACGAACCCGGGCACCGTGCGGCGCAGCTCGCCCCACCCCTTCCTCGACGTTGAGCGCCTGCTGCTCAAGTCCAAGCCGGACGGCTACGACCTGACCCTCTCCCGTCCGGTGGACGCGATTGCCCATGCGCGCGTCCCGGTCCTTCTTATCCAGGATGCCCGTGACCAGACGGTACCGGCCCACATGGCACGCAAGCTCGACGCTGCGGCTGCCGCAGACCATGAGCTTCTCGTTGTCGAATCGGCGGGCCACTGCCTGGGGGCCATTGCTGATCCTGAGGCCTATTTCACGCACGTTCTCTCGTTCGCGGAGCGCTTCGCGTGAGCGCCGCGCGGGGCATGTGGTTTCTCGGCCAGCCGGATTTTGGTCCGGATGGGCGGCTACACTCGTAGGGAAGAAGACCTCGCGAGAAGAACTTGGATGCTCCATGAACCCAGCGCAGCGCTCGTCCGGTGCGCCGACGATGACGTCGGCGCCCTCCGTTGACCTTGACAGCCTCAATCCCGCCCAGCGTGAGGCAGCCGAATGCACGACGGGCCCGCTGCTCGTGCTCGCCGGCGCCGGCTCGGGCAAGACGCGCGTGCTCACCTATCGCATCGCGCACATGATCGCCGACGAGGGTGCGCGCCCCTGGCAGGTCCTGGCCATCACGTTCACCAACAAGGCGGCCGCCGAGATGCGCGAGCGCCTGGGAGCGCTTCTGCCGACGGGCACGCGCGGCATGTGGGTCTGCACGTTTCACGCCATGTGCGTGCGCATGCTGCGCGAGGACCCCGAGCTCGTGGGCTATGCTCCCAACTTCACCATCTACGACGATGATGACTCCAGGCGCCTCGTCAAGTCGATCATGGGCGACCTCGACATAGATCCCAAGCAGTTTCCGCTCAACGCCATCCGCTCCAAGATCTCGGCGGCCAAGAACGCGCTCGTGGGTCCGGACGAGATGGAGAGCTCGTCGAACCCCCCCGACCGCGCCGCCGCGCGGGTCTATCACGCCCTCACGCGTCGTCTCGAGCGTGCCAACGCGATGGACTTCGACGACCTTCTCGTCAAGACCTTCGAGCTCCTGTCCAAGAACCCGGTCGTGCTCGAGCGCTACCAGGAGCGCTTCCGCCAGATCAGCGTGGACGAGTACCAGGACACCAACCACGTCCAGTACGCGATTACCAACCTTCTGGCCGCCAAGTACAGAAACCTCATGGTCGTGGGCGACGACGACCAGTCCATCTACAGCTGGCGCGGTGCCGACATCCAGAACATCCTCGACTTCGAGAAGGACTACCCGGACGCTCATACCGTGCGCCTCGAGCAGAACTACCGCTCGTGCGGTCACATCCTGGCCGCCGCCAACGCCGTGGTGGCCCACAACGCGCGCCGCAAGCCCAAGCACCTGTTCACCGACTCCGGCGACGGTGACCGCATCAAGCTCTTCCAGGCGTCCGACGAGCGTGACGAGGGGCGCTGGATCGGCTCGGAGATCGAGAAGCTCCACGACGCGGGCGCGAGCTACGACGACGTGGCCGTCTTCTACCGCACCAACGCGCAGTCGCGCATCCTCGAGGACATGTTCCTGCGCGCCGGCGTGCCGTACAAGATCGTGGGCGGCACGCGCTTCTTCGACCGCGCCGAGGTGCGCGACGTCATGGCCTATCTCAAGGTCGTCGTGAACCCGGACGACGACGTGGCGGCCCAGCGCGTGGTCAACACCCCCCGGCGCGGCATCGGCTCTACCTCCATCGCCAAGATCTCCCAGCTGGCCTCCGACGAGGGCATCTCGTTCTTCTCGGCGTGCGAGGAGGCGATCGGCGAGGAGGGCCTGCTCGGTGCCAAGGTGCGTGGGGCGCTCGCGGAGTTCACCGGCGCCATAGAGGCGGGTCGGCACTTCTCGGGGGAGCTCGCGGACGTGGTCGAGGCCATCGTGGACAAGGCGGGCCTCATAAAGGCCCTCGAGGCCGAGCACTCCGTGGAGGCCGACGGCCGCATCGAGAACATCAAGGAGTTTTTGGGCGTGGCGGCCGAGTTCGACGAGACCCACGACGATGCCGCCGAGACCCTCGAGAGCCTCGCCCAACTCCGCGCCGCCGGAGCTCTCGACAGCTCTTCTCCCCTAGCCGGCCCGAGCTCTGCCCCCGCGAGCACGACGGACCCGTACGCAGGCGAGCCGGCCCAGAGCGCGAGCTCTCCGACCTCCGCAGGCCGTGCCGCTCCGCCCGCAGGCGACTTTGCGCAGCATGAGCCAGCGGGCGAAGCGGCACGGCCCTCCGTAGCCTCCGACAAGCTCCCTGCCCTCATGGAGTGGCTCGCCTTGCGCAGCGACCTCGATTCGCTCGCGGGTCAGACGCACGCCATCACCATGATGACGATTCACTCGGCCAAGGGGCTGGAGTTCCCCGTGGTCTTCGTCTCCGGCATGGAGGAGGGCATCTTCCCGCACACCTCCCACGGCGAGGACGGCGCGCTCGTGGAGGAGGAGCGCCGCCTGGCCTACGTGGCCATCACCCGTGCCCGCGAGAAGCTCTACCTCACCCACGCCGCCACACGGCGTACCTACGGTGCGGTCCAGGCCAACCCGCGCAGCCGCTTCGTCAACGAGATTCCTGACGCCGACCTCGAGCCGGTGGGCGTGGGCTCGTCGGGCTTCACGGGCGTGGGCTGGGAGAAACGCGGCGACCGGCGCGGGACCTTTGGCAGCGGGCGCGGCTCCGAGGTCTACGGGGGCCACGTCTTCGGGTCCAGGACGCGCTCCACGGGCGGTGCGCCGCGCACCCAGGACGCAGCACCGATCGCGCCGCGGGCGCGGGTGGCCGGCTCGCCGCGCCCCGGGGCGTCTCAGGAGGCATCGGCCTTCGCAGTCGGGGACCGCGTCTCGCACAAGACGTTCGGCCCGGGCGTGGTGCTTGCGACCTCCGGCGACACCATCGAGGTCAAGTTCACGCGCACGAACAAGACCAAGAAGCTCCTCAAGGGCTTCGCGCCGCTCGTGAAGATCGAGGGATAGCCAGACCAGACTCGGCGGGAAGGTGGAGCGTGGACGAGGTGACGATCCTGGGCCTGTCGGTCGAGGAGCTCGGCGGCAGGGCCCTCATGTTCGTGGTGGTCGTGGTGATCGCTCTCGTGGTCCAGCGCGTTTTGGTACGCATTGCGAGCAGGGCGCTCGAGGCCTCGAACGTTCCGAGCGCGTCCATCTTCGTCAACCTGCTGCGCGCGCTCATCTGGTCCGTCACGCTGCTCGCCGTGCTCAAGCCGGTCTTTGGCATAGACCCCACCTGGCTCGTGACCACGATTGGCATCGTCTCGGTCGCCGTGTCCCTGGGCCTGCAGGACACGATCTCGAACGTCGTGAGCGGCTTCGGGCTCATGCTCGCCAAGGTCGTGAAGCCCGGAGACGACGTGACGGTGGGCTCGACCAGCGGGCGCGTGGTCGACGTCACGTGGCGCAGCACGACCGTGCGCACGCGCGGAGGCGACCTCGAGGTCATCCCCAACGCGCTGCTCAACAAGACCTCGCTCACGCACGTGACCCGCTGGTCCCAGACCCTGTGCGAGGTCCCCTTCGTCGCGTTGCCCGCCGCCGACCTCGACCTTGTGGCTGCCGAGGCCCGAGGGCTGGCCGCCGATGCCCTGGACGGCCTGCTCGATCCCGAGCTGGGGGTCGACGTGGTCTTCTCGGCGCTCGCGTCCACGGGGACCGAGGGCGCGGTGCGCGCGCACGTTCGCGACGGGGTGGCCCTGTCGGAGGCGGCCGATCGCGTGGTCCGTGCGCTCCAGGGGCGCCCCTGGATTGCGGGTGCGTGAGCAGGCTCGACGCCGGGCGCGGCGCAGCTTGTGACGGCGCGCTACACTGGGACGCCGAGAGGACCCCGTTTTTAGACCTGGGAGCCACCATGGAAAAGATTGCCAGCTTCACCGTCAACCACCTGCTGCTCGAGCCGGGCGTCTACGTGAGTCGCGTCGATCGTGACCCGGCCACCGGGGCCGCGCTCACGACGTTCGACCTCAGGATGTGCGCCCCCAACCGCGAGCCCGTCATGGACACGGCCGCCGTCCACGCCATCGAGCACCTGGGGGCCACCTACCTCAGGAGCGACCCCACCTGGCGCGACCAGGTGGTCTACTTCGGGCCCATGGGTTGCCGCACGGGCTTCTACCTCATCCTCTTCGGTGGTACCACCTCCGCCGAGGTGGTACCGCTGGTGCGGGCCACCTTCGAGTTCGTGCGTGACTTCACGGGCGAGGTTCCCGGAGCGCGTCCCGAGGAGTGCGGCAACTGGCACGACTCCGACCTTGTCGGCGCGCGCTGGTGGGCGAGAAGATACATGGAGGAGACGCTCGACGGCATCGACGAGGCCCACCTCGTCTACCCGCGCGGCTAGGAGGCAGAGCTGGGTGGAAGTCGGCAGGGCACAGAAGAGACGGGCGAGGGAGGAAGTTCGATGCGCATAGGAATCATCGGGGCCATGGACGTCGAGGTGGAGCTCCTGAAGCAGCAGCTCAAGGACATCCAGCTCACCATTGTTGCTGGCATGGGGTTCTGCGCGGGCTCGTTGGGCGGCGTCGACGTCGTCGTGGTGCGCTCCGGCATAGGCAAGGTCGACGCGGCCGTCTGCGCGCAGGTGCTCGTGGACCACTTCGCGGTTACGGCCATCGTCAACACGGGGATCGCCGGCTCCCTCGATGACGAGCTGGACATCGGAGACCTCGTGGTCTCCACCGACTGCGTTCATCATGACTTCGACGCGAGCGGGCTCGGCTATGGGCCGGGCGAGGTCCCGGGCCTGGGCACCGTTGGCTTTCCCGCGAGCGCGGAGCTGCGCGCGGCGGCCCTCGCGGCGGCTCGCGTCGTGGCGCCCGAGGTTCGCGCCCACGAGGGGCGCGTGGTCTCAGGCGACCAGTTCGTCTCGGACGCTGCACAGAAGCGACGCCTCGTTGAGACGTTCGGAGGGGCGTGCTGCGAGATGGAGGGCGCGGCGATTGCCCAGACGGCCTGGTTGAACGGCGTGCCGTTCGTCGTGGTGCGAGCGATCTCGGACAAGCCCGGAACCGAGGGGCAGGCTGCGGACTACGCGACGTTCGAGTCCGCGGCCGCGCTGCACTGCGCGAAGATCGTCTCCCACATGGTGGCGTCGCTGTAGGCACGTGGGCGTTCTTCTCGGCACGGATCGATTGCCCCGCTGCCTGTCAGCGCAGAATTTTGGCAAGTTTTTGATGGACTTTCTCGTCTCGCGACACGAGAATCCACAAAGGCGCAGGAAACGAGAAAAAGTACCCGCCGAGCGCTGCCTGAGAGGCGTCTGGCATCAAAAAATTGCCCCAGTCCTGAGGCTGGGGCAATCGATCCTTAGGGTGGGGCGTCGGGAGGCATGACGGTCAACGGACGCCGAAGACCTCGAGGTCCTACAGCCCCAGAACGGCCACGCCCACGAGGCTCGGCCCGGTGTGCACGAGAAGGTCGGACGAGACGCCCGCCCGCACGACCTCGATTGCGTTGTCGATTTGCCGCAGCAATGCCGCCTCGAGCCTGTCGGCGAGCTCCTCGTTCTCGAAGCAGCAGACGGCAAGGCGCACGTGGGGCCAGCGCCGGGCCTGCTCCTCGGCGAGCCTGACCTCCGTGTCGAGCGCGCTCTGCCAGCCGCGCGCCTTCTTGGCGATCACGTAGTGGCCGTCCTTCTCGCTGCAGGTCATGACGGGCTTGATGTTGAGCACCGACCCAATGCGATAGATCGCCTCGCTGATGCGTCCGCCCTTGCGCAGAAACTCGAGCGTCTGCACCGAGAAGAACACGTGGGTGCGCTCCGAGGTGGCCCTGAGCTCCCGGTCTAAAAGCCCGAAGGGAACCCCCGTCTCGATCTTGTGCACAGCCTCCATGACCACGAGGCCCGCCGCCACGCCGATGCTCTTGGTGTCCACGACGAGCGCCGGGAAGTCCTCGAGCTCCTCGGCCATGAGGCGCACCGTCTCGTAGGTCGCGGAGAGCCCGGATGAGATGGTCACGAAGACCGCCGCGACGTAGCCGTCCGCGCGTGCCTGCTCGAAGGCCGCGCGAATGCGCTCGGGGGAGGGCAAAGAGGTCTTGGGAATCTCCTCGTCAAGGCGTCCGACCAGCTCGCAAGGGGTAATGTCAACGCCACTCTCGTAGGAGGAGCCGTCTGCGTAGCTGATGCGCAGGGGAACCACCCGCACATCGTGCGCGGCGACAAAGTCAGCGGGCGTGTCGGTGCCGGAGTCGGTGATGACGGCGATGCGCTGGTCGTTCATGGTCTCTCCCCCTGAGGCCCCGTGGCGCGGAGCAATCGATCGGCCTAGGGAGAACTATAGCCATTCGATATGGTTCTGGATACTAGATTTCCCATTCATTAGAATTAACGCGAAGCGAACCAGAAGGGAGACGACCATGGCACAGGAACCGTCGTACGAGAACGAGGAAGTGGCCGCTGACAACACCGAGGCAGCTTATGCCGAGCTCACGCAGCGCATGCGCTCCGTTCATCTCTCGCGCCTCTCCGAGCTGCCGCGCATCGAGCTCTATCTTGACCAGCTGCTCGCGCTCGTCTCGATGGAGCTCGGCTTCATGTGCGTCCCGGGGGAGACCCTTGTCACGGGCTCCATGGTCAACAACTACGTCAAGCAGGGGGTCGTCCCCGCGCCGCACAAAAAGCGCTACACGCGGCGCCACGTGGCCACGCTCCTGTTCGTCTGCGCCTTCAAGCGCGTCTTCTCCATCGCGCAGGTCGCCGAGCTCATGGGCCTGGTCTACGCGTCCGGCGCCGATCTTGCGCTGCTCTACGACGAGGCGTGTGCCGCGCTCGAGCGCGCCCTGGCTGCGCGCTTCTCGTCTGAGGGGGCGCGCGAACCCGAGCGGGGCATACGCGTCGTCGACGAGAAGGGCGACCCGGTGGCACCTGGTCTCGCGCGTCTGCTCGATTCCGCCGTGGCGGCGCTCGCGGCCAAGGTCTACGTCGAGAAGACCCTCGACGTGGCCGAACGCGCGCGGGGGACGGCCGACCGGCGCGTCTAGGCCACCTGAGGCACAAGACCCCTACTGGGCTTACGAAGAAAGAGGAACATGGCAAGCATCTACAGCGAGCCTGCGGTCATTAGGCGCATTGAGCGCAGAGGGGCTCTCTCTCGGGCCACGACAAGCGGCGTGGTCGCTTCGGCGGCAATGGTGGCGGCGGCGCTTCTCGCCCTCGTGATCGCGAACACGCCCGCCTATGACGCGATCGAGCGACTCCTCAAGACGAGCCTGGAAATTGGGTTCGGGGAGACGATTGTCTCGCTGACGACCGAGTCCTTCGTGAACGACTTCCTGATGGCGGTCTTCTTCCTGCTCGTGGGCATCGAGCTCAAGTATGAGATGACCGTGGGGCAGCTGCGTCGTCCGCGGCAGGCTCTGTTGCCCATGCTGGCCGCCGTGGGAGGAGTCTGCGCCCCGGCCCTCATCTACCTGGCCGTCAACGGGGGCAGGCCCACCGCCTCGGGCTGGGCCGTGCCCATCGCCACGGACATCGCCTTCGCGCTCGGGGTGATCTCTCTGCTCGGGGACCGCATCTCTCCCGAGACCAAGGTCTTCTTTCAGACGCTTGCGATTGCGGACGACATTCTTGCCATCGTCGTGATCGCCCTGTTCTACGGTCAGGTGCCCGACCCCCTCTGGTGCGTCGCGGCGGCGCTCTCGACCGTCGCTCTCGCCCTGCTCAATCGGGCGCGCATCTACTCCCTGCGTCCCTACGTGATTGTGGGGCTGGTGCTGTGGGTCTGCATGTACAACTCGGGCATCCACGCCACGCTCGCGGGCGTCATCCTTGCCTTCGCGCTGCCGAGCCGCTCCGACGTGCGCCTGTCCCACCTGGGAGGCTGGCTCTCCGAGCGCGCCCGCGACCTCGAGGACACCTATGACGATGCCCACCACGTCCTGGGCCAGCACGACTTCACCGAGGGGGCGCTTGGCGTCGAGCGCGTGATGCACCACGTGACCCCGCCCCTGCAGCGCATGGAGCATCACGTCTCGACCTTCGTGAACTTCCTCGTGCTGCCGCTGTTCGCCTTCGTGAATGCGGAGCTGCACCTGGTGGGAGCGAACCTCGGGTCTATTCTCACGAGCCCCGTGGCACGCGGCGTCTACCTTGGGGCCGTCATGGGAAAGCCTCTGGGAATCATCCTGGTGACGTACGTGCTGGTCAAGATTGGCTTTGCCCGCCTGCCCCGGAACATGGACTGGGTGCAGGTCATCGCGGTGGGCATCATGGGAGGGCTTGGGTTTACGATGTCGATTCTCATCTCGGGGCTTGCCTTCGACGGCCAGGAGGACGTCATCGCCGCGAAGTGCGCGATTCTTCTGGGCTCCGTGACCTCGGCAATCCTTGGCATGGTCTTCGTGAGGCTCGCAACCCGGAGGGGCGCCCCACGAAGGAGGCGCATTCGCCGTGGAAGGACGGCTGTGGGCGCACGCGAATCACGTCCGGGCCAAGGGGTATCCTAGAATCTAGGTGCACGCGCCCGGCCTCGCGGGCGCAGTCTGACGGGAGACTCGCATGAGTGGATTCAAGCGTCTCTGCATGGTCGTCTTCGTGCTGGCGGACCTCTGCGCCCTCGCGGCCCTCGCCCTCACGTGGTATGGCCCCTGGACCGGCGTTGCGTCGGCCCTCCTCAACGTGGGAGGCTACGCGCTGGCGGTGCTCGTCTGCCTTGCGGTGAGCGTCCTCGGGCTCGTGATCCTGCTCGCGCGGGCCCTCTTCGTGCGCAAGGTCCGCACGGTCGAGGTCGCCACGGTGGACGGGGGCACGATCTCGGTCACGCGCGACGCCATCGCCGCGCAGGCCTCCCACATCGTCGAGGCTGACGGCACCTGCACCGCCTCGCGCGTTCGCGTGGACGCCAAGCCTCGCGGGCGCGTGCGCGTCCACGTGCGAGTGCTCCCACGTGAGACGGTGGACGTGGTCCTCAAGGGGGCCGAGCTCCACGAGGAGCTTCTGAGCGGGCTCGCCGCCGTCTGCGGAGACACGGTCGAGGACGTGAGCCTGGAGTTCGTCGAGCCAGAGTCCGTGACGCTCGCCGCAGCCGTTGCGGCTGACGACGAGGCCGTCGCGGATGCCCCCGAGGCCTTGGCATCGAATGCAGCCGCGCAGTCTCCCGACTCCACGAGCGAGATCACGGTGTCCATGGGCACCGCGCACGACGAGCAGAGGGGGGCGTGAGCGCCATGGCCGACGAGAAGACTCCCAAGCCCAAGGTCGTGCTCGACGATGCGGCCTCGTCTGCGCCCGAGCCGACGCCAGCGAGCGCACAAGACACGGGCGATCAGCCCACAGACGGCTCGGACGGGTTTCGCATGGGGGCGAGTCGCGTCTCCGCGTGGGTGAGCCGGACCTTCCCTGGTCACGAGAATGCCTTCTGGGGAGGCGTGTGCGGCCTCGTCAGCGCGCTCGTGTTCTTTGCGATTGGGTTCTGGCGCACGGTGCTTATCGGCGTCCTGGTCTTGGTGGGCGTGGCCGTGGGCCAGCTGCTCGACGGGGACCCCCGGCTGATCGACGCGCTGCGTCGCCTCTTTTCCAGAAATCAGTAGGACGGACAACGGACCTCGGGCGGTCACGTGCCGCCCCGGCAGCGAGGAGCGAACATGAGCACAGATGAGATTATGGACGCGCAGGCGACCGAGCCTCCCGAGGACTCCCGGCTCGTGGATGCTGCGGGGCAGGTGCTGGGTGAGGGCTCTTCCCCGTCCTCTGACGAGCTTCTCGACGCGAGCCAGGGCATCGACCTCGTGCCGGAAAGCGACGAGGACGAGGATTCCGAGGACTCGCTGACCTTCTCCAATGGCGTCATCGAGAAGATCGTGGCACTCGCCATGCGCGAGGTCCCCGGCGTGGTGGGCATGAAGGGCAGCTGGTTCAACCGCGTGCAGGACGCCTTCGGCGCGGCCGACACCACCAAGGGCGTGAGCGTGGAGGTGACCCCCGAGAGCGCCGTGCGCGTGAACATCAGCGTGCTCATCGAGTACGGGGCCTACGCGCCGCAGGTCTTCGAGGACGTCAAGCGGGTCGTGGTCAAGCAGGTCACGGGCATGACGGGTCTCGAGGTCGCCGGTGTGAACCTGCGCATCGAGGACGTCCTCACCTCCGAGGAGTTTGACCGCTCCAAGCAGGGCGGGGAGGACGAGAAGCCCGGGGACGTCGTGGGCGCCGAGTAGGGTGCCCGACGGCGAGCAGGGTACCCGGTGCCCTCTCGCGAGGGCGTGCGTCCCCTGCGTTCTTTGGGCCGGCTTCCTCGATGGAAGTCGTGCATTGGACGGCCTTCCTCGCGCGCGCGTGGCGGTAAGACCTCGAAACCACCTCGTGAGTCCCGTAGCATGCGTCGGCGAGATGGTCTCAGCCGGCTTTGGTAAACAGCTCGCGCGGTATCGACTCACAGGGGGAAAAGACAGCTGACGCAGAAGCTACGCAAGCCTATCCTCTGGCGAGAAAAACGTAGGTTCTGGTAGCCCCGCGATAGCGCGGCGCGGCCAGAGCGCTCGACGCTACCGCACCTCGTATGGGGAGCCCTCTCCGCGCGAGAAGGCCAGAAGCGCGCTCGTGGTGCTCCTGACCATGCCTTCGACGTCCTCGGCGGTGTAGAACGCCACGTGCGGCGAGACGATTACGTTGGGAAGCGACGAGAGGATCGCACGGCCGTGGTTGGAAAGGACGTCTCCGCTCCGGTCGAGGTAGTAGAGGCCTGCTTCGTGCTCGATGGTGTCGAGCGCGGCCCCACCCAAGCGACCACTCTCGAGGGCGTCGACGAGTGCGGGCGTGTCCACGAGCGAGCCGCGCGCCGCGTTCACGAGGACGGCTCCCTTACGCATGCGGGCGAGCTCGGCAGCCCCGATCATGTGGTGGTTGGAGGCGAAGCCGGGGGCGTGCAGCGTGACCACGTCCGACTCGGAGAGCAGCTGATCCAGGTCGACGTAGGTCGCGTACCGCTTGGCCTCGTCCTTCTCCACGGGGTCGAACGCCAGGATGCGGCAGCCAAAGCCGGAGAGGTGGCGCACGACGCAGGTGCCGATCGCGCCCGTGCCCACCACGCCCACGGTGCACGACGAGAGGTCGCGTCCGAGCTTGCCCCGCAGGCTGAAGTCCTGCGTGGCCTCCTGTCCCAGGACGAACTTGGCCTTGCGCAGCGCCATCATCATGAGCATGATCGCGTAGTTGGCCACGCCCTCGGGCGGGTAGGCCGCGTGAGCCACGCGTACCCCAAGCTTTCGCGCGTGGGTGAGGTCGATGTGCTCGTAGCCTATCGAGCGCGTGGCGATGCCACGCACGCCCCGCTCGTGGTAGGCGTCGAGCAGCCCGGGGCCCACGGGGTTGGTGATGACGCTCACGGCGTCGTGGCCCTCGACGAGGCCGGCGTTTTCGAGGGTGGGGTAGCCGGGCGTCCAGGCGTACTCGAAGCCCAGCTCGTGGCTGAGCGCGTCAAGATAGACGAGCTCGTCTTCTTTGCGCAGCGCGTAGGCAAACAGCTTCATGGAATGCTCCCTTGGGTCTTCTCTTCTCGGTACCGTTGTATCACGGGAATGACTTCCACTCATGCCATGATATGACGTGCTCTGTGGCGGTGCCGGACCCGTCTTTTGCTGCGAGGTGGATCCTTCTCGGTACCATTATATAGTCATATATTGATATCGTATGTACGATTATATTATTGAAATTAAATAATAAAACTTAATGTCGTATAACAGCATATATGAATAGAGTATAATCAACAAATCGTAAAAAATTACAGTGATGCTATAGTTTTTAAGGTGCCTTTCGCAAAACTCCGGTATAAGCGCTGGGTGGTTCTCGATGCCTCGCGTACGGTGAGCGCACGAGGCGGAAGGCCGTCTGTCACGTGGTAAACGCACGTATTTGTGTGGCGAATAACAAAGCTATGCATCTCTGCGCCCCATCGGTTCGCATCCGTGCGGATCAGAGAGGAGACCTATGGAAGCTATCGAAGCGAGTCACGTGTACAAGCTCTTCGGGGACCATCCCGCTAGGGCGCTTGCGGCGCTCAGGAACGGTGCCTCGCGCGAGGAGGTCGAGGAGAGGTACGACACGACGGCAGCGGTGATCGACATCTCGCTTGACGTGAACCCGGGCGAGCTCTTCGTGCTCATGGGGCTGTCCGGCTCGGGCAAGTCGACCTTCGTGCGCTGTCTCAACCTCCTCCACAAGCCCACGAGCGGCAGCATCAAGGTGTTCGGCCAGGACATCATGGGGCTCTCGTCGAAGGAGCTGCGGGGCCTTCGCGCGGAGAAGGTCTCCATGGTGTTCCAGAGCTTCGGCCTCCTGCCTCACCTGACGGCCCTTGAGAACGTGCGCTGGGGACTGCTCGTGAAGGACGTCGATAAGGGCGCTGCGGACAAGAAGTCCAAGAGGGCAATCGAGCTGGTGGGACTCAAGGGATGGGAGGACAAGTATCCCGACGAGCTGTCCGGCGGCATGAGGCAGCGCGTCGGCCTTGCCCGCGCGCTCGCCTCCGAGACCGAGATCATCCTCATGGACGAGGCCTTCTCGGCGCTCGACCCGCTCATCCGCTCGGAGATGCAAGACCAGCTGCTCTCGATTCAGGAGGAGCTCAACAAGACCATCGTGTTCATCACGCACGACCTCAACGAGGCCATGTACCTGGGCGACCGCATCGCCGTCATGCGCGACGGCCGCATCGTGCAGATAGGGACGCCCGAGGACATCCTCCAGAACCCCGCCAACGAGTACATCGAGTCGTTCGTGGAGAACGTCGACCGCTCGCGCATCCTTACCGTGGAGAGCGCCATGATCGCCCCCGACAGCCGCATGCTCGTCTCGGAGGGCCCTCTCGTCGCCCTGCACTGCATGAGGCGGATGGCCGTCGACTACCTCTACGTCGTCAATCGCGACCAGAGACTGCTCGGCTACGTGCTCGTGGGCGACGCCGTCGCGGCTGCGCGCGCCGGAGAGCGGACACTCGAGGGGCGGATCAGAAAGGACTTCGCGGCGGTTCGCCCGGAGGTCACAATCGGCGACGCGCTCTCTTCGGCCGTCGAGTCTCCCATCCCGCTCGCGGTCACCTCCGCTCGCGGAAGGCTCAGGGGGGTCATTCCCAAGACGGCAATCCTAGCAGCGCTCGACTCGAGCGAGCACGTCGAGGTCGATGCCATGGGGCGCACCGGTGAGTTCTCGGCCAGGGCCGTCGAGGCGGCTGCGACCAGGAGCCGTCAGGTGTCCGATGGCATTGCCCCGGGCGACCCCGAGGCGCGAGGAGAAGAAGAGACGAGCGAGAAGGAGGGTGGACGATGATGGGTGCGGATGCTTTCTCGCTCGCCAGGATTCCTCTGGGAGACTGGGTCGAGGCCGGCGTCGAGTGGATGGGCGTCAGCTGGGCGGCCTTCTTCGACGGGATGGCAGATGGCATTACCGCCCTGGTCGAGGGGCTTGACGCGCTCCTCTCGGCACCGCCGTACTTCGTGCTCATCGTGCTTCTCGCCGCGCTCGCCTGGTATGTGAGAAACGGGAAGTTCGCCCTCTACACGGTCCTCTCCTTCCTGCTCATCGAGTCGATGGACCTGTGGAGCGCCGCCATGTCCACGCTCTCCCTGGTCCTCATCTCGACGCTCGTCTCGCTGGTCGTCGGGGTGCTTCTGGGCATGCTCGCGGCGGCGCACGACGGCTTCTCCAAGGTGCTCAAGCCAATCCTGGACTTCATGCAGACGCTGCCGTCGTTCGTCTACCTCATCCCGGCCATCGTCTTCTTTGGCATCGGCTTCGTGCCCGGTGCCATAGCGACCATCATCTTCTCGCTGCCTCCCGCCGCGCGCCTCACGGAGCTCGGCCTGAGAAACGTCGATGCAGAGGTCATCGAGGCCGGTGAGGCCTTTGGCGCGTCGAGCTGGCGCATCCTGTGGGACATCAAGGTCCCCCTTGCGCTGCCCACGATCATGAGCGGAATCAACCAGGTCATCATGCTCTCGCTCTCCATGGTCGTGACGGCGGGCATCGTGGGCTCGGGCGGCCTGGGGTCGATCGTCTATCAGGGCGTGACGCGCCTGGAGATAGGCCTGGGGTTTGAGGGCGGCATCGCCGTCGTCATCGTGGCCGTGTTCCTTGATCGGCTGACGTCGGCCCTAGGCGAGCGTGCAAACCACAGAATCAGCAGGGGATAGGGGGTTTGGAATGCTCTACAGCTCAAGAAATCGGTCGGTCGTCCCGTGCGGCTCTGTGGGACCTCGCGGCGCCAGGCCCCTCAGCCGCCGCGGCTTCCTGAAGTCGTGCGCCTTCGCGGGCGCCGCGCTTCTGGGTGCCACCACGCTGGGCGGCTGCGCGGACCGCTCGAACAAGCTGCGCATGGGCTGGTGGGCCCAGACCGACAGCATCGCGCCGTCCTATCTCTGGAGCCAACTCCTCTCGGAGCGGGGCTACGAAGTCGAGATGATCTTCGCTGACCAGGGTCCCGTCTTCGAAGGAGTGGCCGGCGCGAGCCTCGACTTCGCCCTGGACGCGTGGTCTCCCCTCACCCACAAGGCCTATCTCGAGAAGTACCAGGACGACTTCGACCTGCTCGACCCCTGGTATCGCACGGCGACCCTCAACTGGACGGTTCCCTCCTACGTGCCCATCGACTCGATTGACCAGATTGCGGAGAACGCTGGGCTCTTTGGCAACCGCATCGTGGGCATAGAGCCGGGGGCCGGCCTGACTGACACCTCACGAAACCAGGTGATTCCGGACTACGGCCTCGAGGACATGGACTTCGTGGACGCGTCGACGACGGCTATGCTCTCCGAGCTCGACCGCTCCATCAGCCGCGAGGAGCCCATCGTGGTCACGCTCTGGCATCCCCACTGGGCCTACGCGACCTACGACCTCAAGGACCTCGCGGACCCCAAGGGCTCGCTCGGGTTCGCGGAGTCGCTCATACCGTTCGTGCGCCTGGGATTTACGCAGGACTACCCGGACGTCGCGCGCTGGCTCAACAACTTCGAGCTCACCGACGCGCAGTTCTCCGACCTTCAGAAGGTCGCCGTGGAGGACGCGGGGATCGGCCACGAGGACGAGGGCGTGCGGAGGTGGCTCGACGTGGCCGAGAATCGCGCGCTCGCGGACAGCTGGATTGACTAGGCGCGTCTGCTTGCGCCCTGCGAGCAGCGCGCTATAATGACCGCTAACGGGGGGCTGGCGCACGCCGGCTGAGATTGGGTCCATGGCGACCCTGACCCAGAACCTGATCCGGGCAATGCCGGCGTAGGGACCTGAAGCTCCATCTAGGGGCACCTACGAAAACGACGTGGGTGCCTTTTTGGTGCCCGAAGCGCGATCGAGAACCGCGCGGAAGGGAACAGCCATGAACTGTTCGATAGCGATTCAATTTCTGCCCATGGACGCCACGACGGACGATGCCACGTGCGACGCGGTGGACGCCGTCATCGCCTACATCGACTCGACGGGGGTCGACTACTTCGTGGGGCCGTTCGAGACGGCCATCGAGGGCGACTACGAGACCTGCATGGAAATTCTCAAGAACTGCCAGCTCGTGGGTGCCAAGGCGGGCTGCAGGGAGATCATGACCTACGCCAAGATCAGCTATCGCCCCAAGGGCGACGTCATGAGCACGGACCGCAAGGTCGGCAAGTACCATCAGGGCGACCCCGAGTTCTCCAAGGCCTCCTCAGAGAGCCCGGCTGCCTAGGATGGCACGCCCGCCGCATGGCCCCGCGCGCGCAGGACACGTCTCTTTGCGCACGCGTCGCGTCCTGATTCCGCTCGCCACCGTTGCCCTTCTGCTCGTGGGCTGGGAGGCTCTCGTCAATTTTGGCGTGGTCCCCAACTTTCTGTTGCCCACGCCGGTGCAGGTCGTGTCCGCGCTCGTGGGCGACCTGGGGCTCCTTGCGAGCCATGCCCTCTCCACACTCGTGGAAGCGGCGCTCGGCCTTGTGCTGGGTGTGGCCCTGGGCTTTGCCTTTGCGCTGCTCATGGATAGGTTCGAGACCTTCTACCTGGCCTTCGAGCCGCTCATGACCATCTCGCAGACCATTCCCACGGTGGCCATCGCGCCGCTTCTGGTGCTGTGGTTCGGCTACGGGCTGGCACCCAAGGTCATTCTCATCGTGGTCAGCACGTTCTTTCCGATCACGGTCTCGCTCGTGAGCGGGTTTCGGTCCGTCGATCCCGACGTGGTCGACCTCATGCGCACGATGAGCGCCTCGCGCTGGCAGGTCTTCTGGTACGCCAAGCTGCCGGCCGCGGCCGAGCAGTTCTTCAGCGGCCTCAAGATCTCGGCCACCTACGCAATCGTGGGCGCGGTCATCGCCGAGTGGCTCGGCGGCTCGGCGGGCCTGGGCGTCTACATGACGCGCGTGCGCAAGTCCTTCTCGTATGACCGCATGTTCGCGGTGATTATCATCATATCCGCGCTCTCGCTGGGGCTCATGAAGCTCGTCGACTTGCTCCAGCGCGCGTGCATGCCCTGGAAGAGGGCAGAGAGGAAGTACCAATGAACCGCAGCTCCCACACTTCTCGCACGCTCACGCGGGCGACGCTCAGCCGTCGCCAGCTCGTTCGCGCCTCGGCCGTGGCGGCGGGCCTCGCGCTCGTTGGCTGCAGCACGGGCTCGGGGTCAGGCTCCGGTGCCAGCTCTGATGCCGCGGTCGGCGACGCCTCCGCGACAACCGAGGTCTCCTTCGTGCTCGACTACGCCCCCAACACCAACCACACAGGCATCTATGTCGCCGTCGACCAGGGCTACTTCGCCGAGGAGGGCCTCGAGGTCGAGATCGTACAGCCTCCCGAGGACGGCGCGGACGCCCTTTTGGGTGCGGGTGGAGCGCAGATGGGTGTCTCCTACCAGGACGTTATGGCCAACAACCTGGCCTCCGACCAGGCCATGCCCTACACGGCGGTGGCCGCCATCATCCAGCACAACACCTCGGGCATCATGAGCCGCGCCGAGGATGCCATTACGCATCCGGCGGCCATGATGGGCCACCGCTATGCGACGTGGAACATGCCCGTCGAGCAGGCCACGATCAAGGACATCGTGGAGACCGACGGCGGAGACTACTCCCAGGTCGAGCTCGTGCCCTACGACGTGGACGACGAGGTGAGCGGCCTCAAAGCTAACCTGTTCGACAGCGTGTGGGTCTTCGAGGGCTGGGCCTGTCAGAACGCCGTGGTCCAGGACTTCGACTATAACTACTTCTCGTTCATGTCGGTCGACCCGGTCTTTGACTTCTACACGCCGGTCATCGCCGTCAACGACGACTTCGCCCAAAACAGTCCCGAGGTTGTGAAGGCGTTTCTGCGCGCGGCAAAGAGGGGATACGAGTACGCCGTCGACAATCCCGACGCCGCGGCTGACATCCTGTGCGCCGCCGTGCCCGAGCTCGACTCCGCGCTCGTGCACCAAAGCCAGACCTACCTGGCCGGCCAATACGTCGCCGACGCTGCGAGCTGGGGCGTCATCGACCCCGAGCGCTGGGCCGCCTTCTATCAGTGGCTGAACGACAATGACCTCGTGGAGAACAAGCTCGAAACGTCCGCCGGCTACGACCTCTCCTTCCTTGCCTAGCATGGCTACGGGTGAGAAGGGCGCGCGCGCCACGGTCCCGGCCCTTGCGGCCCAGGGGCTGACGCTGTCCTGGAACGGCGTGGAGGTCGTGGTCGGGGACGTAAGCCTGGAGGTGGGCGCCGGCGAGATATGCTGCCTCGTTGGGCGCTCGGGCTGCGGTAAGACCACCATCCTGCATGCCCTGGCAGGGCTCACGACTCCCCTGGCCGGTCGCGTTCTTCTGCACGGTCAGGACGTGACCGGACAGCCGGGCCGGGTGAGCTACATGCTGCAGAAAGACCTCCTGCTGCCAAGCCGCCGCATCATCGACAACGTCTGCCTGCCGCTCGTTGTGTCTGGCATGGGCCGCGCGGAGGCCCATGCCAGGGCTGAGCCCCTCTTTGGGCGCTTCGGCTTGGCGGGCACGCAGCGGCTGTGGCCCAGCGAGCTCTCGGGTGGCATGCGGCAGCGCGCCGCCTTTTTGCGCACGTACCTCATGGGTACCGACGTGACGCTCCTGGACGAGCCGTTCTCCGCGCTTGACGCCCTCACCCGCGTGGACATGCGCCGTTGGTTTGTTGGGATGGTGGGCGAGCTGGGGCTCTCCGCGCTCGTGATCACCCACGACGTCGACGAGGCCGTCTTCATGGCGAGCCGCGTCTACGTGCTCGCAGGAGCGCCCTCGGCGGGCGAGGCGAGCCACGTGTCCGGCGAGGTCGCCGTGGATCGCGCGGGTATGTCCAGCGAGGAGGCCTTCGAGCTCACCGACGAGTTTCTGATCGCCAAGCGCCGGGTGATGGCACTTCTGGGGTAGGAAACGATCGGGCTTTCGGCTTGCTTGAGGCTGATGGCAGGTCTATACAAAAACCGTATAGACCTGCCACTTTTTACAATTTTGTGCATACAGAAGCGATGGGCCCGGAGGCAAAGAGGACTTGTCAATAGTTTTATCGCCGACCCTCGAGCAGCGTGAATTTCCTCACCCTTATGACCTGCGCGTTTGAGAAACGTAATACGCTCGCTACTCGCCGCGACCGGTAAAAACTATTGACAAGTCCCTGTTTAGCCTTGAGAGGCTCCATTTTTGTCCCCCTACCTAGCTAGTATACGTACGTACGTTCGTATGAGGGGGTGGGGGCTATGGGAAGACTTGGGGGCACTTGTGGCATACCAGCCTACGACGACCGCGTCTATCTCTGCGTTGAGTCGGTGACGGCGCGCGACGGCCGCTTTCGTCCAACGCGCATTCGGTGGGACAGAGGTCGTGTCTACCCGGTGATTGTCTCGACGCTTGCGGCGACGTATGGCCGAAGGGAACGCGGCAACCTCGTCTTTTGCTGGGACGTGGAGCTGCCTCGGAAGGTTTACCGGGAGCTGTGGTGGGAGGCGGGGCGCTGGTTCGTCAAGCGTCGAGGTGGGAGCTACGACGAAACGGGTGCGTGACGCCTGCGGTTCCAGGCAACTATGCCGTGACGAGCTCGATGCCCTTGCGGGCAAGCTTGGCGCGAGCATCCTTGGGTATGCGGTTGTCCGTGATGGCCGTGACCGGTCTCTCGCCTAAGTCGAGGGGAACCGTGCCGCGCCGGCTGAACTTCTCGCTCTCGGTGAGCACCATCACGCGCTCGGCGTGGATCGCCATGTCGTGGACCGCCTGGGCGCGCATCTGATCGCTGTTGGTGAAGCCGGTGCGCTCCGAGTGTCCGTCCGTTCCCACGAAGAGCAGGTCCACGTAGAATCCCTCGACGCAGTGAGATACCAAGGGACCCACCATGACCTGCGAGTCCTTCTGATAGATGCCACCGAGCAGAATCGTCTGAACGTTGTTGCTCTTGCGCACGTAGCCAGCGATGAAGGCGCTATTGGTGATGATCGTGACGTTATGGAACGCATCGGCGAGCTGCGCGGCGAGAAGCGCGCAACAGCTTCCGCTTTCTATCATGATGGTGTCGCCGTCGTGCACGTACTCGATGGCGCGCCGTGCGATTTTGAGCTTCTCCTCGTAGTGGTAGGCAAGCCGGCCCTCGACGTTGTCGGTGCTCTGTAGGAATGCAAGGCCGTGCTCGCGCTTGATGAGGCCGCGCGACTCAAGGTCGGCGAGGTCCTTGCGCATCGTTACCTGGGAGACCCCGAGCCGCGCGGCGAGCTCGGCCACCTCGACGCGGGTGCGCTCGGTGAGGATCTCGAGAATGCGGTTCGCTCGTGCGGGCATGGTCCTCCCCTGACGTAGGTGACGTAAGGAAGTATAGGCCCAATGAGTTTCGAACGAAAGTAATTTTAGAAGAATGTGTCAATTCCTGCGTCTGAGAACACCTTTTGATACGCCTCGAGGTCCTCGGGCTGGAGACCCTTTCTGCCGCGCAGCCGGTAGTCGCGTCCCAAGAGGTCGTACTTGCTCTCTCCAAAGTTGTGGAAGGGGAGGAGCTGGACGCGGGTGGCGCCGACCTCCGCAAGGCGCGCTGCCATCATGCCTGCCACCTGCACGGAGTCGTTGAACCCCGGTATGACGGGGATTCGCACGAGGACGTCCGTGCCTGCGGCAATCGCGCGCGCCGTGTTGGCGAGGATGAGGTCGTTCTCCACTCCGGTGCCCGCGCGATGCGCGCGCGCGTCGCCGTGCTTCATGTCTATGTAGACGTGGTCGAGGAGTCTCGTCACGGCGTCGAAGGCCGCGGGATTCACGTGGGCGGTGGTCTCCATGTTGGTGTCGACCCCCTCTTCGTGCAGGCGCTCAACGAGCTCTCGGCAGAAGTCCGGCCACACGAGCGGCTCGCCGCCCGAGATCGTGACGCCCCCGCCGCTCTGACGGTAGAAGGGGAGGTCCTTCAGGCACTCCTCGAGAACTTCCTCGACGTCCTTGGTCTCTCCCACGACCGAGAGCGCTCGCATGGGGCATGCCTGGACGGCTCTTCTGACGTGCTCGTCTCTTGCGTCGAGTGTGCCGACGTCGACGTGGCGCCTGCTGCCCGTCTTGATCGCTCGCGCTCCGGGCAGCTCCTCGAGGCACCTCCCGCACCCGATGCACGCCCTCTCGTTCCACTCGACCTGGGGCTCGCGCACCTGGCTCTCGGGGTTCGAGCACCAGTAGCAGCGCAGGGGGCAGCCCTTGAGAAAGACCACGGTCCGGATCCCCGGCCCGTCGTTGAGGCTAAACTTCTGAATGTTGAACACGGTCGCCGTCTGCATGGCCTCTCCTTGATATCCGCCCTATGAATAGGGTAGTGAATTTTTGAATGAAAGTAAATTAAGTTACGAACATTGACAGTACTCGAGATTCTTGGTATACCCGAGTGGCAGGGGATGCGAGAGAGAGGAACCACCATGGTCGATAATCACTTCGGGGAGCCCACCGCGCGCATGAGCCAGTTCAGAGACGAGCTGCTTGACGCAAAGCCTCAGGTAGACGTCGAGCGGGCGGTCATCACCACAGAGGTCTACCGGGAGAATGCCGATCAGCCCCTGGCCCTCAAGCGCGCCCTCATGCTCAAGCGCGTCCTCGAGGAGATGACCATCTTCATCGAGCCCGAGACGCTGATCGCGGGCAACCAGGCCTCGTCCAACCGCTCGGCCCCGATCTTCCCGGAGTATGCGATGAGCTGGGTCATCGACGAGCTGGACAAGTTCGACCAGCGCGACGGCGACCGCTTCTACATCAGCGAGGAGAACAAGCAGAAGCTCCGCGACATCGCGCCGTTCTGGGAGCACAACACCCTGCTCGACCGCGGCCTGGCAGCCTTCCCGCCCCATTCCAAGCTCTTCTACGACCTGGGCATCATCAAGAGCGAGGGCAACATCACCTCGGGTGACGCCCACTGTGCGGTCGACTACGGCGCGGTCCTGCGTCTGGGGCTCAAGGACTTCCAGCGCCGCGCTGCGGAGAAGCTCGAGGAGCTCGACCTCACCGACTACCGCAACATCCACAAGAGCCACTTCTACCGGGCCGTTATCATCGTCGTCGACGCCATGAGGGCGTTCGCCGCCCGCTATGCGGCGCTCGCCCGCGAGGAGGCGGCCAAGGCCGACGAGCTCGGGGACGTGCCTCGCGCCCACGAGCTGCGCGACATGGCCGCCGCCCTCGACCGCGTCCCCTTCGAGCCGGCACGAACCCTGCGCGAGGCCGTGCAGTCCACCTGGCTCGTCCACCTGGCGCTGCAGATCGAGTCCAACGGCCACAGCCTCTCCTACGGGCGCATGGACCAGTACCTCTGGCCCTTCTACGAGGCCGATCTCGAGGCCGGGCGCATCGCGGAGCCCGAGGCCTGCGAGCTCATGGGCAACCTCTGGCTCAAGACCTACACCATCAACAAGATCCGCTCGTGGAGCCACACGCAGTTCTCGGCGGGCTCGCCGCTCTACCAGAACGTTACCGTGGGTGGCCAGAGGCTCGTCGACGGGAAGGCCGTCGACGCGACCAACCCCATGAGCTGGCTCATCCTGAAGTCCGTGGCGCAGTGCCACCTCACCCAGCCCAACCTGACCGTCCGCTACCACAAGGGGCTGCCCGACGACTTCATGGCCGAGTGCATCGAGGTCGTGCGCTGCGGCTTTGGCATGCCCGCCTTCAACGACGACGAGGTCATCATCCCGAGCTTCATCGAGAGGGGCGTTGCACACGAGGACGCGTACAACTACTCGGCCATCGGCTGCGTGGAGACGGCCGTCCCCGGCAAGTGGGGCTACCGCTGCACGGGCATGAGCTTTCTCAACTTCCCCAAGGCCCTGCTCATCGGCATGAACGACGGGGTCGACCCCGCAAGTGGGACGCGCCTGCTCGACCACACGGGCCTGCTCGAGGACTTCACGAGCTTCGATGACGTCATGGCCTGCTGGGACAAGACCGTGCGCGAGATGTGCCGCCAGTGCGTGATCATCGATGCGACCTGCGACATGGTCCTCGAAGAGGACACCGCCGACGTCCTGTGCTCGGCGCTCACCGACGACTGCATCGAGCGCGGCCTCAACATGAAGGAGGGCGGCGCCCACTACGACTTCATCTCCGACCTGCAGGTGGGCATCGCCAACCTTGCCGACTCGCTCGCGGCCATGAAGAGGGTCGTCTTCGAGGACCATGCCGTGACGCCCGCCGAGCTTCGAGACGCCCTGGAGGCCAATTGGGCCGGTGAGAAGAACCAGCGGATTCGCCGGCTCATGCTCGACGCCCCCAAGTACGGCAACGATGACGACTACGTGGACGGTCTCATCCGCGCCGCCTACGACTGCTACATCGACGAGATGAAGAAGTACCACAACACGCGCTACGGCCGAGGGCCCATCGGTGGTACCTACTACGCCGGCACGAGCTCGATCTCCGCGAACGTGCCGCAGGGGGCGGGCACCCTCGCTACGCCCGACGGCCGCTGCGCCGGCGAGGCGCTCGCCGAGGGTTGCAGTCCCAGTCACGGCGCAGACCGTCTGGGGCCCACGGCGGTCTTCAAGAGCGTCGCCAAGCTTCCCACCGACCAGATCACGGGCGGCGTGCTGCTCAACCAGAAGATGGTGCCCCAGGTCCTGGCCAAGGCCGAGAACCGTGTCAAGCTCGCCCAGCTCACGCGGGCCTTCTTCGACCAGCTTCACGGCTATCACGTGCAGTATAACGTCGTGAGCCGCGACGTTCTGCGCGACGCACAGGCCCACCCCGAGAAGCACCGCGACCTCATCGTGCGCGTGGCCGGCTACTCCGCATTCTTCAACGTGCTCTCCCGCGCCACCCAGGATGACATCATCGAGCGCACCGAGCAGACGCTCTAGGAATCACTCGCGTTCGACGGCCTCCGACTCGAGCTGCGACCAAGGCTACTTTTCCCACCATACCCGAACGCCAATTACGGTGCCTTTTTTCGCCGGAATCAGGCGTTCGGGTATGGTGGGGTTTCTAGCAGGTGGCCTTTTGTGGGCCACGGGCGGCTACGCCGTCGTGCTCGAGGTCGTCGTGGTGCCCTTCTTGGTGCTCGTGGAGGAGCCGGTCGTGCTCGACGTGGTCCCGCTCGAGGTCGTGCCGGTGGTTCCCGTTGTCGTGCCCGTCGTGGAGCTCGTGTCACCCGAGGCGTCGTCGCCCGAGGTCGTGGTGTCCGACGGGTCGCTCGAGCCCGTGCCCGCGTCCGTGGAGGTGTCGGAGGTGGTGTCTCCCGACGCGTCGCCCGAGGTCGCGGAGTCATCGGTCGTGGTCGTGCCCGTGGGGGCGGTGCCGGTCGTCTTGTCGTCGGTCGGGGCCGCGTCGGGCGTGCCCGCGGAGGGCTCCCGGGGCTCGGCCTGCTGCTCGCCGGTCGTCTGCGCCGTGGTGCCCGTCACATCCTGCGTCTGCGAGGAGGAGGTGGAGGTCGTCCCGATGCCGGTCCCCTGGGTGGCCACGTTCACCACGAGGGCGAAGACAAGGACCGCTACCACGCCCACACATGCCGTCACGATCGTGACGCGTCGGCGAATGAGGGCCTGTCGGCGCGCGTGGGCGGCGTGGCGCACCTCGTGCGGGGCGATGGGCGTGCCCGAGTCCGACACCTGCTGGACCTGCGTGCGGCCCGAGACGGACGTGGGTTGCCAGGGCTCTCGTTGGCTCGTGCGGCCGTCGTTGGTCGCGACGTCTCCGACGGCCGTCACGTCGGCGCCCACGTCCGCACCATCCGCATCGTCATCGTCGTCCGAGCCGAACGCGCGTAGCTTCTCGGCGGAGGAGGACAGGATGCTCCGGTAGATCTGCGAGGCGGCGGCGGACGCCACCGCGCCTATGACCACGCCGATGACGGACCCCGCGAGGCCGATCTGCGACGAGAGGGCGAAGGACGTGGCGGCGGCCAGCCCGCTCGCGACGATCTGGGACACCGAGAAGTCCCCGAGGACGCTCTGCTTCGCTGAGGAGCCCTCGGCTTGCACCGCGGTCTTTCCCTCGGCCTGCTCTCTGGGCCGCTCCTGTACCTTGGTCTCGTTGGTAGACGACAAGACGATCCCTTCCTCTCCCGCATGCCTCTTCTCCCACGGTACCCATGAGCGTATCCGAGTGCCGCTACCGCAGGGTGAACCTCACGAAGAGCAGACAACCACAAGGCTTCCTAAAAAGGGAAATCGCAGCGTTTTTTATGCCCCTGTCGGGGTATCATGGGGCCGCCGCGTTCTTCCGGAGCTTCAACATATGGAGGTCATCATGCTCGTAAATGCTACTGCCATGCTTCAGAGCGCACAGAGGGGCCACTATGCCATTGGCGCCTTCAACACGAACAACCTCGAGTGGGCGTCGGCGATCCTCGACGCCGCCGAGGAGCTCCAGTCACCGGTTATCATCCAGTGCACGAGCGGTGCCGCCAAGTGGCAGACGAGCTTTCGCATCGTGGCGGACCTCGTGCGTGACCTCGTGGAGGACAAGAACATCACCGTGCCGGTGGCCCTGCACCTCGACCACGGCACCTACGAGGACGTCTTCAAGTGCATCGACGCCGGCTTCACCTCCGTCATGTACGACGGCTCCCACGAGGAGAGCTTCGACGTCAACCTCGCACACACGGCTGAGGTCGTCAAGGCCGCCCACGCAAAGGGAATCTCGGTCGAGGCCGAGGTCGGTGGCATCGGTGGCACCGAGGACGGCGTGACGTCGCAGGGCGAGCTTGCAGACCCCGCGCAGTGCCTCGCCATCGCCGAGCTGGGCGTCGACTTCCTCGCCTGCGGCATCGGCAACATCCACGGCATCTATCCCGCCAACTGGGAGGGCCTGTCCTTCGACCGGCTCTCCGCAATCACGGCCAAGACCGGGGACCTGCCGCTCGTCTTGCATGGTGGCACCGGCATCCCCGTCGACCAAATCAAGAAGGCCATCTCCCAGGGCATCTGCAAGCTCAACATCAACACGGATCTCCAGCTCGTCTTCGCCGAGGCCACGCGCGCCTACATCGAGGCGGGCAAGGACCAGGACGGCAAGGGCTACGATCCCCGCAAGCTCCTCAAGCCCGGCCGTGACGCCATCTGCGCGCACACCAAGGAGCTTATGGTGGAGTTCGGCTCCGACGGCAAGGGCTGGGACTAGCGCCTGCGTGGCATCGTTTCTTGGGGGTGGCCTCGACTTCTCGTCGGGCCGCCTTTTTTCGGTAGTTTTTTCAGCCGACTTTTACCTATCTTCAACTTTTGTGCCGTCCGAACGCGAGCGACCCCTGAGTCGCGCGAGTGCCTAAGGTGGCTTCTGGAAATGAATTCGAGGGCTTCGGAGGGGCACGTATGAGCGAGAAGAACGCCCTGCTCGCAGCTATCGAGAAGACCGCGCGCGAGCGGCCCGAGACCGTGTGCTATCGCGCGCGCGGAGCGGCCCCCACGACGTATGGCACGCTGTGGTCTCAGGCGACCGCGCTCGCGAGTGCCCTCGCGGACCGCGTGCCTGGCCAGGGTCCCGTGATCGTCCTGGGGCACAAGGAGGCGCTCACCGTCGCAGCGTTTCTCGGCTGCCTCATGAGCGGGCACGCCTACGCGCCCGTTGATGTGGAGCTCCCGACCGCACGCGTCCGTGACATCGCGAGCCAGATTCCCCACGCCACGCTGCTTGCAACCTGCGACGTTCCGAGGGGCCTCGCGGATCTTCTGCCCACGGCCCGCCTGCTCGACGCCCGCGCCCTCGTGCGCGCCGCAGCGTCGCAGGAGGCTCCCCTGGTGCCCTGTCCCCGTGAGCGGTGGGTCACGGGCGACCAGACGCAGTACGTGATCTTCACGTCCGGCTCGACGGGCCGCCCCAAGGGCATCGAGGTCACGGCGGCGAACGTGGCCAACTTCACGAGCTGGCTCACGACGTTCCCCGTGGTCGCGGATGGCGGGCGCGTCTTTCTCGACCAGGCGCACTACTCGTTTGACCTCTCGGTCTACGAGCTCGCGGGCGCGCTCGCCACGGGTGGGTGCCTGCACGCCGTGGGCCCCGACCTCGCAGGGGACTTCCCCGCGCTCTTCTCGGACCTGGCGACCTCCGGAATCGAGGTCTGGGTCTCTACGCCGTCCTTCGTCGACCTCTGCCTCGCCGACAAGAGCTTCGACGCGCGTCTCCTGCCCCGCGCGCGGCTGTTCCTGTTCTGCGGCGAGGTCCTGCACCACACGACCGTCCGCGCCCTGCGCGAGCGCTTCCCCGAGGCCCTCGTGACCAACACGTACGGTCCGACGGAGTCCACGGTCGCGGTCACCTACGCCCCGGTCACCGATGCCGAGCTTGCCGATCCGACGCCCCTGAGCGTGGGGCGTCCGCGCCCGGGCACCGAGCTTCGCATCACGGATCCCCAGACCGGCGCGCCCGTGCCGGAGGGCGCCACCGGTGAGATCGTCATCTGCGGGGACACCGTGGCGCGCGGCTACTACGAGAGCCCCCAGAAGACTGCGGCGGCGTTCTTCGACGCCACGCTCGTCGACGGCACCCCGACGCGCGCCTATCGGACGGGCGACCTCGGTCACCTGGACGAGCGGGGCATGCTCTACTGCGAGGGGAGACTCGACGCGCTCGTGAAGCTCAACGGCTATCGGATCGAGCCCGGCGAGGTCGAGGGCGCCCTGGAGGCCGTGGAGGGCGTCGCCCAGGCGGCCGTGGTGCCGCGCGTCCGTGCCGGGCGCACGGACAGCCTCGTCGCGTTTGTCACCTGCGAGCCGGGGGGAGCCGCGGCCCTTGCGGGCACGGCCGAGCCCAGCGAGTTCGAGGTGGCGCGTGCCCTCAAGGAGCTCCTCGCGGCCACGCTGCCGGCCTACATGGTGCCGCGCCGCATACGCGTGGTCGACGCCCTTCCCCTGACCGCCAACGAGAAGGTCGACCGCGCGGCGCTCGCCGCGAGCGTCGTCCGGCGCAGGTAAGCGCATGGAGTTCTTCTCGGATCCCAGCTTCTTCGCCCTGCTCGCCGTCGCGCTCGCGGGCGCGGCCGCGCTCGGCCTTACCGAGCGGCCGCTGCGCCACTACGCGCTCGCGGTCTCGGTCGTGTTCCTGGGCTGCCTCTTCTTCAGGACGCCGGTCGAGCTCGCGGCCCTGGGGGCGTTTCTCGTGGTCTCCCGCGGGGCGACGCTGTGGTGCGCGGCGGCTCCCACCCACGCGCGGCGCTTCTACGCGGCCGTGGGCCTCACCGTCGCGCCGCTCGCGCTCTACAAGGTCTCGGCCGTCTTCGACCAGAGCCTCTGGGGGTTCGTGGGGATCTCGTACGTGACGTTCAAGGCCACGCAGGTCGTGATCGAGGTCCACGACGGGCTTATCTCCCAAGACGAGCTGGGCCTCGAGGACTGGCTCAGCTTCCTGCTGTTCTTTCCGCAGTTCACCGAGGGCCCCATCGATCGGAGCAGGCGCTTTGCGGCCGACGCCCACGCCACGCCCACGCGCGACGAGTACGCGGGGCTTCTCGCCCGCGGCATCCTGCTGCTCCTGATCGGCGCCGTCTACAAGATGGTCCTCGCCGAGCTCGCGCACCGCTTCTACGCGCCCGCCGCCTGGGGGTCCTCCGACGTGGGCACGGAGCTCCTCGCCCAGGTCAAGACCGCCTACCTCTACGGGCTCTACCTGTTCTTCGACTTCGCCGGCTACAGCCTCATGGCCATGGGGGCGAGCTTTTGCCTGGGGATTCGCTGCCCGCGCAACTTCCGTGCGCCGTTTCTTGCCACGGACATGGTGGACTTCTGGAACCGCTGGCACATCACGCTGTCTACCTGGTTTCGCGACTTCGTCTTTATGCGCTTCACGCGTCTGATCATGCGTCGCAGGCTCATCCGCGACCGGGTGAGCGTGGCTCAGGCGAGCTTTGTGGTGGACATGCTCGTCATGGGGTTCTGGCATGGGGTCTCGCCCGGCTACGTGGGCTACGGCCTCTATCACGGGGTCCTGCTCGCGGCGACGTATGGGATTCAGAAGCGCTCGAAGTTCTACCGGGCGCATCGCGGCCAGGTGTGGTTTACGCTGGTTTCGTGGTTCGTGACGCTTCAGCTCGTGATACTTGGTTTTGCGCTGTTCTCGGGACAGATTGGCATGCTCGTGGAAGGGGCACTCAATGGCTAGCTCGGATGACGAGGTCAAAGACAAGATGCTTGGCCTGCTCGAAAGCGTCTGCGACGACGAGGAGGTGCGTGCCCACCCCGACGAGGACCTGTTCGAGCTCGGCTTTCTGGACTCGATGGCGGCAATCGAACTGCTCGTGGGCATAGAGGAGGAGTTCGGCGTCTCGATTGCCCCGACCGAGGTTGAGCGCTCCCAGATGAACACGGTGAACAAGATCGTGTCCCAGGTGGCACGCAGGCTCTAGATGGCGTGCGAGAAGGACATGCGGGGCGAGTGCGACGCGCCCGAGGGGCCGGGGCCTCGCGGCCACCTCGGGCCGGGGATGCGCCTGCTCGCCTGCGTGGCGGCGGGGCTGGTGGCGCTCGGTCTGGGCGTGGCGGCCTTTGCCACGTGGGCGCTGCCCGCCAACGGTGCCGCCGACCCCTCGAAGCTCTACGACTACGTTTACGCGAGCGGCAAGTCCGAGAACGCCGACTTCGTGCTCAACAACATGAGCGCGGAGGGCTACCTCTGCTTTGGCTCGTCCGAGTTCTACATCTCCAAGAGCCTTGTCTCCATGGTGCCCCAGGCCGTCTTTGGCGAGAACAACACGGGCGTGGATATGACGTTCATCGGCGAGGGCTACGACCAGAGCCTGTGGCAGGCCATCGCGGCGGGCGCCTACGGCAGCCGCGTGCCCAACAAGAAGGTCATGCTCATCGTCTCTCCGCAGTGGTTCTTCAGGGGCGACGGGGAACAGCGCAAGTTCTACACGAAGTTCTCCTACTCGCTCTATCGGACCCTCATGCGGAACCCGGACGTCTCCGACGACACCAAGGCAGCCGTGCGCGCCCGCTGCGCCGCGCTGGGAATCGATGACGCCACGCTGGCGGCCGGCGCGCGCGACACACCCCTCGACGCCCTGAACGACGTGGCCTACGCGGTGACGGACGCCTGGCGGCTGCGCTCGGACCTGAACAACATCGTGCAGATCGCGCCCTCGAAAAGCCTGACACGCCAGGCGGGGACGTCGACGGGAGAGCCGGACTGGGACGCGCTTCTCGGCGAGGCCCGCTCGGAGGGCGCGGCCGCGACCACCTCGAACGACTACGGGATCTATGACGCGTTCTGGGAGAAGAACCATGGCTTCGACCCCGAGCTGTTCCAGGACTTCTCAGAGGCCGATGCGGAGTACGACGACCTTGCCCTGTTTCTGCAGGTCTGCCGCGAGGTCGGCCTGGAGCCGCTCGTGTGCATCCTGCCCGTGAACGGTGCGTGGTACGACGTCTCCGACGTCACCGCGGACGAGCGCAGCGCATACTACGCGCGCGTGCGCGGCATCTGCGACGACGCCGACGTGGCCTACGCCGACTTCTCGAGCTGCGAGTACGAGAAGTACTTCCTCTGTGACACCGTGCACCCCGGCTGGGTCGGCTGGGTGAGGATCGAGCAGTCGTTCTACGACTTCGTGAACGGGCGTGACGATGCGTTTCTAGGTGGGGGCGGATACGGTGACGCCGAGGGTCTTGCCGCCGCTGCGACGGGCGCGGGAGGGGAGCCCCAATGAGCTCCGGGAAAGCGAGGCACCCGCTCAAGGAGGCCGACCGGCGCCTGCGCTCCCTCGCCGACGCCCGCCCCGGCCTCGTGGCCGCGCTCGCGGGCGTGGCCGCCCTGGGCATGGGCGCGCTGCTCGTGTGGTTTCTCGTCTTCTCCGGTCTGAACGAGCCGGTGCCCTTCATCTATGACGGCTTCTAGGGGGCAGAGGCGGGCGTCGGTCGGGGCGCTCGCGGGCGTTTTCATGGCGGCACTCGCGCTCGTCTGTGCGGTCGCACCCGCGCTCGCACGCGCCGACGAGGCGCTCCTGCCGTCGCCAGACGACCTCGAGCAGCAGGGCCTCTCGGTCGAGCCCGACGAGTCCGAGATCGATGAGCCCGTCGACCCCACGGACCAGGGCCACGAGGCCCCGATCGGCGCGGAGCCGGAGGGTCTGACGCTCGACGAGGAGCTCGACGCATACTTCGCGCGGAACTTCTCGGCATCCGGGCTTCCCGGGATTGCCGTGGCCGTCGTAAGCTCCGACGAGGTTCGCTACGAGGCCACCTTCGGTGACGTGGAGAGCGTGGACGACACCTTCCTGGTCGGCTCGCTGTCCAAGTCGCTCACGGCTCTCTCGATCATGCAGCTCGTCGAGCGGGGACTCGTGGACCTCGACGCGCCGGCGGTGACCTATGCGCCTGGCTACGACGTGTCGTCCGTCGTGTCCGTGCGTGACCTGCTCAATCAGACGAGCGGCTTTGGCTACTACGAGTCTCTGGCCGACGCGCAGGTGGGGGACACCCTGGGGAGCTTCTCGTACGCGAACGCGAACTACGACCTGCTCGGGCGCATCGTCGAGAACGTGAGCGGCCTTACGTATGGGTCCTATCTGCGCAAAAACGTCTTCGGTCCCCTGGGGATGGCCGACGCGTCCGTGCCGGGGGAGCTGGAGCGCGCACCCGAGGCCGTCGGTCACCGCAGCTGGTTCGGGGCGTACGTAGCCGATGGCTTTATCCACGAGCAGGGCGATGATGCCTGGGGCGGGTCGGCCTCCGGCTACGTGCGTGCGAGCTTGTCCGACATGGTCTCCTACCTGCAGATGTATCTGAACAGCGGCGCGGGCGCGCTCTCGGCGGCCGGCATCCATCGCATGGTCTTCGATCGCGTGAGCGACGGGGGCGACACGTACTACGGCATGGGATGGACGACCTACACCTGGGACGACGGCGAGCTCGTGCTTTCCCATGACGGGCAGGTCGAGAACTACGCGGCACGCATGTGCGTGCTGCCGGGGCGCGACCTTGCCGTCGTCATGCTCGCGGACGCAAACGACGAGTTCGGGGGCAACGACACGTTCTTCTCGATGGGAGATGACGTGCTCACGATGGCCATCGGCGGCGAGCCGCAGGGAATCGACGCGGCCGAGCACGTGGAGTCTCACGTAGCCTATGACGTGGCGTACGCGCTGGCGCTCGCGGCGGCGGCAGCTCCGCTCGTGCTGACGGTGGCGCGCACGCTCAAGGGAAGGCGTCCTAGACGGACGGGCGTGGCCCGGGGGATTCTCTCTGTGGGTCTGCACGTTCTTTTGCCTTCCTACCTGCTTGGACTTCCGGGTGCGCTCGGCATGCGCTTTGAGGACTTTGCGGACTTTTATCCGGATCAGGCTGTCGTGCTCGTGGCAGGTACGGCGCTGCTCGCGGCTGCGGGGGCGCTGAAACTGGCCCTGTGGCTGTGCGCGAGGCGGCAAAGGAGACTTGTCAATAGATTTTAGAGTAGACCCCTTCTATCCCAAAAAGTGGCAAGCTTCTGACCTGAGCTTCTTCTGGAGCCAAGGGCCTTGATACAAGGGATGCCGGCGAAAATCTATTGACAAGTCCCCTCTGGGGTTGCGGGAGGCTGCGAGGTGTCCCGACCTTGGGTGGTGAACCTTTCACCTTGGTCGGCTGCCGCAACGCGGATTGGGGCAAGGCCTTGATGCTAGGGGCTTCTCGTTGTGACCCTCTGCGACGTTTGCCCACATGATGCGGGGCGAGAAAGGCGCCACGGCCCCGTTTGCATCAAAAACTCGCACCAATCCGCACGCATGCCGCACGCACCCGCGTGGGCAGCCCTAGTTCGGCCGGGCCGTGCAGACGCCCTCTGCCGCACCGGGCTGGGCGAGGTCGGCGAGAGTCTTGCCGTCAAGATAGGACGACGTCACGCGGCCGAGGTCGCGCCAGATGCCCACGGTCGTGCAGGTCTCGAGTTGAGGGCAGAACTCCCCGTTCGTGCAGTCGAGGCAGTCCACGGGCGCGAGGCTGCCCTCAGCGGCGCGCAGGAGCTCGCCCAGGGTGTAGTCCTCGGGTGCGCGCGTGAGCTGGTAGCCGCCCCCCTTGCCGCGCTGGCTCTTCACGAAGCCAGCCTTGTGCATGAGCGAGATGACCTGCTCAAGATACTTGCGCGAGATGTTCTGACGTCGCGCGACGTCGCCAAGAGACACCCAGCCGTCATGGACGGCCAGGTCGGCCATAGCGCGCAGGGCGTACATGCCCTTCGTGGAGAACATTGCTGCCATGGTGCCTCCTTCCAGTTGGTGGATGGATCCGCTCGCCTACCCCTCGCGTGCCTCGAGCATCTCCTCGAGCGTGCGCCAGGCGAGCTCGGCGCACTTGACGCGGGCGGGCATGTGGGCGATGTCGCGCAGAAGCACGCCGCCCTCGAGGGGCTCGAGCGCCGCCTCGTCGGTGACCTCGCCGGTGAGCATCTGCCTGAAGAGCTTGCAGAGCCCGATGGCTTCCTCGGGGGTCTTGCCCGTCACGAGGTCGCTCATGATGTCGGCGCTCGCCTGGCTGATGGCGCAGCCGTGTCCCGTGAAGGCGGCCTCGGCGATGGTGCCGTCGTCTCCCAGGCGCACCGAGAAGGTCAGCTCGTCGCCGCACGAGGGGTTCACGCCCTCGTGGGTGCAGGTGGCGTCCTCGAGCTCGTACTTGTAGTCCGGGTGGGCCACGTGGTCCATGAACTCGGCGTTATAGAGATCAGTTACTGCCATGGAAGACCTGCCAAACCTGGTTGAGGGCGTCGATCAGACGGTCGACGTCCGCTGCGTCGTTGTAGAAGGCCACGCTCGCGCGGCAGCTGGCGAGGTTCTCCACCTTGAGCCAGGAGAGAAGGGGCTCGGCGCAGTGGTGACCCGCCCGGATGCAGACGCCCGACATGTCAAGGATGCTCGCTACGTCGTGCGGGTGCACGTCGCGCACGTTGAAGCTGATGACGCCATGATGGCGAGAAGGGTCCGCGGACCCGATGAGGTCAACGAAGTCGAGCTCGCCGAGGCGTCCCATCGCGTAGGAGACGAGCGCCGCCTCACGTGCGGATACGGTCTTGTAGCCCACAGCCTGCGTGAGGTAGCCCAGGGCCGTGCCGGTGGCGTAGATGCCAGCGGCGTCCTGCGTGCCGGCCTCGAACTTCTCGGGGACAGGGGCCCACACGGCATCCTGCTCGGTGACGGAGTCAATCATCTCGCCGCCCGTGAGCATGGGCTCCATGGCGTCGAGAAGCTCGTGCTTGCCCCAGAGCGCGCCGACGCCCATGGGGCCGAGCGCCTTGTGGGCCGAGAACGCGAAGAAGTCCGCACCCAGCTCGCGCACGTCGATGGGCAGGTGCGGCACGGACTGCGCGCCGTCGACCACCACGTAGGCGCCCTGGGCGTGCGCGGCGGCCGCGATCTTCTCGACGGGCAGGCGGCACCCCATGATGTTGGAGACCTCCGCCACGGCCACGATCTTGGTGCGCGACCCGATCTTGGCGGCGATCTCCTCGTCCGAGAGCGTCCCGTCGACGGACGGGTAGAGGTAGACGAGGGTGGCACCCGACGCGTGACAGGCCTGCTGCCAGGGGATGAGGTTGGAGTGGTGCTCCATGATGGTGACGACCACCTCATCGCCGGCTCCGAGCACGAAGGGGCCAAAGGACTTGGCCACGAGGTTGAGCGACTCGCTCGTGTTGCGCGTGAAAATCACGTCGGTGGCGTCCGGGCGGCCGTCGGCGTCCATGGCGCCGATGAGCTGCGCGACCTGGGCACGCACGTCCGCGATCGCGGCGGTCGCCTCAACGGACAGGCTGTAGAGGCCGCGCAGCGGATTGGCGTTCATGGTCTCGTAGAATCGCCTCTGGGCGTCGAGGACGCACGAGGGGCGCTGAGCTGTGGCCGCGCTGTCGAGAAACGCGAGGTCAGGGTGGGAGGCCAGGAGCGGGAAGTCCGCCTTGAACGGGTTCTTCCTGATGTCAGGGGCGTCGGGGCCAAAGATGGACATGATTACTCCTCGCTCGTGGTGCGCGCGTCGTCGAAGTCGTGGGCCACCTCGTCGCCGAGGACGCGCTCGGCCTGGGCGAGCGCGGCGGCGTGGGAGGCCGGCTCGGGGGCGTTCATGATGGCGTCCTCGAACAGGGCGCGCACGAAGAGCCGCTCGGCCTCCTTGAGGGAGAGTCCGCGGTTCTGGATATAGACAAGCTGCTCGGGGCTCACCGAACCGATTGTGGCGCCGTGGTTGCCCAAGACGTCGTCCTCGTCACAGAGGATGACGGGGACCGTCTTGTTGACGACGTCGTCACCGAGCACGAAGACGGTGTCGGCCTCGTTGCCCTTGGCACCCTTGGCGCCGTGGATGAGGTCGATCGTGGTGCGCAGGCTCTTCTTGGCAGCGTCCTCCAGGACGCCGGACTCGGAGATCTCGGCGCGCGTCATGCGACCACGCTGGCGCACGACGTGGTTGACGTCGAGCACCTGCGCGCCGTTGACGTGGTAGCGGCAGGAGAGATCGATGCGCGCGTGAGCGCCCGCGAGGTCGCAGGCCAGGCCGAGCGCGACCGTTCCGCCGCCGAGCGCGAACTGGCTCACCTCGACGTGGGCGTTAGCGTCGGCGGAAATCCCCACGTTGTCAAGGTGCTGCTGAGCCTCGCCCACGCCGATGATCTCGATGATGCTCACATGGGACTTGGCCTCGGCGAAGACGCGCAGAAGCGAGCCGGACGTGGCGTGTGCGGCTGCGGGGTCGGCCCCTCCCGTGACGGCCACGACGATCGTGGCCTCGGCGCCCTCGCGGACTATGACGCCGGTGTCCGCGACCTCGCCAGCATCGGCGTTGATGCTCACGACGATGGGCTCCTCGCGCACCGTACGCGCCGGGACCTCCACGTAGCGCGCGTCGGCAGCCTGGGAGACGGCCCAGTCGCGCACGCGCTCGCCCATGCCGCACTCGACGCGGTCGAACAGGCGCGGCAGGGCGAAGTAGACGCTGCCCTTGCGGGAGCGTACGGGCACGCTGAGCGTGATGTCGTTGGTGTTCAGGCGGTTCCAAGTCTGCTCGGGGGCGGTGTTCACGCGCTCGAGGGTGAGGGTTCCCTGCGCGCCCGCCTCGGGCGGCGTGGGGCTGTTCTTGGTAAGCATTATCCGATGGCCCCTTCCATCTCGAGCTTAATGAGATTGTTCATCTCCACGGCGTACTCCATAGGGAGCTCCTTGGAGACGGGATTGGCGAATCCGTTGACCACGAGCGTGCGAGCCTCGCCCTCCGAGCAGCCACGGCTCATGAGGTAGAGGATCGTGTCGTCGGAGATGCGGCCGATCGTGGCCTCATGGCCCACCTGGGCGGTCGCGTTGCGCACGTCCATGGCGGGAATGGTGTCTGAGCGGCTGATGTTGTCGAGCATGAGCGACTGGCAGCTCACGGTGCAGCGCGCGCGGTCGGCGTGCCTGCCCACCACGATGGAGCTCCGGAAGGTGTTGATGCCGCCGTCCTTGGAGATGGACTTGGTGTCCACCGAGGTCGTGGTGTCGGCGCCGTTCAGGATGACCTTGCAGCCGGTGTCGAGGTCCTGCGTGGCACCGGCGAAGGTGATGCCGGTGAACTCGCAGCTCGAGCGATCGCCTGCCAGGATGGTGGTGGGGTAGAGGTAGGAGACGTGGCTGCCAAAGCTGCCCGAGACCCACTCCATCTTGGCGTCCGCCCCGATGCTGGCGCGCTTGGTGTTGAGGTTGTACATGTTCTTGGACCAGTTCTCGATCGTGGAGTAGCGCAGGCGTGCGCCGTCCTTCACGAAGAGCTCCACCGCACCGGCGTGCAGATTGGCCTCGTAGTACTTGGGTGCCGAGCAACCCTCGATGAAGTGCAGGTCGGCACCCTTCTCCACGATGATGAGCGTGTGCTCGAACTGGCCCGCGCCGGCGGCGTTCAGGCGGAAGTAGCTCTGCAGCGGGTAGTCCAGAGTGACGCCGGCCGGCACGTAGACGAACGAGCCGCCGGACCACACGGCGTAGTGTAGGGCCGCGAACTTGTGGTCCGAGGGCGGGATGAGCGTGCCAAAGTACTCGTGGACCATGGGCTCGAGCTCGGGGTCGTGCAGCGCGTCCTCGATGGTGGTGTAGACGACGCCCTGCTTGGCGACCTCATCGCGCATGTTGTGATAGACGATTTCGGAGTCGTACTGGGCGCCCACGCCGGCCAGGCTCTCGCGCTCGGCGGCCGGGATGCCCAGGCGCTCGAAGGTGTTCTTGATGTCGGTCGGGACGTCGTCCCAGCTCTTGGCCTGCTTGGTCTTGGGGGCCACGTAGGTCGAGATGTGGTCGAGGTCGAGCCCGGCGATCGACGGACCCCAGTTGGGGGCCATCTGACGGTCGTGGTAGGTCTCCAGCGCGTCGAGGCGCATCTGGAGCATCCAGTCGGGCTCGTCCTTCTTGGCCGAGATGGACCGGACTATCTCGGGGGTGAGGCCGTCGCTGTAGCGCTCGTAGCCCTCCTCGGGCATGACGAAGTCGTAGAGGGAGCGATCGACGTCGGCGACCTCGGTGCGCTTCTTGCTCACTTGGCATCACCCGCCAGAGCCTCGGTCTCGAGGGCGCTCTCGTAGCGCTCGAAGCCGGTCTTGTCGATTTCGTCGATGAGGCCGGCCGGGCCCTCGGCCACCATGCGGCCCTTGACCATGACGTGCGTGCGGTCGACGGCGATGCGCTCGAGGATGCGCGTGTTGTGCGTGATCACGATGAGGGCGCCGTCGCACTGCTCGCGGTAGGCCTCGATGCCGCGCGAGACCACGCCGAGGGCGTCCACGTCCAGGCCCGAGTCGGTCTCGTCGAGAATGGCGAGCTTGGGGCGCAGGAGCAGGAGCTGCAGCATCTCGATCTTCTTCTTCTCGCCGCCCGAGAAGCCTACGTTGAGCTCGCGCATGAGGAAGCTCTGTTCGAGGTCGAGCTGGTCGGCGATCTCTCCCACGCGCTTGCGGAACTCGCGTGCGGTGCTCTTGAGCTCGGGGCGCATCTGACAGATCGTGCGCAGGAAGCTGTAGAGGGGCACGCCCGGAACCTCGACGGGAGCCTGGTAGGAGAGGAAGATGCCGGCAAGCGAGCGCTTGTCGGGGGAGAGCTCCGTGACGTCCTCTCCGTTGAAGGTGATGGTGCCGGAGCTGACCTGATAGACGGGGTCACCCATGATGACGTGGCCGAGCGTGGACTTGCCGGCCCCGTTGGGACCCATGAGCACGTGGCTCTCGCCCTCGCCGACCGTGAGGTCGACGCCGTGCAGGATGGGCCTGTCCTCGATCCCCGCGGACAGGGAGCTTATGTTGAGTAGCTGCGTTGCCATTGTCTCTCCTCTGCTGGGCGTGCGCGCGCCGCGCACTTCTGCTGCTTGCGACCGCCCGAAGGTGGCTCAATTCATACTAATCAGTAGGGAATTAAAGGCAAGCCGAGAGAGGCAAAAAACAGGGTGAGACAACAATTGCTCTTTTCGTAGTGGCATTTGAGCGGCGACACTGCCCAAGTACCCGGTCCCGTCGCCGTCTCTCCCACAGGGTACGTACCCTGTGGGAGCGCGCGGCCCTTTCAGGAGAGATTCCGAGCCCCCTGGACGTTCCTGAGGGATGTCGGTTCCGGACGAGGTGCCGCTACGCCCAAGACGCGTGCGCCCAGGGTGAGCCAGAGCTGCGCGAGGCGTCGCCGGGACACTTCGTGGCCTGCTGGTACGCGCCGGGCTACGAAGGGTAGGACGGCGTTTCCTGTGCGTTACCGCGTGTGCCGCGTGTGCGGCCTGCCGTCATCGAGAATGACCGCAAGGCCGACAAGGACGACGAACGCGATAAGGGCGACCTTCTTCATGACTAACCTCCGCAGGGTGGGCTGGGGCCGACGGGCCCTTGACGTTCTCAGCGTCTCATGGGCGCTGCCCGCACGCCATCGAAGTGCCTAGTCTGTGGCTTGCGCTTTCGTAAGGTTGGGTGCGCGGGCCGCCCTCTTCCGCCCGCTCCCTCTTCCATTGTTGCCTGCGCGTCTCGGTCCGTCTGGCGTGTGCGGACCCCGTCCCACCTTGTCGTAAGATGAGAAGACGAATGTGTGACAGGAGGATTCATGGCGCTTTCCAGAGAAGACGTGGCGGACATCGCGGACTACGCGCGCATCGCCCTCACGGATGCGGAGCTCGACGAGATGACCACCTACTTGAACGAGGCCGTCGGGCTGCTCGAGCCCATACGCGAGTACGACCTCGCAGGCGTCGAGCCCACCTTCCACCCCATCGGTGACCTCTCGAACGTGATGGCAGACGACGTGCCCGATACGACCGAGCGCGCGCTGCCCCTTGACGTGGCGCTCTCCAACGCGGGCTCGACGCGCGACCGCAGCTTCCGCGTCCCCTCCATCCTGGGCGCCGAGGGGGGCGATCGCTGATGGCCAACGTCGACGAGCTCTCCGCCGCACGCATCGCGGCGGGCGTCCGGGCGGGGGACTTCTCGGCGGTCGAGGTCGCGCGCGCCGCTCTCGACGCCGTCGAGACCCGCGAGCAGGACGTCCAGGCGCTGCTCCAGGTCTCGGCCGACCTCGCTCTCGAGCGTGCCGCCGCGACTGACGCCGCACGCGCGGCCGGGGCGCCCCTGGGGCCGCTCGCCGGCGTGCCCGTGGCGGTGAAGGACAACATGCACCTCGTGGGCACGCGCACGACCTGCGCCTCCCACATGCTCGAGCGCTACGAGTCCACCTTCACGGCCACCTGCGTGCAGCGCCTCATCGACGCCGGGGCCACGCCCGTGGGCAAGGCCAACATGGACGAGTTCGCCTTTGGGTCCTCCACCGAGTCCTCGGCCTTCCACCCCACGCTCAACCCCTGGGACACTGAGCGCGTGCCGGGCGGCTCCTCGGGTGGTTCGGCCGCGTCCGTCGCGTCCGGTGAGGTCACGGTCGCCCTGGGCTCCGACACGGGCGGTTCCATCCGCCAGCCGGCATCCCTGTGTGGCGTGGTGGGCATGAAGCCCACCTACGGCGCGGTCAGTCGCTATGGCGTGGTGGCCTTTGGGTCCTCGCTCGACCAGGTGGGCCCCTTCGGCCGACGCGTCGAGGACGTTGCCCTGGCCATGAACGCGCTCGTGTCCGGCGGCCGTGACCCCTATGACTCCACGTCGCAGGACTGCCCCGTGGACTTTCTCGCGCACCTCGAAGACCCCGTGGGCGGACGTTGCGTGGGCGTGGTGCCCGAGCTCATGGAGGCCGCCGGCCTCACCGACGAGGTGCGCCGCGCCGTCGAGCGCGCCGGGCGCGCCCTCGTGGACCAGGGGGCCGAGCTCGTGGAGGTTGAGCTTCCCCACGTCGCCTCGGCCATCGCGGCCTACTACGTGATCGCGCCCTGCGAGGCCTTCTCCAACCTGGCCCGCTTCGACGGCGTGCGCTACGGCTATCAGGAGCCGGGATGCGCGACGCTCGCCGAGCAGACGTCGCTCTCGCGCGCCCGCGGCTTTGGCGAGGAGGCCAAGCGCCGCCAGCTCCTGGGCGCCTACCTGCTCTCCTCGGGCGTCTACGAGCGCTACTACTACCCGGCCCAGCAGGTGCGCACCCTCATCACCCAGGACTACGAGCGTGCCTGGGAGCGCTGCGACGTCATCCTCATGCCGGCCTCGCCGCGCACGGCCTTCAAGCTCGGCGAGATCTCCGACCCCACCCAGATGTACGCGTCCGACCTGTTCACGATCTCGGCCAACATCGCGGGCAACGGCGCCGTCTCCGTGCCCCTGGGCCTGGGCGACGCCACGCACCTGCCCGTCTCGGCGCAGCTCCAGGGGCCGGCGTTCAAGGACCGCACGCTGCTCACCTTTGCCCGTGCGATCGAGCGGTCCTTTGACGCCCAGGGCCTCGTGGCGCCCGACTTCACCGGGAGGGGGGGTGAGCTCAGATGAAGAAGCTCGCCGAGGTGCTGCAGGACTGGGAGGCCGTCATCGGCCTCGAGGTCCACACCGAGCTCACCGCGCTCGAGACCAAGATGTTCTGCGACTGCCGCCTCTCTCACGACGACCCCCCCAACACCAACGTCTGCCCGGTCTGCCTGGGCATGCCGGGAGCCCTGCCCGTGCCCAACGAGAAGGCCATCGAGTCGATCGTCATGGCGGGCCTGGCCTGCGGCTGTCAGATCCAGCGCCACTCGATGTTCTATCGCAAGCACTACTTCTATCCGGACATGGCCAAGAACTTCCAGACCACCCAGGGCCCGGTCGCCTTCTGCATGTACGGCCAGCTGGACCTGGAGGTCGACGGCGAGGGCGCCCGCGAGCGCCCCGACACCACGATCCAGAAGGCCGCCGACGGCTCCTACGTAGCGCCCATTCGCATCCTGCGCATCCACATGGAGGAGGACGCCGCCAAGATGGTGCACGTGGGCGGCGAGGAGGGCCGCATCACCGAGGCCACCGAGTCCCTCATCGACTACAACCGCTGCGGCACGCCCCTCATCGAGCTCGTCACCGAGCCCGACCTGCGCACTCCCGAGGAGGCGCGCCTGTTCATGGAGGAGCTGCGCCAGACCTTCCTCACGCTCGGCATCTCCGACTGCTCGCTCGAGTCGGGCTCCATGCGCTGCGACGGAAACGTGAGCCTGCGTCGCCGTGGCGAGACCCGCCTGGGCACCAAGACCGAGCTCAAGAACATCAACTCCTTCAAGAGCCTCCACGATGGCCTCGAGTACGAGATCTGCCGCCAGGCCGAGGCGCTCGAGGAGGGCGGCATCGTCTACCAGGAGACGCGGCACTGGGAGCCCTCGCGCAGGCGCACCGTGGTGATGCGCGTCAAGGAGACGGCCGACGACTACCGGCTCTTCCCGGACCCCGACCTCGCCCCGTTCGACCTCTCCGACGAGTTCATTGAGCGCTGCCGCGCGCGCATACCCGAGCTGCCGCGCGCCAAGCGCGACCGCTACATGGCCGATTTTGGCCTCAAGCGCGCCGATGCGGCCCGTCTCGCCGGTGACCCTGCCACGAGCGCCCTCTTTGAGCGCGCCGTCGCGAGCGCGGGCGAGAAGGTCGTGCCCACCATCGCCAAGGTGATGGTCAACCTCATCCCGGGCCACGACGCGCTCACGCCCGCGCAGGTCGCCTCCCTGGCGGGCCTTCTCGCCGCCGACGCGATCACGTTCGCGCAGGCTCGTGAGGTCCTGGATGCGGTGGACGGCACCGATGACGACCCCGAGGCTGTCGTGGACGCCCGCGGCATGCGCCAGTCCACGGACGCCGGGGCCCTTGCGGCCATCGTGGACGAGGTCCTGGGCCGCTGCGCCGACCAGGCCCAGCAGTATCGCGACGGCAACACGAAGGTTGTCGGGTTTCTCGTGGGGCAATGCATGAGGGCGGCCAGGGGCTCGGGCAATCCCAAGGCCTTCAACCAGCTTCTGACCGAGCGACTCGAGGCCTAGCGCCTTCTTTTCCGGGCCCTTTTCCGAGCTTGGGTTCGCGCGGGGTGGCCCCTTGAGGGTCACTCCGTGCGTCCGCGCAGCTCAGTGGTCACATCTGCCGCACAGGCGACTCCCCCCGAACCCAAACCCGGAAAGGTGGTCTTGGGCACGGCGTGTTCCCTCCACTCCCGTGCATGCTAGACTCGCGGCAACGAGGGCAAACGGCAGGGGGCGCGGGTCATGGGGGAGCGGGTTGACGCATCAGACGAGGCACTGAGTCGCGGTATCGCTTACGGGGGCGATGCCGTGGAGCCTGTGCGCGAGCTGGTGAGCGACGAGGAGGTCCTGCGTGGCGCGCGCCTGTCGCAGCGCCGCAGCGCCGGCTACCGTCCGGTTGCCTTCTTCTCGCTGCTCAACGTGGGGCTCATCCTCACCGCGGCTGCGATCGTGCTCTTCAAGACGCCCAACCACCTCGCCTTCGGGGGCACCTCGGGCCTCGCCATCCTTCTTGCGACCGCGTTTCCCACCCTGCCGGTCTCTGTCTTCATGTGGATCCTCAACGTGATCCTCGTGGCGCTGGGCTTTGTCTTCCTGGACCGCAAGGCGGTGTTCTGGAGCGCCTACGCGTCGTTCGCACTTTCGGCCTACACCTCGCTCTTTGAGTGGGTCGCCCCCATCCAAGAGTCGATCACGGGGGACCTGTGGCTCGACGTCTGCTTCGCCGTGCTTCTGCCGGCCGTGGGGAGCGCAATCGTGTTCGACATCGGCGCGTCGACGGGCGGCACGGACATCGTTGCCATGATCTTGCGCAAGCACACCGACATAGAGATCGGCAAGGCGCTCTTTGCCGTCGACGTGGGCATCGTCTGCTCCGCGATCGGGCTGTACGGCGCGCGGGTGGGCCTGTACTGCATGCTCGGGCTCATCGCCAAGACCTTCGTGGTGGACAGCTTCATCGAGAGCGTCCGCCAGCGCAAGGTGTGCCGCGTGATCTGCTCCTGCCCGCGTAAGGTGGAGGAGTACGTGGTGCGCGAGCTGGAGCGCACCATGACGGTCGAGTACGGCCGGGGGGCCTTCTCGGGCAGGCGCGTGGTCATCCTTACGAGCGTCCTCACGCGCCGCGAAGCCATGAAGCTGCGCCTCTTCGTGCACAGCGTGGACCCGGACGCCTTCATCACGATCACGAGCAGCTCGGAGATCATCGGGCGGGGCTTTCGCGGCGTGAGCTAGCTGCGGGCAGGCCTCAGGAACGCGGCGCCGCGGCTAGGAGGTCGCGCTCGCGTCCGTGTCCGCTGGGGAGTTCTTGGCCTCGTCGAGGTAGCTGTAGAGCGTGTACTTGGAGATGCCAAAGTACTTGCAGACCTTGGGCCCGGACTTCGTGATGAGAAAGGCCCCCGTGTCGTTGAGGTAGCGGATCGCGCGGACCTTCTCGTCCTTGGTCATGAGCGCGACGGGGGTCCCCACGAGCTCGACGCTCTGCTCGATGAGATCGTCGAGCAGGTCGGCCACGCTGCGGACGATGGGTTCGGGGTCACGCGGGGCGCTTGGCTCGGTGCCCACGATGCCGGCGATGGTGCTCTGTACGGCGCGCAGCATGGTGATGTCGAAGTTGAGGGCGAAGATGCCCACGGCACGACCCTCGCAGTCGCGGATGAAGACCGTCGAGGACTTGAGAATCTTGCCGTCGGAGGTCTTGGTGAGGTAGGCGAGGCGGTCAGCGAGGGGAGCCCCATCGGCATGGAGGGCCTCGAGCACCACGTGGCTCGGTCCATCTCCAACCTTGCGGCCGGTCACGTGGCCGTTCTCGATGGCCACGATGGAGTGACCGGGGTCGGCGGCCTCGAGGTCATGGACGACCACCTCGCACCCGCGCCCGAACTGGAGGGCGAGCGCGTGTGCGAGCCTCGTGTAGAAGTCGAGCTGTTCTGCTTGCACAAGTGCCTCCCCTGGGGCCAAGGGGCGCATGAGCGCCACCGCGTAATCTCACAGTATAAACTCCCTCATACTTTTTGTTAGGACACCAAGGAGAGACGATTTTTCGTAAAAATGTGATCTAAAGCGTTTTAATCGAGAAAAGCGATGCCTTTGACATGACTATAAAATAAAAATGTGCAATAAAAAGATCTCCATGATCGATTTGTTGACGCTGCCGCTCACCCCTGAGAAACGACCGTCTAACAGATTTTTTTTCGTCCATACAATTAGTTTGATTTAAACGTAAGATAGTAACATCACGGTATGGTTGCGGAGAGGATACGCATGGCAGAGATGGACTCCGGGAGAGCTTCTTCACTTTTATTCACACGAAGGGGGATGCCTCGCCTCGCCGAGATACTACCCTGTGCGTTGCAGCACGTATTGGCCTCATTTGCAGGCGTTATCGCTCCAGCCATCATCATTGCGGGCGTATGTAACTTTACCGAGGAGCAGGAGACGGCCATTATTCAGGTGGCGCTCATTCTCTCGGCCATCGACACGATTCTTCAGCAGTTCCCCCTTTTCGGAAAAATCGGCAGCGGCTTGCCTATTCTTACAGGGGTGTCTTTTGCCTTTCTGCCGGCGTTTCAGGCCGTGGGAATAGAATTTGGATTTGAGACGCTTCTGGGCGCAGAGCTTGTCGGAGGCGCTGTGGCTATTTTGTTTGGCATGCTCTACCCAAAGGTAAAGTGGCTCTTTCCCTCTCTTGTTACCGGTACCGTAATCTTTACCATTGGCGTTTCCCTATATCCGACGGCGATTAAGTATCTCGCGGGCGGGCAGGGAACAGAAAACTTTGGCAGTGTCCAAAACTGGATCGTAGGCCTCATCACGTTTGCCGTGGTTTTTGGCTTTTCGAACTTTGGCCATGGGATTCTCAAGCTAGGGGGCATCTTCTTCGGCATGCTTGTCGGGGTACTCATTTCGCTGCCCTTCGGCATGGTCAACGCCTCTGGGGTAGTTTCTGCGGGGTGGTTCGCGCCTCCAGAGCTTTTCCCCTTCAAGATTGTGTTCAATCCAGCGGCCTGTCTCACACTCGCGGTCGTGTACGTCATGGTGAACGTGCAGCTTATTGGAGATTTGTCAGCAGCCACGATGGGCAGCATGAACCGCATGCCAACTGAGAAGGAACTGGGTGGAGCCTTGAAGGCCCAGGGGCTGGTAAGCATGCTCTCATCGGTGTTCGGGGGTCTTCCCACCTCCGCCTTTGGTCAGAATGTGGGCATTATTGTCTCCACACGCGTCATTAACCGCTGGGTGTTTGCCACAGCCAGCCTTGTGTTTGCTGCGGCGGGTCTCATGCCCAAGCTCTCCGCAGTCCTCACCATGATTCCTCAGCCGGTCATTGGTGGTGCCACCATCAGTGTGTTTGGTACCATTACTCTGAATGGTATTCGCATCCTTGTTAAGGACGGCCTTACCCCGCGCGCATGTACGGTTTTTGGCATCTCGGTGGCTTTTGGATTGGGTATCGCAGAGGTGAGTGGTTCTCTTATGGGTCCGGGCATGCCCGATTGGATCAACACCATCTTTGGGACGAGCGCCATTACACCCTGTGCCATAATGGCCATCATCCTGAATAACGTACTCCCACCTGAGAATCCGTATACCAATGTTGATCTTCGAAGGGGTACGGGCTCTACGGAAGCTGAAGAAATTGAGAATGGCGTTGAGGCAGAGAGTGCGGGCGCCTCAGCGGGAAATGACTCGTCGGCATCAGCGGACAGCGAAACTCATAAGATTCAGTCAGAGGGGCAATCACAGGGAAACCAGTAGCCAAATGAGTCTGATTTTCCGTTCGCCCGCGAAACATGCCGTTCACCGAATCGACGTCTGATGTCAATACAGAGTGAGTCCACTATAGGTGTGCAGAAAAATTGTTAGGTGTAATGTCACTTTGTTTGATTATTGGTTAGACATCGAAAGAGAAAGTTCATATTTTGCTCCATTTCGATCATTGAGAGACAGCTAGTCGTACGGCATTAGGAATGTGTATGTGCGGGGGAGGTGCCCGCCTCGCTAGATCATACGTCTAGCAATACGATATTAAGCAATCCGTCAAAGGTGCTAAACCCCGCCCACGACGATCAAGGGAGCCAGCATGCTGCTCGTCGAGAACGGCCACGTCATCACGCGAGACCCCAACAACCCCTACCTTGCCGACGGTTCCGTCGCCCTTGACGGCGACACGATCAAGGAGGTCGGCCCGGCGGCCGTGCTGCGCGAGAAGTATGCGGACGCCGAGCGCGTCGACGCCCACGGCGGCGTTATCATGCCCGGCCTGGTGAACTGCCACACCCACATCTACTCGGGCCTGGCGCGCGGCCTGTCCATCAAGGGCTGCAACCCCACCAACTTCCTCGAGAACCTCGAGCAGCAGTGGTGGAAGATCGACCGCAACCTCACGCTCGATGGCACGCGCGCCTCGGCCTACCCCACGATTCTCGAGTCTCTGCGCAACGGCGTCACCACGATCTTCGACCATCACGCGAGCTACAAGGAGGTCCCGGGCAGCCTCTTCGCCATCAGGGACGTCGTGGAGGAGACGGGCATCCGTGCGAGCCTGTGCTACGAGGTCAGCGACCGTGACGGCCAGGAGAAGTGCGACCAGGCCATCCAGGAGAACGCGGACTTCGCCCGCTGGGCCCACGAGCAGAACGAGCGGGGCAACCACATGATCTCCGGTCTGTTCGGGGGTCATGCCACCTTCACCATGTCCGACGAGACGATGGACAAGATGGCCGAGGCCAACAACGGCCTCACGGGCTACCACATCCACGTGCACGAGGGCCTGAACGACCTCATGGACAGCCGTCAGAACCGCGGCGGCATCGCCCCGGTCGAGCGTCTGCTGCAGCACGGCCTCCTCGGCCCGGACACGCTGCTCGTCCACTGCATCCACGCCTCGCCGGCCGAGATGGAGATGATCAAGGAGACGGGCACACGCGTCATCAACAACCCGCAGTCCAACATGAACAACGCCGTGGGCTGCGCCCCCGTGCTCGAGTTCTTCCGTCGCGGCATCGAGGTGGGCATGGGCACCGACGCCTACACCCATGACATCCTGGAGAGCCTCAAGACCTTCATCGTCATGCAGCGCCACAACGCCGCGATGCCCAACGTGGCCTGGGGCGAGGACATGACGATGCTGTTCAAGAACAACCCCGAGATTGCCACGCACTTCTTCGGGCGCAGCATCGGCGCGCTCAAGCCCGGTGACGCCGCCGACGTCATCGTCATGGACTACCCGGCCTTCACGCCGTTCTCCGACGAGAACATTGACGGCCACATGCTCTTTGGCATGGAGGGCAGGGACTGCCGTACCACCATCGTCAACGGCAAGGTCCTCTACCGGGACCGCGAGTTCGTTGCCTTCGACGAGGAGCGCATCGACGCGTGGACCCTCGAGCAGGCAAAGAAGCTCTGGGGCACGCTCAACGACAGGACCTACTAAGCTAGGCTGGCCGCGGGGTTCGGGGGAGCCCCACGATTGGACGCGGCCTCCGCGGGGCCGCAGGGCGCCTTGCGCGCGCTTCCACAAAGGTGTCCCCGCGCGGTCTCGGGGACATTGCGAGAGGAGCAACAATGAGCGACATCATGCGACCGATTCCGTTCGCCCAGATCATGGATTGGAGCCTGACCGAGGACGCCCAGCACGGGTCCGTCTTTGGCGTGCGCAAGCTCGTGCGCCACGAGGGCGGCTCCGACCCCATCTTCGACGGGCGCATCGAGGCCCCGTTTGGCCCAGCTGCTGGCCCCAACACGCAGCTCGCGCAGAACATCATTGCGTCGTACGTCTCGGGCTCGCGCTTCTTCGAGCTCAAGACCGTCCAGATCATGGATGGCGCGGAGCTCGCCGCCTGCGTCAACAAGCCGTGCATCGCCTCTGAGGACGAGTGCTACAACTGCGAGTGGTCCACCGAGCTCACGGTTCCCCAGGCGCACGCCGAGTACGTCAAGGCCTGGTGGGCCTGCAAGCTGCTCGCCCGCGAGCTCGGCCTGGGCGACCCAGACGGCTTCGTCTTCAACATGAGCGTGGGCTATAGCCTCGAGGGCATCCAGAGCCCCAAGGTGGACGCCTACATCGAGGGCATGAAGGACGCCTCGGGCACCGAGGTCTGGGCCGAGTGCCGCAGCTGGGCGCTCGCCAACCTCGACCGCTTCCAGAACGTGGACAGGGCCTTCGTGGAGTCGGTCTCGCCCCAGGTGTCCTCGTCGGTCACCGAGTCCACGCTTCACGGCTGCCCGCCCGACGAGATCGAACGCATCGCCACCTACCTCATCACCGAGAAGCACGTCAACACCTATGTCAAGTGCAACCCGACGCTTCTGGGCTATGACTACGCCCGAGCGCGCCTGGACGAGCTCGGCTTTGACTACATCGTCTTTGACGACAAGCACTTCCTCGAGGACCTCCAGTGGGCCGACGCCGTGCCGATGTTCCATCGCCTGAGCGAGCTGTGCGCGCAGAAGGGCCTCTCCTTTGGCATCAAGCTCACCAACACCTTCCCCGTCGACGTGACGCGCGAGGAGCTGCCGAGCGAGGAGATGTACATGTCCGGCCGCTCGCTCCTGCCGCTCTCCGTCGAGCTGGCCCGTCGCGTGGCCGCCGAGTTCGAGGGCACGCTGCGCATCTCCTACTCGGGCGGCGCCGACGCCCATAACATCCGCGAGCTCTACGCCGCGGGCATCTGGCCGATCACCATGGCCACCAACGTCCTGAAGCCTGGCGGCTACGAGCGCTTCAGCCAGATCGCGGGTCTTCTCGCCGGCTCCGAGCGCGTCGAGAAGGTGGACGCGGCCGCCCTGGCCGCGCTCGAGGAGGCCATCACGGCCAACCCGATCTACCACAAGCCCATCAAGCCCGCCAAGTCCCACAAGATCGATGCCGAGCTGCCGCTCATGAGCTGCTTCACGGCTCCCTGCCGCACCGGCTGCCCGATCCAGCAGGACATCCCCGCCTACCTTTCTGCCGTTGACGAGGGTCGCCTCGTTGACGCGCTCAACATCGTCATGGAGCGCAACGCCCTGCCGCACATCACGGGCAACCTCTGCCCGCACCCCTGCGGCGTCAACTGCGAGCGCTCCTTCTACGAGCCCGAGGGCGCGCGCATCCGCGAGTCCAAGCTCATCGCGGCCAAGGGCGGCTTCGACGAGGTTCTCGCGCAGATCAAGGCCGCCACGCCGGCACCCATCGCCGGCGCCCGCGGCAAGAAGGTCGCCATCGTGGGCGGCGGAGCGGCGGGCCTGTCCACGGCGTTCTTCCTGACGCGCGCCGGCGCCGAGGCCACGATCTTCGAGGCAACCAACAAGCTCGGCGGCGTTCCGCGCCAGACCATTCCGGAGTTCCGCATCCCCGACGCCGACATCCAGGCCGACATCGACCTGTGCCTGTCGTACGGCGCCAAGGTGGAGTACAACCACGAGGTCACCGACGTTGCCGAGCTCAAGGCCGCAGGCTACACCGACGTCGTCATGTGCATCGGCGCCTGGGCACCCGGCCGCAAGGCCCTGGAGTACGGCGACGAGCTCGACGCGCTCGAGTTCCTGTGCGCGGCCAAGCGCGGCGACGACCTCTCCTCGCTCGGCTCAGACATCGTGGTCATCGGCGGCGGCAACACCGCCATGGACTGCGCCCGCGTCGCAGAGCGCCTGCCGGGCGTCGAGAGCGTCCGCATCGCCTATCGCCGCACGCGCCGCTACATGCCCGCCGAGGAGTACGAGCTCGACGAGGCGCTCGCCGAGGGCGTCGAGTTCTGCGAGCTCTTGGCCCCCAAGGGCCTGGCCGACGGCGTCCTGAGCTGCGAGCGCATGGAGCTCGGCGAGCCCGACGCGACCGGCCGCCGCAGCGTTGTCGCCATCGGCGAGAGGGTCGAGCTGCCCGCCACCGCCGTGATCTGTGCCGTGGGCGAGCGCATCAAGGACGGTCTCTACAAGCAGGCCGGTGTCGAGCTCGACCACCGCGGCCGTCCCGCGGCGGGCTGCGCCACCGGCGTGGACGGCGTCTGGGCTGCCGGCGACTGCCACCGCGGGCCCGCGACCTTCGTCGAGGCCGTTGCCGACGCGCAGGCCGTCGCGCGGGCCATGGTGGGCGCCGACTTCGAGGACGTCGTGGACCAGAACGTCCGTCACGGCAAGGAGGACGCCGTCAAGGCCCGCAAGGGTGACGTCTGCCTGGACGTGGCCGCCTGCAGCACCTCGCGCTGCCTGGGATGCGCCACGATTTGCGAGGTCTGCTGCGACGTCTGCCCCAACCGCGCCAACGTGTCGGTCAAGGTGGACGGCCTCGCACAGGAGCAGATCGTCCACATTGACGGCATGTGCAACGAGTGCGGCAACTGCGCCGTGTTCTGCCCGTGGTCGGGGCGTCCCTACAAGGATAAGCTCACGGTCTTCTGGAGCGCCGAGGACATGGACGCGAGCGAGAACCGCGGCTTCCTGCCGCTTGCTGGCGGAACCTTCCGCGTGCGCCTGGCAGGCTCCGAGGGCACCTACGACGTGAGCGACGCGTCGTGCGGCCTGCCCGACGACGTGCGGCTCACGATCGTCGCGGTGCGCGACTCCTATGCCTACCTGCTCAAGGATGTGACTGCCCCTGAGGTTGCCTAGCGATCGACTCACACGGTAAGGGCGTCTTCTCCCGAGGGGGAAGGAGGCGTGGAGAGCATGGGCAGATCTGCGCTGGATCTGCCCATGCCAATATACAGGCGTTGTACTCAGCGTCATACAAGGGGAGACCATGAGCAAGGCTCAAGGCATAAGCAAGAAAAACATGGGTGCGCGGCGGCGCACGCCCCGCCCGAGCGCCTTCGTGCGCTGCGGCGGGGGCAGCCCCGCCTGCGAGGGCGGAATCGTGTGCGAAGACGGGTGCACGGCTTGTGGCGCCTGCGTCGAGGCGTGCCGCTTCGACGCCATACATATGAACACGAAGACCGGCGTGGCCTTTGTTGACCGCGACGCGTGTGCGGGTTGCGGCCTGTGCGCCCGACAGTGTCCGCAGGGCATAATTGAGATGGTCACGCCCGATCGTACCATCCGCGTGCGCTGCGCGAATACGTCCGTGGCCAAGGAGTCGCGGCAGAAGTGCACGACGAGCTGCATCAACTGCGGCATCTGCGTGCGCGTGTGCCCTGCTGACGCCATGCGCCTCGAGAACAACCACGCCCACGTGGACTACGACGCCTGTATCGCCTGCGGGATGTGCGCGACCAAATGCCCGCGTGGTGCCATATCAGACGTGTTCGGCATCGTCGCGCAGAACTAGGGAGAGGGCATGGCAGCAACCGAGGAATATCGCTTCATCGTGAACGGCGAGGAGTGCGTCACATCTGAGAGCAAGCCGCTTTTGCGCTACCTGCGCGACGACCTCAAGCTCCTGAGCGTCAAGGACGGCTGCTCCGAGGGCGCCTGTGGCACCTGTACCGTAATCGTGGACGGGCGCGCCATCAAGTCGTGCGTCCTCACGACCAAGCTCGCGAACGGTCGTGACGTAGTGACCGTCGAGGGCCTGCCCAAGGACGAGCAGGAGGCCTTCGTCTACGCCTTCGGCTCGGTGGGTGCGGTCCAGTGCGGATTTTGCACCCCGGGCATGGTCATGAGCGCGGCCGCCCTTCTCCATCGTAACCCCGACCCCACAGAGGACCAGATCAAGAAGGCCATTCGCGGCAACATCTGCCGCTGCACCGGCTACAAGAAGATCATCGAGGGGGTTCTCCTGGTCGCCAGGATTCTACGCGGCGAGGCCCAGATCGACCCCAAGCTCGAGCGAGGTGATGACTACGGCGTGGGTGCCCATGCCTTTCGGGTGGACGTGCGCCCGAAGGTCCTGGGCTACGGAAAGTACCCTGATGACCTCGACGAGCGCGACTTCCCTGACATGGCTTACGGCTCGGCGGTGCGCTCGCGTTACCCGCGCGCCCGCGTGCTCTCTATCGATGTCGAGAAGGCACGTGCGCTGCCCGGCGTCGTGGGGGTCCTTCTCGCCGAGGACGTTCCCGTTAACAAGGTGGGCCACATTCAACAGGACTGGGACGTTTTCATCGCCGGGGGTGGCATCACGCGCGACATGGGTGACGCCCTGTGCCTCGTGGTTGCCGAGACGCCCGAGGTCCTGGAGAAGGCCAAGAAGCTTGTCAGGGTGGAGTATGAGGTGCTTGAACCCGTCAGCAGCATCGCCGCGGCCCGTGCCGAGGGTGCCCCGCTCGTGCACGCCGAGGCCGCCGGCAACATCTGTCAGAGCCGTCACATCGTGCGCGGCAACCCCGCCGAGGCCCTCGCTAGCTCCGCCTACACCGTCACGGAGTCCTTCTCGACGCCCTTTACGGAGCATGCCTTCCTGGAGCCCGAGTGCGCGGTCGCCTTCCCCTACAAGGACGGTGTCAAGGTCTGCTCAACCGACCAGGGCGCCTACGACACCCGCAAGGAGGTCGCCCATATGTTCGGGTGGGACAAGACCCCCGATCGCGTGGTCGTGGAGACCATGCTCGTGGGCGGCGGCTTTGGCGGCAAGGAGGACGTCTCCGTTCAGCACCTCGCCTGCCTGGCTGCCTACAAGCTCGGGCGCACCGTCAAGGTCAAGCTCACGCGCCAGGAGTCGATTAACTTCCATCCCAAGCGCCACGCGATGGAGGGCACCTTCACCCTGGGCTGTGACGAGGACGGCATGTTCACGGGCCTGGACTGCGACGTCTACTTTGACGGCGGTGCCTACGCCTCGTTAACCGGCCCCGTTCTCGAGCGCGCCTGCACGCACTCGGTGGGTCCCTACAAGTACCAGAACACGGACATCCGCGGCGTTGGCTACTACACCAACAACGTCCCCGGCGGCGCCTTCCGCGGCTTTGGCGTGTGCCAGACCGAGTTCGCGCTCGAGAGCCTCATCGACCTTCTCGCCGACAAGGTGGGCATCAGCCCATGGGAGATCCGGTTCAGAAACGCCATCGAGCCGGGCGACGTCCTGCCCAACGGGCAGATCGCCGACCAGTCCACGGCCCTCAAGGAGACCCTGCTCGCCGTCAAGGAGCCCTACGACGCCAACCCCGGCCACGCGGGCCTCGCCTGCGCGCTCAAGAACGCCGGCGTGGGCGTGGGCCTGCCCGACGCAGGCCGCTGCAAGATTGTCGTGGAGGGCGGGCGCGCCGTGGTCTACTCTGCCACCTCCGACATCGGCCAGGGCTGCAACACGGTCTTCATCCAGGACGTCTGCGAGGCCACGGGCCTCACCCGCACCTATGTGGTCAACGGCGAGTGCTCCACCGAGAGCGCGCCCGACTCCGGCACCACCTCTGGCTCGCGTCAGACCCTCGTCACTGGCGAGGCCGTGCGCGGCGCGGCGTTTCTGCTGCGCGACGCAATGCTCGACGTGGAGGCGGGCAAGGAACCCTCCATAGCGCCCGTGGTCGCCCGCGGCGACGGCTTCAAGATCAGCTACGACGACGGGACCCCCTATGAGGGCCCGGATGCCTCGGTGCACGCCAAGGATCCCGTCTCGGCGCTTGCGGTCCTCGAGGGCTGCTCCTTCTCCTACGAGTACCTCGAGCTTACCGACAAGCTGGGCGCCGACGTCCCCAACCCCAAGAGCCACATCGCCTACGCCTACGCCACCCACCTCGTCATCCTCAACGACGACGGCAGCGTCAAGGAGATCTATGCGGCTCACGACTCTGGCAAGGTGATCAACCCGATTGCCATCCAGGGCCAGATTGAGGGTGGCGTGCTCATGGGCATGGGCTACGCGCTCACCGAGGACTTCCCGCTCGAGAAGAGCGTGCCCAAGGTCAAGTACGGCACGCTCGGGCTCTTCCGCGCGCCGGACACCCCCAACATCCACGCGATCTACGTCGAGAAGGACAACCCCCTGCTCGTGGCCTACGGCGGCAAGGGCATCGGCGAGATCGCCACCATCCCAACGGCGCCGGCCATCCAGAACGCCTATCGCGCCCTGGACGGGCGGCTGCGCACCAAGCTCCCGCTTGAGGACACGTACTACCGCAGGCGCTAGGGTCCTGGGGAGGTGGCCCCAGAGGCCGTGAACTGGTAAGTGTGAGCTCATTCGGACGGATTCACGCATGGAAGGTGGTAGATGTGGGCGAGTTGCTGGAGATGGAGAACATCAGCAAATGCTTTGGTTCGTTCTATGCGAACCGGAACGTGAACATTGATGTCAGACGTGGCGAGGTCCATACGCTCTTGGGCGAGAACGGAGCGGGCAAGTCGACGCTCATGAACGTTCTCATCGGGCTGTACCAGCCGGATGGCGGAAAGATAGTCATGAACGGCCAGGAGGTCCAGATCGTTTCGCCCAGGGTTGCCGTGCAGCATGGCATCGGCATGGTGCACCAGCACTTCATGCTTATAGAGGACATGACGGGCCTCGAGAACATCATCCTCGGCGACAAGCGCCACGCCTCGCCGCTGCTCAAGGAGGCGGATGACCGAGCCTCCATCAAAGAGATAATGGACCGCTACGGCCTTGAGATCGATCTGGACAAGCGTGTCGCAGACATGTCAATAGGCATGCAGCAGAGGGTCGAGATCATGAAGGTCCTCTTCCGCGGTGCCGATTTGCTCATTCTCGACGAGCCCACGGCCGTTCTCACGGACCTCGAGGTCGAGGGGCTCTTCGATATCATGAGTGCCCTCATCGCAGAGGGCAAGGCGATCATCTTCATCTCCCACAAGATGCGCGAAGTCATGAGAATATCCAACCGGGTGACCGTACTGCGCCGTGGCGAGTCGATTGAGACGCTAGATCTGGCTGACACCACTGAACAAGAGCTCGCTGACCTCATGATCGGGCAGAAGTTCACTGAGAGCATCTACGAGAAGGTCTCGACGACGGACAAGACTGCTCTTGAGCTCAAGAGCGTCTCTTATCGACCTGAGGTAAAGCATGGTGGGCTCAAGGACGTCTCCCTTGCCATCCATGAGGGAGAAATTTTGGGCGTGGCGGGAATCGACGGAAATGGCCAAACGCCCCTTGCCGAACTGGTGACCGGTCTTATCAAGCCCGAGACCGGTCGGGTTGTGGGCCCCGACGGCTCAGAGATCGCATTGTTCTCGCCGAGCGCTTTTATCGGTGCTGGATTGGGCAACATTCCCGAGGACCGCAACAAGATGGGTCTCGTCGGAGACATGACCATCGCGGAGAACCTCGTTCTCAAGCAGACGCAGAGCGACCGGTTCTCGTACGGTCACGGTGCGTGGCTTAAGACGAGTTCCATCAAGGAGTACGCCGAGGTCCTCAAGGATGAAAACGACATCCGTTGCACGTCGGTCAACCAGACGGCACGGAGTCTCTCGGGCGGCAACCAGCAGAAGGTCATTCTCGCCCGCGAGCTCGCTGCTCATCCCAAACTTCTCGTAGCCGTGTACCCTACGCGTGGTCTGGATATCGGAGCCACCGAGTTCATTCACAATCAGATTGTGGCGCAGCGCGACGCTGGCTGCGCCGTACTACTGATTTCCGCAGACTTTGATGAGGTTCTCAAGCTCTCTGATCGTATCGCGGTTCTGTTCGAGGGTCAGATTATGGGGACGTATCGGGGCGAGAACCCTCCCATCAAGGAGATCTCGCTTGCCATGGCAGGAAAATAGAAGGGAATGAGCAGTGTCCAAGAAAGAAGCGCTTAGCTTGGAGGAAAGAAACGAACGGCGACTTGCGGTTCTCACGCCCATCGTTTCTGTATTCCTCGCCTTGCTCGTGGGAGCAATTATAATCGCCTGTCTGGGGAAGAACCCGCTCGTGGGCTACGGGGCCATGCTTCAAGGTTCGCTCTCTGACGTTTCCAAGATTGGCAAGACACTTGAGCGAGCGTGCCCACTTATATTCACAAGCCTCTGCGCGGTATTTGCGTATAAGTGTGGCGTCTACAACCTCGGCGGGGAGGGCCAGTTCATCATGGGGGGCTGTGCGTCTGCAGCCGTCATTTTGGGATTGGGCGTCGAGGGGCCGGGAGCGCTCTCTCTAGGCTTGGTCGCCGGCATTGTCGCCGGTGGGATCTGGGGGCTCATACCGGGTGTCATGAAGATAACGCGTGGTCTCAATGAGATGATCACGACCATCATGCTCAATTACATCGCCCTGTACTTCATGGAGTACATTTTCAAGAACGCCTATTCCGACCAGGGGCTTCCCAAGACCGTTGCCGTTCCTCAGTCTGCTCGGTTGCCCGAGGTGCTGGGCACCCACGTCGGCGTCGTCCTGGCGGTCCTCCTGGGCGTGTTTCTCTGGTATGTAATCTTCCGCACATCCTTTGGCTTCAAGATTCGCGCCGTGGGCATGAATCCCATAGCCTCCCGTGTTAACGGCTTTTCCGTCAAGCGCCTTGTGCTCCTTGCGTTCATCCTGTCGGGAGTCATCGCCGGTCTCGGTGGGGCTGTTGAGTTTCTGGGCAAGACTCCCTTCAGGCTCGCCGATGGCTTCGGGTCGGGTTTTGGTTTCGACGGGGTCGCTATTGCGTTGATAGCCCAGCTCAATCCCCTTGCATCCATCGTGGTGGCGCTGCTGTTTGGCGTCCTCTCCACAGGTGGCACGATGATGCAGAGCGTCATCGGGGTTCCCACGGCTATAGTGGACATCATTCGTGGGCTCATCATCATCTTTGCAGTGGCTGGCATGGCTATGGTCAAGCTGCCCAAGATCAAGGCGTATCTAGCAAACTTAGGTCCTAAGTTCAAGAAAGCTGAGGCGAGCGCATAATGGACTTTTTTGCTACCCTTCCAACTATTTTGAGGGCAACGACCATGGGCGCGGTGCCCATCCTGCTCGCCGCGCTGGGCGAGGTCTTCTCTGAGCGCGCCGGTCTTGTGAACATTGGCCTCGAGGGCATCATGGGTATCGGAGCCTTCGTGGCGTTTGCCGTGGGAAAGCTTACCGGCAATCTGTGGCTTGGGCTCCTCGCGGGCATGCTCGCGGGCATGCTCGTTAACTTGCTCTATGCGTTCTGCACGGTTACGCTCTGCGCTGATCAGGTTGTCACAGGCATGGCCATTAACGTTCTTGTCCCTGCCATCGCCCTGTTCGGATACAACCTCTTTGTGGGGTCGAACTCGGCCAATGCTACGGGGGAGCAGATGGCGAGCCTGTCGATTCCGGGTCTCGCCTCTATGCCCTATGTGGGTGACGCATTCTTTGCCCAGACTCCCCTTGCGTACCTCGCCTTCATTATGGTGCCCCTGGTGTCGCTCTTCTTCAAGCGTTTTCGGTTGGGCCTCTCATTTCGCTCCGTTGGGGAGAACCCCCACGCTTCGGAGACGCTGGGTATCAACGTCGTTCGAGTCAAGTATGCTGCGTGCATCGTGTGCGGCGCCCTCGCTGCTGCCGGCGGAGCATTTCTCACGCTCTGCTACACGCCGATCTATACCGATGGCATCGTTATGGGACGTGGTTTCATCGCGCTCGCTACGGTGATCTTTGGCCGCTGGAGTGCTGTGGGAGCACTTGGTGCCAGCCTATTGTTCGGCTTCTTTGATGGTCTTAACGTGGCGCTGCAGGCCCAGTTCCAGGCAGCCCCCGTGATGTTCTTCAAGATGATTCCCTATCTGGTCACCATCATCGCGCTGATTTTCTTCGGCTCCAAGCATGCAGGCCCCAAGGCCAATGGCCAGCCTTATCTTCGCGAGCAGCGCTAGGGCGATGAAGATCGAAGCTGGGGGCCTCATGGGTGGCGTTTCGGTACAGGTGGGGGCACCTGGCATGAGGTGAGTTGTTCTTTCAGGTTTGGTAACGGGAGCATGACATAATCATGCTCTAAAACGTGGAATGAAAGGGATTAGCATGAGTGGAACAAGAAGATTTTTCTCGAATGCCATGCTCGACAGGCGCCAAGCTGTAGGCCTTGGCGTTGGCAGTGCCGCCGCGCTCTTCCTGGCTGGATGCAGCGGGTCCTCTTCAGGAGGGGACTCATCATCCTCGGAATCCGGCTCTGAAACCTCGGGCCATAAGGTTGCCATGATCATGAGCGGCACCGTCACCGACGGCGGATGGGATCAAGGCCACTACGAATCTCTCAAGAGGGCCATCGACAGTCATTCGGGTTGGGAGATGCTCGAGCCCAAGGAGAGCACGGCCAATGCGGATGCCGCCACCGCCGCGCAGTCCTATGTCGACCAGGACGTTGACCTCATCATCGGCAACGGTAACCAATTCGCCTCGGACTGGATGGAGGTCGTGGCTGACGCTCTTGAGAGTCATCCCAATGTTCACTTCCTGATTACCAACACCGATCCTGTCACCGAGATGACAGACTATGAGAGCCTTGCCAACGTCGAGACGGTGCTCCCCGATTTCACGCAGACCGGAGCTCTTGCCGGTGTGGTCGCTGGTCTCATGACCCAGACCAAGAACATTGGGTTTATCAGCGGGATGAAGCTCCCGTCATCCCTCAAGAAGTTCTCTGCGTATCTTGCCGCAGCTAGGAAGATTGACCCATCCATCGAGGGGCAGTACAACTTCGAGGCCGGCTTCACGGATGCGTCGCTGGGAACCAAGCTGACCGAGCAGTGGATTAGCACGAACGACGTTGACGTTATGTGGGGGGATGCCTCTGTGGTCGATGACGGCGCTCGCCAGGCGCTCGAGCATGCCGGAGAGGACACGCACTTCGATATCGCCCAGCCAATTGACATCGTTGGCCCCGATCAGCCGACCGTCGTGACGTCTACCGTTATTGACTGGATGATCGGCCAGGCGATGGACGAGGTCGAGGCGGGCTCGTTCGGAGACGGCAAGGTCATAGAGGCCAATATGGAGAACGGTGGCATCATGCTCGGCTCGTTTTCCGACAAGGTTTCTGCTGACATCCAGGCCAAGATTGCGGACTACTCGGACCAGATCAAGTCTGGCTCGCTTCTGGCAGACGAGGACATCAGTGACATCATGGGGACTCTGGGGTAGGGCGCCGTCGCGCTCGCAACCGACGGGCTGGGGCGTCCGCCCCAGCCCGTCACCTATGCCCCTAGTTGTCCCACCGGGGCTCTTTTGACTAATATAATTAATTATATTATATAAACATTAGGGAGATACACGTACTATGAAAGATGTGCTTGAGAGGTTCTTCCACCTATCGGAGAACCATACGGACGTCCACACGGAAGTGGTGGCCGGCCTCACGACCTTTGTGACCATCGCGTACATCCTCGCCGTCAACCCGTCGGTCCTCTCCGTGACGGGCATGGACCAGGGGTCAGTGTTCACGGCGACCGCGGTCGTCTCCTTCATCGGGACCCTCATCATGGCGGCGCTCACCAACTATCCGTTCATCCTCGCCCCGGGCATGGGCATCAACGCGTACTTCGCCTATACGGTGTGCCTTGGCATGGGGTACACCTGGCAGGTCGCGCTCGCGGCCATCTTCGTCGAGGGCATCCTCTTCGTGATCCTCTCCCTTACGAACGTTCGCGAGAAGATATTCGAGGCCATACCCCTCAACCTCAAGTTTGCCATCACGTCCGGTGTGGGCCTATTCATCACCATCATCGGTCTTAAGGGCTCGGGCCTCGTGGTGTCGTCGCCGTCGACGCTCGTCGCAATGTTCTCGTTCCATGGGAGCGTGGCCCAGGGAACCTGGGCCACGCAGGGGATCACGGCTCTCCTCGCCCTCATAGGAATCCTCGTCACCGCGATTCTCGTGTGCCGCAACGTGAAGGGCAATATCTTGCTGGGCATCCTCATCACCTGGGGGATGGGTATCGTCTGCCAGCTGCTCGGCTGGTATGTCCCCGACTCTTCCGCAGGCTTCAACAGCTTGCTGCCGGACTTCTCTCACGGCATCTCGATCCCCTCGCTGCAGCCGACCCTGTTCAAGATGGACTTCTCCAACGTGCTCTCGGTCGGGTTTGTCGTCGTCGTCTGTGCGTTTCTGTTCACGAACCTCTTCGACACCATTGGAACGCTCATCGGAGCGGCCGCCAAGGCTGACCTGCTCGACGAGGACGGCCAGCTTCCCAACGTGAAGGGCGCCCTCCTTGCCGAGTCCTTTGGCACGCTCATCGCTGGTGCCGTTGGCACCTCCTCGACGGCCACCGCGGTCGAGTGCACCGCAGGCATCTCCGAGGGGGGTCGCACGGGCCTCACGTCCGTCGTCGTCTCGGTACTTTTCCTTCTGTCCCTCTTCCTCTCGCCGCTCTTCCTGGCCATACCCTCGTTCGCCACCTCGCCGGCCCTCATCATAGTGGGATTCATGATGATCACGGCTATCGTCAAGATTGACTGGGCCGACGTGACCGAGGCCATCCCCTCCTTCGTGGCCATCATCGCCATGCCGTTTATGTACTCGATCGCCGAGGGGATCTCCCTGGGCATCATCTCCTACGTGGTCATTAACTTCTTCAGCGGAAAGGAGGGGCATTCTAAGATCTCTGGCGTCATGTGGGTCCTCTTCTTCCTGTTCGTTGTGAAGTACTTCTTCATATAGGCGTTCGTCTTGAGCCCCATGAATGGGGCGACGCAAGTTCAGGGATGCGTTTCTGTGAAAGGAGTTGGCAATGTTGGACGATCGTACTTTCGCAATCAAGGGTGACATCTGCTGGTCGAAGAGCCGGACCGAGTTTGCCAGCGTGCACGATGGCTACCTCGTCTGCCTGGACGGCATCTCGAAGGGCGTGTTCGCGGAGCTCCCCGAGAGGTACGCCGGCATCAAGGTCATCGATCAGAGCGGGCGGCTGGTGATTCCCGGGATGACGGACATACACATCCATGCGCCCCAGTACGCCTTCCGCGGCCTTGGCATGAACCTCGAGCTCCTGGACTGGCTCAACACGCACACCTTCCCCGAGGAAAGCAAGTACCGGGACGCGGCGTACGCTGACAAGGCGTATGAGATCTTCTCCGACGACCTCCTGCACTCTCCCACCACGCGTGCGGTCGTGTTCGGCACCATGCACGTGGGCGCCACCGAGGCCCTCATGGACAAGCTCGAGAGGAGCGGCCTCAAGACGTACGTCGGCAAGGTGAGCATGGACCGCAACAGCCCCGACTACCTCTGCGAGGGGTCCGCCGAGGAGGCCCTCGCAGACGTCGAGCGCTGGCTCGACGACTGCGAGGCCAAGCACTACGTCAACACGCGCCCCATTCTCACGCCTCGCTTCACCCCCACCTGCTCTGACGCGCTGATGGCGGGATTGGGGCGCATCAGGGAGGAGCGGGGCGTGCCCCTGCAGTCGCATCTCTCGGAGAATCTCTCCGAGATCGACTGGGTGCACGAGCTGTGTCCCTGGTCGAGCTGCTACGGGCAGACCTACGAGCGGTTCGGCCACCTGTCGGGAGACGGGGCATGCGTCATGGCGCACTGCAACTACTCCACCGACGAGGAGGTCTCGATCCTGCGCGAGCACGGCGTCTTCGTCGCCCATTGCCCGCAGTCGAACGCCCAGCTCTCGTCGGGAATTGCGCCCGTGCGCCGCTATCTCGACCTGGGAATGAACGTGGGGCTTGGCACCGACGTCGCCGGCGGCGCCACGCTCTCGATGTTCCGTGCCGCCGCCGATGCCGTGGCAGTCTCCAAGCTCCGGTGGCGCGTCGTGGACCAGTCGCTCGCGCCCCTGTCCACCGAGGAGGCGTTCTGGCTCGCCACGGTCGGCGGCGGGTCGTTCTTCGGACGCGTGGGCTCCTTCGACGAGGGCTACGAGCTCGACGCCCTCGTCCTCGATGACTCTCACATCCGTACCCCGCTCGACCTGGGGGTGGACGACCGCGTGGCTCGCTACGTCTATCTGGCCGAGGAGGGCGGCAGAATCGTCGAGAAGTACGTGGCGGGCAAGAGGGCTCTTTAGGCTCGCGAGTCTCAGTGTTAAACTTTGTCAAAAAAGGAGTGTGTGCAATGGAAAAACTAAGGGAGGTCGGAAAGCCCGTTACTCGCGTTGACGCGTATGACAAAGTCACGGGACGTGCGATGTTTGCCGACGACCTGTGTCCAAAGCCTTGTCTTGAGGCAAAGGTGCTGCACTCGACGATCGGCAACGGGGTGGTGAAGTCCATTGATGCCTCAGAGGCGAGGGAAGTTCCCGGTGTCGTGGGCGTATACACATGCTTTGACGTACCGGATACACCCTATCCGGTGGCCGGTCACCCTTGGTATGCCGATACCCGCAGTGGCAAGCGCGACGTTATGGACCGCAAGCTGCTCGACGCTCGAGTCCGTATATACGGAGACAATATCGCTGCGGTCGTGGCCGAGGACTCTGTTGCCTGCGATCGGGCGCTTGCCAAGATTAAGGTGGAGTATGAGGAGTGGCCCGTCGTCTACGACCCCGTCGAGTCTCTGAAGGGCACCGGGCATCCGGTGCAGGACAGGTGTCCTGACAATCTCGTCGCTCATACCTGTGCCGTTACCAGCGAAGAGGATCTTGCGCGTAACGGCTACAAGAGCGTGGACGAGGCGTTGAACGACCCCTCCTATCATCACTTCAGGGCTCACCTGGAAACCGCTGAGCAGTCTCAGGTTCACATAGAGACGTGTGTCTCATACTGCTATATGGAATCTGACAAAATTGTGTGTGTCTCCTCGACTCAGATTCCCCACATCGTGCGTCGTGTCATTGGTCAAGCCCTTGGCATTCCCTGGGGTGACGTCCGTGTGGTCAAGCCGTATATTGGCGGGGGCTTTGGTACCAAGCAAGACGTTCACTTCGAACCGTTGAACGCTTGGCTCTGCACGCAGATTGGCGGTCGTTGCGTGAAGCTTGAGGTAAGCCGCGAGGAGCTCTTCTATGCGACCAGCGGACGTCAGCCCAAGACCTTTGACGTTGAGGCATCGGTTGGCGACGACATGCGTCTGCGGGCGCGCTCCATTCTGGCCTATTCAAATACGGGCGGCTATGTCCATCACGGACATGCCCTCGTGCTCAACTCCGTTAACTCGTTTCGTTGGCTTTATCATACAAACGAGGTTGCTTCTCGCAGCGAGGCCTACACGGTCTACACCAACGGCCCGCACACCGGTGCGATGCGCGCCTATGGCGTGCCCGAGGGCAACTGGGCCGCCGAGTGTCTCATGGGCGACATAGCCCATGACATGGGGTGGGACGGCGTGGAGTTCCGCATGAAGAACGCGATACGGGAGGGCTTCGTAGACGAGTTCACCCCGGGCGGCGTCATACGGGCCCACACCTGCGCGCTGCCCGAATGCGTGGAAAAGGGCAGGCGCTACATCGGCTGGGACGACCTCAAGGCCAGGTACGCACAAGAGGAGGGTCCCGTTCGCCACGGCGTGGGGGTCTCGCTCTTCGTGTACAAGACGGCGGTCGCCCCCTTCGCTCTGGAGACGGCGACGGCGGCCCTCACGCTCAACCAGGACGGCTCCGTCCAGCTGCAGATGGGCGCGACCGAGATCGGCCAGGGTGCCGACACCGTCTTCTGTCAGATGGCGGCGGAGGCCATTGGGATTGACACCGAGGACGTTCACATCACGTCCTTCCAAGACACTGACGTCACTCCCTACGATTCTGGAGCATATGCGTCGCGTCAGACGTATGTCTCGGGCACGGCCGTCAAAAAGACAGGGGAGACCCTGCGTCGTAAAATCCTTGAATATGCCCGATTCTTGCATCCTGATGCACAAGGTGAGCTTGATCTTGTCGACCATGCAATCGTGGACGTGGTCGGTAACAAGGTCTGCGCACTTCCTGAGCTTGCTCTTGAGGCCTATTACAACATGGAGCACAACGATCAGCTCCATGCGCACGAGACCATCCAGGTCCACACCAACGCGATTGCCGTCGGATGCACCTTCGCCGAGGTCACCGTGGACATGCCCTTGGGAAAGGTGACCGTCGACAGAATCATCAACGTGCAGGACAACGGCCGTCTCATCAACCCCAAGCTTGTGGAGCAGCAGGTTCATGGCGGCATGGCGCAGTCCATCGGCTTCGGCCTCTACGAGGAGCTGCAGGTAGACCCCAAGACGGGGCGCGTGCTCAATCCCACGCTGCTCGACTACAAGATGCCGACCATGATGGACGTCCCCGACCTCGAGGCCCAGTTCGTCGAGACCGATGACCCCACGGGGCCCTACGGCAACAAGGCGGTGGGCGAGACGCCGATCATCTCCCCCGCAGCCGCCATCCGCGACGCGATACTCGACGCCACCGGCGTCAAGTTCTACCAGGAGCCCATGACGCCCCAGCGCCTGTTCGAGGGCTTCAAGAGGGAGGGCCTTATCTAATGTATGACATTGAAGTGCTGCACGAGGCGACCAGCGTCGACGACGCCGTCAGCGCCCTTGCCAACGACCCCGAGGCCATACCCATCGCAGGCGGGACGGACGTCCTCGTCAAGGTGCGCGACGGCAAGATGGCGGGGGCCCATCTCGTCTCCATCCACAATCTTCACGACGAGCTCGACGGGGTCACCCTGGCCGACGACGGCACCGTGGAGATCGGCCCCATCACCTGGTTTCATCACGTGACCACGAGCCCGGTCGTCCAGGAGACCGTCCCCACTCTCGGTGACGCGTGCGACACCCCCGGCGGTCCCCAGCTGCGCGTCTCCGGTACCATAGGGGGCAACATCTGCAACGCCGCGACCTCAGGCGACTCCGCGCCGACCCTGTACGCCTACGGGGCCCTCCTAGACGTGCGCAGCGTGCGCGGCACGCGCACCATCCCCATCGAGGAGTGGTACGCGGGGCCTGGCCGGTCTTTCAGAGAGCGTGACGAGCTCTTGGTGAAAATACGCATCCCCAGAAGCCACTACGAGGGCTTCACGGGACACTACTTCAAGTACGGCAAGCGCCGCGCCCTCGAGATAGCGACTATGAGCTGCTGCTGTCTCGTCAAGCTCGACGACGGCAAGACGACGGTCAAGGACGTCCGACTCGCCTTCGGGGTCGCCGGTCCCACGCCCATGCGGGCGCTCGGGGCAGAGGAGGGCGTGCGGGGCCTGCCCGTCACCGAGGCGGTCGAGAGGATCGGCGAGCTCGCACAGGCCGACACCAATCCGCGCGACAGCTGGCGTGCCTCGAAGGAGTTCAGGCTCCAGCTCATCAAGGAGATGGCCTGCCGCTCCCTTGCTGAGGCGGCACGTAGGGGAGGGGCTGACATCTAATGGACATGCGCATACTCAAGTGCGTCGTCAACGGCAGGGGGGTCCAGGTGGGCTATGACCCACGTGAGTCGCTTCTTGACACCCTGCGTAACCGCATGAACCTCACAAGCGTCAAGCGTGGATGTGAAGTTGGCGAGTGTGGGGCGTGCACCGTTCTCATCGATGGCGTGGCTACCGACACCTGCCTTTATCTCACTGACTGGGCCCAGGGCAAGACTATACTCACGGTGGAGGGCCTGCAGGCCCCTGATGGATCGCTCAACCCCGTCCAACAGGCGTTCGTCGACGAGTTCGCCGTCCAGTGCGGCTTTTGCATCCCAGGGATCATCATGAGCGCCATGGAGATGCTGAACTCGGGCAAGACCTACACGCGCGATGAGATTAGAAAGCAGCTTTCGGGTCACCTCTGCCGTTGCACGGGATACGAGAACATCGTGAACGCCGTGCAGAAGGCCATCGACGCGGTTCACGGTCTCGTGGGCGTGGAAGACTAGGCGTTCTTCTGCAGTCGGGAGACGATGCTCCTAGGAGAGCTGCTTTGTAAACCAAGAGGGCGGTGCCACTTTCATGGGTGGCACCGCCCTCTGCACACTACGACTCGGTTTTCGTTGGCGGACGACCGTAGGCGTATACCGCTCAGGTTACTCCCAGCTCACGATGATGGTGCTGTCGTCAAGATTGGAGCTTCCGTACTCGTCCTCCCCGGTGCGCACGTCATAACCGAGCCTCTCAAGGTCGCGAATGAACTTTGTGAGACGCGCGTTATAGGTGTTGAGCAGACGAGCGGTCTGAAGCGGGGAGATGAGGCTCTGAGTGCGACTGTAGATGATGTCACAAATAGCATCGGCTATGGCTGTGCTGCTATTGGCTGCAAGGTCGCTGTAGAAGGAGTTCCCACTTCCCTTGCCATCCTTGGTGCCGGGAGCGAACTTGACGGAAAGCGAGGTTCTCCCGTACTTTGCAAAAAGACTAATGCGCGTGTGGGTACGGCCCTCGGCGTTATGGAGTGCCCATGACATGGCGTTTTCCGAGAGGGTGTCCGGTTCGGCGTGCTCGCGATTGGACCTGGAAGAGGCTGTGAGCGCCTTGGCCTCCCTGGCGGATATCATGTCCATCCTCCGCTTCCTTTCTGGAGACGACTGCGTTTCCATATAAGATACGATAAAAATAAGAAAATATGGTTGACAAATAGTTATTCATGGCGTTGGTCGCTCCCCGGGGTGCGGCAACATGAGGGCATGCCGCCGGTTGAACAACCCAGCGGGCGTACTTCATGGGTGTTTACGTGCGGTTTCTTTGTGCTATCCTAAGGAGGTCCAATACGGCTGGCACCAGGCTGGCCGTCCTCCTGAAAGGGGAGAGGCGCATGCGTGGATATGGAATGATTGACGTCAACAAGCCTGGCTGGCTCGAGAAGGACAAGCCCCAGGCGGGCCCGCTCGACGCCCTTTTGCGCCCCATCGCCGTGGCACCATGCTCGAGCGACACCCACGCCAGCCACGGGGGCTCCGGCCCCAAGCAAAACCTCATCCTGGGTCATGAAGCTCTTGGCGAGGTCGTCGAGGTCGGCGAGCTCGTGCGCAACTTCAAGCCGGGCGATCGCGTGGTCGTGCCGTGCTGCACGCCTGACTGGGAGTCCCCCCAGCTGCAGCGCCGTGACAGCAACAATGCCCATGACCAGGGGCTCATGGCGAGCTTCAAGTTCCTGGGCAGCAAGGACGGCATCTTTGCCGAGTTCTTTACGGTGAATAACGCCGACGCCAACCTCGTGCCCCTTACCGACGACGTCTCGGTCGAGGACGCCCTCATGACGGTCGACATGATGTCCACGGGCTTCTATGGGGCCGAGAACGCTGATATCAAGTTCGGCGACACCGTGGTCGTCTTTGGCATCGGTCCCGTGGGCCTCATGGCCACGGCGGGCGCGGCACTCTTCGGTGCCGGTCGCGTCATCGGAATCGGCACGCGCCCCAACTGCGCCGAGCTCGCCCGCGAATACGGTGCGACCGACATCGTGAGCTACAAGGAGGGTGACGTCGTCGAGCAGATCCTCGACCTCGTCGGCCAGGTTGACTCCTGCATCATCGCCGGCGGCGGCACCGACAGCATGAACAAGGCCCTGTCGCTCACGCGTCCTGGCGGCACCGTCTCGAGCATCAACTTCTATGACGTGGCCGACACCTTCGAGGTGCCCACGATGCAGTGGGGCCTCGGCATGTCCGACGTGAGCATTCACTGCGGGTTCTGTCCTGGCGGCGCCTACCGCATCGGTCGGCTGCTCAACGTCATCCGCGCCGGGCGCGTGCATCCGGGCAAGATGCTCAACTACACCTATGACGGCTTCGACAAGATCGAGGAGGCCTTCAAGGTCATGGACGAGAAGCCTCGCGACCTAATCAAGCCGATCGTGCACATCGAGTGGTAGCCAGGTGCGTCTCCTAGAGCCCTGATCTCACGGCGGCGGGACCAAGACGGTCCCGCCGCCCTCTTTCTGCGCGAAACGAACGCGACGTAAGGGGCCCGCCTTGGAGTGGGGCGTGGTCCGGCGCCAGGGCCGCCAGGCCGGCGAGCTTTGCCCCCTCGTTACCCCCTCGTTACCTAGCGTTACCCCCTCGTTACCCCACGTTACTCCAGCGTTACCCCACGTTACGGCAGGCGTGCGCCTGCCTCCGAGCCTCGGGCCATGGGGTAGCCTTGGCTTCCGGTGGAAGATGCGGCTCGAGGGGGCAACCGTGGTCGAGATGCTGAGAATGGAGCACATCAGCAAGCGCTTCGGCTCGTTCTATGCGAACCGAGACGTCTCTCTGAGCATCCGGGAGGGGGAGGTCCACACCCTGCTTGGCGAGAACGGGGCTGGCAAGTCGACCCTGATGAACATCCTCGTCGGACTCTACCAGCCCACGGGCGGGAAGATCTTGCATCGCGGCAGAGAGGTCCGCATCAACTGCCCGCGTGATGCGGCAGGGCTTGGCATTGGCATGGTCCACCAGCACTTCATGCTCGTCGAGGCCATGACAGCCCTCGAGAACGTGGTGCTTGGCGTCAAGGGGGAATCGCCCCTGCTCTCCCGCTCCGCCGATCGTGCGAGAATCGGGGCTCTCTCCGAGCGCTATGGCCTCGACGTCGAGCTTGACTCCCCCGTGCGCGAGCTCTCGATTGGCGCGCAGCAGCGCGTCGAGATCCTCAAGGCCCTCTACCGCGGCGCGGATCTGCTCGTGCTCGACGAGCCAACTGCCGTCCTCACCGACCCCGAGGTCGAGAGGCTGTTCGACGTCATGCGCTCGCTCACCGCCGAGGGCAAGTCCGCCGTCTTCATCTCGCACAAAATGCGCGAGGTCATGAGAATATCCGATCGCATCACCGTCCTGCGCGCGGGCAAGTCCGTCGCCACGGTCGAGGTCGGGCGGGCCTCCGCGCAAAGCCTCGCGAACCTCATGATCGGTCACGAGTTCGTGGAGAGCGTCTACGAGAAGGCGAAGGCCCCGGGCGAGGAGGTCATGAGACTCGCTGACGTGTCCCTGCATCCCTCGCTCAAGCACGGCGGCCTGCGCGACGTGTCCCTCACGCTGCGTCGCGGGGAGATTCTGGGCGTCGCGGGCATCGACGGCAACGGCCAGTCGCAGCTCGCTCGTGTCATCACGGGCCTGGAGGCTCCCGAGGGCGGTACGGTAGTCGCCCCCGACGGCCCGGTATCCGTCTTTAGCCCCGAGGCGTTCATCGAGGCCGGCATGGCCGACATCCCCGAGGATCGCAACGCGATGGGGCTCGTGGGAGACATGTCCGTGGCCGAGAACCTTGTGCTCAAGAAGACGGACAGCAAGCGCTTCTCCTATGCGCGTGGTGCCTGGCTCAAGACCGGCGCGATTCGCGCCTTCGCCGAGGAGATGCGCGAGAAGAACGACATTCGCTGCGTCTCTGTTGGCCAGGCGGCCCGCAGCCTCTCCGGCGGAAACCAGCAAAAGGTCATCCTGGCCCGTGAGCTCTACGGGAATCCCTCGATCCTCGTGGCGGTCTACCCCACACGTGGTCTTGACGTGAGCGCTACGAACTTCGTCCATGACGTCATGATCTCCGAGCGCGACAACGGCTGCGCGATCATCCTCATCAGCGCCGACTTCGACGAGGTTCTCAAGCTCTCCGATCGCATCATCGTTCTGTTCGAGGGACGGGTCATGGGCACGTATCCCGGAAAAGGCGCCCCGGTCAAGGAGATCTCCCTGGCCATGGCCGGCAAGTAGGGGGAAGCATGGTTGAAGAGAAGTTTGCCGAGGGGGCAGGCCAACGCCGCGAGTGCCTGCTCACGGTACTCGTGCCGCTGGGGTCGACGCTCCTGGCATTCGTTGCGTGCGGCATCATCATCGCGTGCCTTGGAAAGAACCCGCTCGAGGGCTACGCGCTGCTGTTCTCGGGGTCCATCGGATCGCCCCAGAAGATTGCGAGCTCTCTCGTGGCGGCGTGTCCCCTCATCTTCACCTCGCTGTGCGCCGCGTTCGCGTATCGTTGCGGCGTGTTCAACCTTGGCGGCGAGGGGCAGTTCATCATCGGCGGCGTGGCCTCCGCCTCGGTGCTCGTCGTCACCGGCTCCACCGGGCCCGCCGGCACCGCTCTGGCAATCGTCTCCGGAATCGCCGCCGGAGCCCTGTGGGCCGCCATCGCGGGGGTCATGAAGATAGCCCGAGGGCTCAACGAGATGATCACCTCGATCATGCTCAACTACGTGGCGACCCTGTTCATGGGGTATGTGTACACGAGCCTCTTTCGCGACGGGGGCAACCCGCAGACCCCCTCCGTCGCAGACTCGGTCATGCTCTGCAAGATTCCCGGCCTACGTATGCATGTTGGCGTCGTCATGGCGATCGCGCTCGGTCTCGTGGTGGCCTACGTGATCACCAGGACCTCGTTCGGCTTTAAGATACGGGCCGTCGGCCTGAACCCGGTGGCCTCGCGTGTCAACGGCTTCCCCGTGAAGAGGCTCGTCATGCTCTCGTTTGTGATCTCCGGCGCTATCGCGGGTATGGGAGGAGCCGTGGAGCTCCTTGGCAAGCAGTATCGGCTCATGAGTGGATTCGGGGCGGGCTTTGGCTTCGATGGCGTGGCAATCGCGTTGATAGCACAGCTCAATCCCATCGCGTCGGTCGTGGTGGCCATCTTCTTCGGCATCCTGCAGACGGGGGCCTCCTCCATGCAGGTGGGCATCTTGGTGCCCACGGCTATCGTCGAGATCATGCGCGCCCTTATCATCATCTTCTCGGTGGCGGGCATGGCCCTGCTCAGGCTCCCCCAGATCAAGCAGCTCCTTTCTCAGGCGCGCTCGTCGAGAAAGAGCTCCGAGAGGGCGGAGGCGAGCGCCTGATGGGAGACCTTGTCTCGATGGGCCCCGACGTCCTCTCCGCGACCATCCGCATGGCCGTCCCGCTTCTGCTCGTGGCCATTGCCGAGCTGTTCAGCGAGCGGGCAGGCCTGGTCAACATAGGCCTCGATGGGCTCATGTCCATCGGCGCGCTCTTTGGCTTCCTCGCGGGATACTACACCGGCAACGCCTGGGTGGGCCTCGCCGTGGGCATGGTTGCCGGTGTCCTCTTCAACCTCATCTACGCGCTCTGCACGGTGACGCTCTGCGTGGATCAGGTGGTCACCGGCATGGCCCTGAATATCCTGGCCCCCGCAGTGGCGACGTTCGTCTACAAGGTTGCGTTCGGCGACTCGTCGACGCTCGTCCAGGGCACGCAGATGGCCGTCGCGGGCATCCCGCTCTTGAGCGGCATTCCGGTCGTCGGTCCTGCGTTCTTTCAGCAGACGCCGCTGGCCTACTTCGCCTATCTGCTCGTGCCCCTCTCGGCCGTCTTCTTTGGTCACTTCCGCGCGGGGCTGTCGTTTCGCTCCGTTGGCGAGAATCCCCATGCGGCCGAGACGCTTGGCATCGATGTCCTCAAGACGAAGTACGTCGCGTGCGTCATCTGCGGCGCCCTCGCCGGTCTCGGTGGTGCGTTCCTGACGCTGTGCTATACGAGTACCTACGCCGAGGGCATCGTGGCCGGTCGCGGCTTCATCGCCCTCTCGGCGGTCATCTTTGGCCGCTGGCGTTCTCCTGGCGTCCTCTGCGCCTGCCTGCTCTTTGGCTTCTGCGACGCCCTACAGATCGTGCTGCAGATTCACGCGCAGGGGATTCCTTACCAGTTCTTTCAGATGATCCCCTATGTGGTCACGCTCGTTGTCCTCGTCTTCTTTGGGAGCGGGCGGGCGGGGCCCAAGGCCAACGGCCGGCCTTACTTCCGCGAGGAGCGCTAGCTCGGCGCGCGGGGATCTGGGAAGCGACACTTCGACGAAGGGATTCACCATGCTTGACAGAAGACAGTTCATTGGCGTCGTGGGCGCCACCGTCCTCGGGCTAGGCCTTGCTGGCTGCGGCTCGGACTCCGGCACGGACGCCCAGGAGGGCACGGGCGCCGCCGACACGACCGCCAAGCGGAAGATCGCGATCTTTCTCGATGGGCCGATCAACGACGGCGGCTGGGGGGCGAGCTGCTACAAGGCCATGGTCGACGGGGCTGCCGAGCTGGGCTGGGACACGGCCTACTCCGAGTCCGTCGCGCAGTCCGACTGGGCCACCACGATGACGAACTACGTCGACCAGGGCTATGACCTCATCTTCGCGCCCGGCAACCAGTACAGCGACACGGTCGAGCAGGTGGCCTCCGACAACCCCGACGCCCGCTTCGTCATTCTGAACGACACCGTCCAGACCGACAACATTGAGAGCCTCATGCCCAACACCGAGCAGATCGGGCTGCTCGCGGGCGCCCTCGCGGGCGTCCTGTCCAAGAAGGAGAGCATAGGTTTTGTGGGCGGAGTCGAGCTTGATACCACGAAGAGCAAGCTCGAGAACTACACGAAGGCTGCGCAGAAGGTCAACGCGGCCATCCAGGTCACAAGCGCCTACGCAGGCTCGTTCTCCGACGCGGCCAAGGGCAAGGAGCTCGGAACCTCGATGGTGACCGGCAGCGGCGTCGACGTCATGTTTGGCGACGCCTCCATCGTGGACACGGGCGTGCGCGAGGCGCTCAGCGGCTTCGACGGCGTCTATGACATCGGCCAGCCGGCCGACCTGGGCGGTCCAGACGACCCGCTAATCGCCAACAGCGTCGTAACGGACAACAAGACTATGCTGCTCCAAGCCATGAAGGACGTTGAGGCCGACTCCTACGGCAACAAGGTTATCAACGGCGACCTCTCCAACGGGGGCGTCTCCGTAGGGACCTTCTCCAGCATCGTGACGACCGACCAGCAGGCCGCCTACAACGGCTACGTCGATCAGATCAAGGCGGGAACCTTCCTGTAGGGAAGGCATTTACGGCCGCCATCCGCCTGGGGTCGCGCCTCAGGCGGCGGCCGACGTAGCCAAGTCAGAGAACGTCGGCGAGAGCGCCGAAAAGAGTGTCTTGAGTGATTTTTCGCGGCTATCCGGTCGCTGAGTCTCGCTCGCCCCGCCGTGGGCACCCGTGTGCGTCGGGTGCCCACGGCGGGGTTTTCTGGAACGGGGGCACCGTCACAAGGGCCACCAAACGCGAGGCGGCGGCTACCCGGTCTTGTCAGACGAGAGATTGAGGACGTCCCAGGCAGGAGTGGCGCGCCTGCCCCGTCCGGGCACAACGTGCGGGAGCAGACCTCGCCAAACAGAAAACTAAAAGCACGTGGATGGCCGTACGCGTTTGTCTCGGGGCTCCCTCGGCCCCGTGCAACGCCTCTGACGGTCGTCGTCTGGGACCGCCCACGGGCGCAAATGTGACGTTTGCCGGGTCAGGGAAATAGGGCTTGCAACAAACAAAAAATGTGCCAACATATGGAGTAACAAACTTTCTGTTTGATAATCAGACAAAAAGTAGGAAACACGCGAGTCGGGGAGGACGCCGTGAGCGAAAAGATCGAGTGGGTCACCAACCACATGCCCAAGAGCGAGGATGAGAAGCTTGCCGTAATGACGACGGACAACGTCGCCAAGGCGCAGGCCTTTCACCGTGGCTTTCCGCAGTACTCGGTGACGCCGCTTGCCAACCTGTCTGGCATGGCCAAGCACGTGGGACTGGGCGGGCTCTTCGTCAAGGACGAGAGCTACCGCTTTGGTCTCAACGCCTTCAAGGTGCTCGGCGGTTCCTTCGCCATGGCGCGCTACATCGCCCAGGAGATGGGCAAGGACGTGTCCGAGATGACCTACGACTATCTCACCTCGCGGCAGTTCCAGGACGACTTCGGCCAGGCGACGTTCTTCACCGCCACCGATGGCAACCACGGGCGCGGCGTCGCCTGGGCGGCCAACAAGCTGCACCAGAGGGCCGTCGTGCACATGCCCAAGGGCTCGACCAAGACGCGCTTCGATAACATCGCCAAGGAGGGCGCCGAGGTCACCATCGAGGACGTCAACTACGACGACTGCGTCCGCATGGCCGCCGCCGAGGCTGCCAAGACCGAGCACGGCGTCGTGGTCCAGGACACCGCCTGGGACGGCTACGAGGAGATTCCCGCCTGGATCATGCAGGGCTACGGCACCATGGCCGCCGAGGCCGCCGAGCAGCTCCGCTCGCTCGAGGTGAACCGCCCCACGCACGTCTTCGTCCAGGCCGGCGTGGGCTCGCTCGCAAGCTCCATGGTGGGCTACTTCACCAACCTCTTCCCCTCCAACCCCCCCAAGTTCGTCATCATGGAGGCCGCCGCGGCCGACTGCCTCTACCAGGGTGCCAAGGCCGCCGACGGCAGCCCCCGCATCGTGGGTGGCGACCTCCAGACCATCATGGCCGGCCTCGCCTGCGGCGAGCCCAACACCATCGGCTGGGACATCCTCAGAAACCACGCCACGGCCTTCCTCTCCTGCCCCGACTGGGTCAGCGCCGAGGGCATGCGCAAGCTCGCCGCTCCCGTGAAGGGCGATCCTGCGGTCACGTCCGGCGAGTCCGGAGCCGTGGGCATGGGGGCCATCAGCGCCCTCATGTGCGACCCCGCCTATGCCGAGCTGCGCGAGGCCCTCGAGCTGGACAAGAACTCCCAGGTTCTGCTCTTCTCGACCGAGGGTGACACCGATCCCGAGCGCTATCGCCAGATCGTCTGGGACGGTGCCTGGGCCAAGTAGGTCAACGTATGCTGCGAGCGAGGCGCCGCCTCGCCTTGCCCGCAGCTCCGCATGACACACATCCGAGGGAGGGGCGAGGCGGTCCCCATCCAACGTTTTACGAGAAAGGACATGAACTATGGCAAGGGAACTGGACTACGAGCTCATCAAGAAGACCGCCGAGGGCTACCGCAAGGACATGACGGCATTCCTGCGTGCGATGATCGCCATTCCGTCCGAGAGCGCCGAGGAGGAGGGCGTCATCCGTCGCATCAAGCAGGAGATGGAGAAGCTCGACTTCGATGAGGTCCAGATCGACGGCCTCGGCAACGTCATCGGCTTCATGGGCACCGGCGACAAGATCATGTGCCTCGACGGCCACATCGACACCGTGGGCATCGGCAACCGCGACAACTGGACGCATGACCCCTACGAGGGCTACGAGACCGACGACCTCATCTACGGCCGCGGTGGCTCCGACCAGGAGGGCGGCCTGTGCGCCTCCGTCTACGCCGCCAAGATGATGAAGGACCTCGACCTCATCCCCGAGGGCTACAAGGTCATGGTCTCCGGCGACGTCATGGAGGAGGACTGCGACGGCCTCTGCTGGCAGTACATCGTCAACAAGGACGGCATCCGCCCCGAGTTCGTCATCTCCACCGAGCCCACCGACGGCGGCATCTACCGTGGTCACCGCGGCCGCATGGAGATCCGCGTCGACGTCCGCGGCGTGTCCTGCCACGGCTCCGCGCCTGAGCGCGGCGACAACGCCATCTACAAGATGGCTGACGTCGTCAACGACGTGCGTGAGCTCAACAACAACGGCTATGCCGAGTCGACCCAGATCAAGGGCCTGGCCAAGATGCTCGACCCCAAGTTCAACCCCGACCACTACGAGGACGCTCGCTTCCTCGGTCGCGGCAGCTGCACCGTCTCGCAGATCTTCTACACGAGCCCGAGCCGCTGTGCCGTGGCCGACTCCTGCGCCATCTCCATCGACCGCCGCATGACCGCCGGCGAGACCTGGGAGGGCTGCCTCGAGGAGGTCAAGAACCTTCCGGCCGTCAAGAAGTACGGTGACGACGTCAAGGTCACCATGTACATGTACGACCGTCCAGCTTGGACCGGTGAGGTCTACGAGACCGAGTGCTACTTCCCGACCTGGATCAACAAGGAGAGCGCGCCGCACGTCAAGGCCCTCGTCGACGCCCACAAGGCCCTCTTCGGCGACAAGCGCATCGGCTGCGAGGCCTCCATGGACCTGCGCAACCGTCCCCTCGTGGACAAGTGGACCTTCTCGACTAACTGCGTCGCCATCCAGGGTCGCTACGGCATCCCCTGCGTGGGCTTTGGTCCTGGCGCCGAGAGCCAGGCGCACGCGCCCAACGAGATTACCTACAAGGACGACCTCGTGACCTCTGCCGCCCTCTACGTGGCCGCGCTCAACCTGTATGACGGCTCCGCCGCCAGCGACGACGACGCGACCGAGTTCCGCGCCGACCTCACGGACAACGACATCAAGTAGTTTCCTAGGGATGCGTCCGGGCGGGGCCCCTCCTTTCAGGGGAGAGGAGCCCCGCCCGGACGCCCCTGCCCTCGGGCGCATGACACCAACCTTGGAGAGGAATCAGACATGAGCAAGTTCCGCACCTATCTTGACCAGCTTTCTGGCCTTGACTTCTCGAACATGTACGAGAACGACTTCCTGCACACGTGGGACAAGACCACCGACGAGCTCCGCGCCCTCTACGCCGTGGCCAACGCCCTGCGCGACCTGCGCGAGCGCAACATCTCCACACGCATCTTCGACTCGGGCCTCGCGGTGTCACTGTTCCGTGACAACTCCACGCGCACGCGCTTCTCGTTCTCCTCGGGCACCAACCTCTTGGGCATGCAGCTCCAGGACCTCGACGAGGGCAAGTCCCAAATCGCCCACGGCGAGACCGTCCGCGAGACCGCCACGATGATCAGCTTCATGTCCGACGTCATCGGCATCCGCGACGACAAGTACATCGGTGCCGGCGACGCGTACATGAAGGAGGTCTCCGAGTCCGTCGCGCAGGCCTACGCCGACGGCGTGCTCGACCACCGTCCCACGCTGGTCTCCCTGCAGTCTGACTCCGACCACCCCACGCAGTCCTCGGCCGACCTGCTCTACCTCATCAACGAGTTCGGCGGCCTCGAGAACCTGCGCGGCAAGAAGGTTGCCGTGACCTGGGCCTACTCCCCCTCCTACGGCAAGCCCCTGTCCTGCCCGCAGTCGCTCATCTCGCTGCTTCCCCGCTTTGGCATGAACGTGACGCTCGCGCACCCCGAGGGCTACGACCTCATGCCCGAGCTCGTCGAGAAGGCCAAGGTCTACTCGACCGAGTCCGGCGCCACCTTCGCGCAGACCAACTCGATGGCCGAGGCCTTCGAGGGCGCTGACATCGTGATTCCTAAGAGCTGGGCCTCATATGCCGCCATGGAGCGTCGTACCAAGCTCTACGCCCAGGGCGACGACGCCGGCATCAACGCGCTCGAGCAGGAGCTTCTCGCCCAGAACGCCACGCACCAGGACTGGTGCTCCACGCAGGAGCTCATGGCCACGACCGCCAAGGGCGACGACACCATCTTCATGCACCCGCTGCCCGCCGACATCTCCGGCGTCTCCTGCGAGCACGGCGAGGTCATGGCCGACGTCTTCGACCTGCACCGCGACGGCATGTACAAGGAGGCCTCCTACAAGCCGTACGCCATCGCGGCCATGGTCTTCCTGCAGAAGGCCAAGGACCCCGCGGCCACGCTCGCTGCCCTCGAGGGGGCTGCGAAGCCTCGCTGGCACCAGGCATAATAGCTAGATTCGTTCGGGTGGTGGCCACCGAGCGTCTCGCGCTCATCTTCGCGCTTTGCGCTCAGAATGTCGCGTGCGATGCTCGGTGGCCCCGCCGTTCACAATCCAGCGGAGAGGAAGTTACATGAGTAGAAGAATCGTGGTTGCACTGGGTGGCAACGCGCTGGGCAAGAACCTACCCGAGCAGATGAAGGCCGTCCAGGTGACCTCCAAGGCCATCGCCGACCTGATCGAGCGGGGCAACGAGGTCATCGTCGTGCACGGCAACGGCCCGCAGGTGGGCATGATCGCCAACGCCATGACCGAGCTCACCCGCTCGGACCCCGAGAAGTACATCCCGTGCCCGCTTTCGGTCTGCGGTGCCATGAGCCAGGGCTACATCGGCTACGACCTGCAGAACGCCCTGCGCGAGGAGATGGAGCGCCGCAGCATCGACCACGGCGTGGCCACGGTCCTCACGCAGGTCGAGGTCGATCCCGAAGACCCCGCGTTCAAGGAGCCGACCAAGCCCATCGGCTCGTTCATGACCAAGGAAGAGGCCGACGTTCTGACCCGCGAGCGCGGCTACGAGTTCATGCACGACGCCAAGCAGGGCTATCGTCGCGTCGTGGCGTCGCCCCTGCCCCAGCGCATCGTCGAGCTCGACACGATCACCTCGCTCGTGGCGGCCGATCACGTGGTCATCGCCTGCGGGGGCGGCGGCATCCCGGTCTATCGCACCGAGGGAACCCACCTCAAGGGCGCTGCGGCCGTTATCGACAAGGACTTCGCGGCCGAGCTTCTCGCCGAGTCGCTTGATGCCGACTACCTCGTGATCCTCACCGCCGTCGAGAAGGTCGCCATCCGCTTTGGCGCCCCCGACCAGGAGTGGCTCTCCGAGCTCGCCCCCGAGCGCGCCCACGAGCTCGCCGCCGCAGGCGAGTTCGGCAAGGGCTCTATGGAGCCCAAGGTCCTCGCCGCTTCCAAGTTCGCCGAGTCCAAGCCCGGGCGCTCCGCGCTCATCACCCTACTCGAGAAGGCCGCCGACGGCCTGGCGGGCAAGACGGGCACGGTCGTGCGTGCCGAAGAGGCATAATGACCTCATGAGACCGTATGTGAGGACATACCTCGTCGACGACAAGGGGGAGCGCGCCTTTGGCTCCGGCCCCGCTGAGCTTCTGCGCCGCATACGCGAGCACGGGAGCCTGCGTGCCGCTGCCCAGTCGATGGGTATGGCCTACACCAAGGCCCTCGCGCTCGTGAAGAACGCTGAGGCCGCCGTCGGCCACCCGCTCACCACGCGCGTCGTGGGAGGGGCGGGCGGCGGCGGCTCCACGCCCACGCCCGAGGCGGACGCGCTCCTGGAGGCCTACGAGCGGTGGACCTCCGTCGTGGAGGCCACGGCCGCCGTGCGCTACGCCTCCGCGTTCGCGGGGCTGGACGACCTGTCTCGCGACGATGCCTCGAAGGAGGCGCGGCGCACCGTGGGCGTGGCGGTCCTTGCGGCCGGTCACGCCACGCGCTTTGGCGCGGACAAGCTCGTGGAGCCCCTTCTTGGCGAGCCCGTGCTCGCCCGTACGCTCGGTTGCGTGCCCAGCGCGTTGCCCCTGGTCGTGACCTCTGTCTCGTCCGAGGTCGACGAGCTCGCTCGCGGGCGCGGCGCGGACGTCGCGCGCCCGGGCGGGCCCGATCAATCGGACTCCACGCGCGCCTTGGCCGCCTATGCGCTCGAGGCAGGCTGGGACGCCTGCCTGTTCGTGCCCGGCGATCAGCCGCTCGTCGAGCCTGCCAGCGTGCGCTCGCTGCTTGGTGCCTCCCGTGCGAACCCGGACGCCTGCGTGCGCCTTGCGTGGCGCGGGCGCGCGGGCTCTCCCATCCTCTTTCCGGCGCGGGTTCTGCCTCGGCTCGAGGCGCTCACGGGCGACGTGGGCGGACGGGCGGCCCTGGGAGACGCCGTGGCGCGCATGAGCGTCGAGGCGACGTGGCCCTGGGAGCTCTGGGACGTTGACACGCCTTCGGACCTGGAGCGCATTCGCGAGGTTATGGAGGCTGGCCTCGGGCGTGCCTGAGGCCCGTTGAAGGGAGACCGCATGGTCATCATTCAAAACGGGGCGCTCGTCTGCCCTGACGGCATGCGCTACGGCGACGTCGCGCTCGAGGGGGGCCACATCGCGCGCATGGCCGCTGCGGTCGAGCCCACGGAGGCGGACGAGGTCTACGATGCCTCGGGCTGTTGGGTGTTCCCGGGTTTCATCGACGCCCACACGCACATGCAGTGCTGGACCGGCATGGACTGGACGGCCGACAGCTTCGAGACGGGCACGCGCGCCGCTGCCTGCGGCGGCACCACGACGATCGTGGACTACGCCACGGCCGACCGTGGCGTGACCATGCCCGACGGCCTCGCCGAGTGGCACCGCCGCGCCGATGGCACCTGCACGGCCAACTACGCCTTTCACATGGCGCTCGCCGAGTGGAACGAGCGCAACCGCGCCGACCTCAAGGTCATGCGCGACGCCGGCGTGGCGAGCTTCAAGGCGTACCTGGCTTACGACCACCTGAAGCTCGAGGACTCCGAGCTCCTCGAGCTCATGGAGGCCCTGAAGCCGCTGGGCGCCACCCTGTGCGTGCACTGCGAGAACGGCAGCATCATCGACGCTATGCAGAAGCGCGTGGTGGCCCGGGGCATCACCGGTCCCGAGGGCCATCCCCTGAGCCGCCCCGTCGAGGCCGAGGCCGACGCCGTCTCGCGCTTTCTCTACCTCGCCCATCTCGCGGGAGACGCGCGCGTGAACGTGGTGCACCTCTCCACCAAGATGGGCCTCGACGCCATCCGCGCGGCCAAGGCGCGCGGCCAGAAGAACATCTTCGTGGAGACCTGCCCGCAGTACCTGCTGCTCGACGACACCTGCTACCTCGAGAGGGGCGCCGATGGCTTCGCGGGCGCCAAATACGTGATGAGCCCCCCTCCGCGCAAGCCCTCCGACCGCGCGGCCCTGCGTGAGGCCGTGCTCACGGGCGAGATCGACACGATCGCGACCGACCACTGCAGCTTCAACCTGCACGGCCAGAAGGATCGCGGCAGGGGCGACTTCAGGAAGATCCCCAACGGTGGCCCCGGCGTCGAGCACCGGCCCGCGCTTATCGCCACGAGCTTCGCCGGTGAGCTTGGCCCCACCGACCTGTGCCGCCTCATGAGCGAGATGCCCGCCAAGGTCTTCGGCATGTGGCCCCAGAAGGGCCAGCTGGCCGAGGGCGCGGACGCCGACGTGTGCGTGTGGGACCCCACCGCCGAGTGGACCATCAACGCGGCCACGCAGCATCAGAACGTGGATCACACGACCTACGAGGGCTTCGAGTGCTGCGGGCGCGCGCACCTCACGTTCGTGAACGGCGTGCTTGCGGCCCAAGACGGCGAGCCCACCGGCGCCCAGCCCGGCCAGTACGTGGCAAGATAGGCATCCCTGCCCGCCGGACGACGGGCAACAAAAGGAGAAGGAGAAACACCATCATGGCAAACGAGGCAATCGTCACCAACAACGCTCCTGCGGCCATCGGCCCCTACTCGGCGGCCATCAAGTCCGGCAACGTCATCAACGTGTCCGGCCAGCTGCCCATCGACCCCGCGACCGGCGAGTTCGCCGGCGACGACATCACGTCGCAGACGCGTCAGAGCCTCACGAACGTGAAGAGCGTCCTCGCGGCCGCCGGTGCCACGATGGCCAACGTGGCCCAGGCCACGGTCCTCCTGGACTCCATCGCGGACTTCGGCGCCATGAACGAGGTCTACGGCGAGTTCTTCTCTGCGCCGTACCCCGCCCGCGCCGCCTTCGAGGTCGCCGCGCTGCCCAAGGGCGCCAAGGTCGAGATCGAGGTCGTCGCGTACCTGTAGCGATCGCTCTGGTCCAGATACGTGGATAAGCCCCCGGGACCTCTAGGCAAGAGAGCTCTTGTCGAGAAAGCTCGGGGGCTTCTGCTCTCTTGGGCACCCCTGAATGACCCGTCTCGGACGAGTTTGCCGTGGGCGCTACCGCCTACGTTGCTCTGTATGCCACAGACGGTTTTTCTCTTGACTAATCGCGATTATCAAACAAGAATGAGCTTTACTCGTACATGAGGGAATTTTAAAAGTGACAGGGGGGCACGTGGGCATCTACGCAGACAACGCATGTACGACGTTCCCCAAGCCTCCCTGTGTTGTCGAGGCCATGACGCGCTTTATGACTGAGGGCGGCTACAACGTTAACCGCGGGAGCTACGGTGGTGCCTTCGACGCGGAGGACGGCGTGCTCGAGTGTCGCGAGCTGCTCTGCGAGCTTCTCGGCGGTCCCGACCCAAGCGACGTTGTGTTCACGCGCTGCATTACCGAGTCCCTCAACCTCGTGCTCAAGGGGCTTCTCACGCCGGGAGACCACGTCGTGGTCTCCTCGATGGAACACAATGCCGTCATGCGCCCGCTCACGCAACTAGCGCAGAGGGGCGTCACTTTTACGCGCATCGCCTGCGCGGCCGATGGCAGTCTGGACCCTGTTGACGTAGTCCAAGCTCTCACGCCCGCCACGCGCATAGTCGTAATGACCCACGCAAGCAACGTCTGCGGAACCATGCTCCCGCTCGCCGAGGTGGGGGCCCTGTGCCAGGAGCGCCACATTGCCTTTATGGTGGACTCCGCTCAGACGGCGGGCTTCGTGCCCACGCGCATGGACGAGCTTCATGCTGACGCCCTTTGCTTCACGGGTCATAAGGGACTCTTGGGTCCTCAGGGGATAGGCGGTGTCGTGCTCTCTCCCGAGCTCGCCGCCACGCTCGAGCCCCTCGTGGTGGGAGGCACCGGATCGGTGAGCGACTCTGAGGAGACCCCTTGCTTCATGCCTGACCGCTTCGAGGCGGGCACCCTCAACCTGCCTGGGATCATGGGCCTGCGCGCGAGTCTCCTGTGGCTGCGCGAGCAGGGGATAAACGCCATCCGCGCTCACGAGCTCGCGCTGACGCAGCGTTTCCTCGACGGGCTCTTCCCGCTCGAGGAAGACGGGCTCGTACGCATCGTGGGAAGGCGCGACACAACCAATCGCACGGGCGTCGTCTCCGTGTGCACGCCTCTTCTCGACGAGGCCGAGGTCGCCCGCCGCCTTGACGTCGACTTTGGCATCCAGACGCGCGTGGGCCTGCATTGCGCCCCGAGTGCCCACAAAACGTTGGGCACCTTCCCCGTGGGGACTATTCGCTTCTCGTTCGGCTTCGCAGGTACCGAGGCTGATGTCGACGCGGTTCTGACCGCGCTTCGAAAAATCTGCTCCCAACTAAACCATCCAATCGATTAGGACGCATCGGCCAAGCGTGTCTTGGCCGTCGGTCGCGTAGGTGGCAATCCTGCCTACGCCCTCGTTGCCTGACGGTGGTCGGGCAATGCGTGCGGCTCCTTGTCGAATCGGGTTTGCAGAGCACGATCACACACCTTCCACGGCTCTTCGAGCGAATACTTTGCTCTTTTTCGTTTGTCTGCGGAACGGTCATGACAGGTCATTGGGAAGCGAAGGGAAGCATGCGATGAACCTCACGAAGGAACGGGCTACGATCATTGGGGGAGGGCTTGTCATCGGCGTCATAGCCGTCATGCTGGTCTTCTTTGGCAACCCCGCCAACATGGGCTTTTGCGTCGCGTGCTTCATCAGGGACACCGTGGGCGGCCTGGGGCTTCATAGGGCCGCAGCCGTACAGTACATCAGACCCGAGATCTTTGGGCTGGTACTTGGGAGCTTTCTTCTCGCCGTGGGCAAGGGCGAGTTCACCGCGCGTGGTGGCTCGGCCCCCATTACTCGTTTCGTGCTCGGCTTCTGCGTCATGGTGGGCTGCCTCATGTTCCTGGGCTGTCCGTTTCGCATGATTCTGCGCCTTGCCGGCGGTGATCTCAACGCCTTGGTGGGCCTCGTGGGCTTCACGGCGGGAATCGCTGCGGGCACCTTCTTCCTCAACAAGGGATACTCGCTTGGTCGCACGTATCGCGCGAGCAAGCTCGAGGGCGTTATCTGGCCCATCATCCAGGTGATTCTGCTCGTGCTCGTCATAGCGGGTCCCGCGTTCATCTTCTTCACCGAGGCCGGTGCCGGTCCCGGCGCCAAGCACGCTGCGATTGCCATTAGCCTTATCGCGGGCCTTATCGTAGGTGCCATCGCCCAGCGCACGCGCCTATGCATGGTGGGGGGCATCCGCGACATGATCCTGTTCCGTGAGAACAAGCTCCTCATGGGCTTCATCGCCATCTTCGTCGCGGCTCTTGTGGGCAACCTCGTGCTCACCGCTGCCACCGGCACCTCGTACTTCAACCTTGGCTTTGAGGGCCAGCCCATCGCTCACGCCGACGGCCTGTGGAACTTTCTGGGCATGTTCCTCGTGGGCTTTGCCTGCGTGCTTCTGGGTGGCTGCCCGCTGCGCCAGCTTGTGCTCTCCGGTGAGGGCAACGGCGACTCGGCCATCGCGATCCTGGGCCTCGCCGTGGGCGCGGCCTTCTGCCATAACTTCGGTCTTGCCTCGAGTGCCGACGGCACCACGATGGCGGGACAGATTGCCGTGGTTCTCGGACTTGTGGTGGTCATTGGCATCGCGTGTGCCAACACCTTCGGAAAGGAGAAGTAGACATGGAAACGCTTGATGCGCGCGGGCTCTCGTGTCCCGAGCCGGTCGTGATGATGAGCCGTGCTTTGGAGAAGAAGCCCGATTTCTGCCGCATGGTGGTCGACGCGCCCGCCCCGCGTGAGAACGTCACCCGCTATGCGGAGCACCAGGGCTATCAGGTGAGCATGAGCGAGTCCGACGGCGAGTGGACCCTCGACGTCACGAAGGCCTAGAGGCGTGATGCGCAACGTTGCCACCTTCTATTCGCACTTTGGGGCGCTGCGGTTTCGCCGCTTCTGTCGGGATCGGGGTGTGGCGTGCGAGCTTGCCCCGGTTCCCCGTTCGCTCTCGAGCAGCTGCGGCACCTGCGCCTTCTTCGAGGCCTCACCGCTCGATGAAGGCGAGGACTGGCCCGAGGGGATAGAGCTCGTGGCCCGTACGGTTGGCGAAGGAGCGGCAGTGACGTACGAAGAGATCTACCGGAAGGGTGGCAGCTAAAAGATAGGAGTGCACTCTGTATAAGTTCAGTCTGTTTAGGGTTCTACCTCTAACAACAGTTGCTATTTTAATTTCTCTTGGGCAAATCGTGCGTGTTTAGTTCGACACCAATTGTCGACGCCTGGGTTTTTACAAGGAGTGTTCATGAGTTATGTAAGCATAGACCACGTTTCATTTTCTTACCCAGGCTCGGAAAAGCTGGTTCTTCGTGATGTGTGCATGGAGGTTGACCAAGGAGACTTCGTCTGTCTTCTGGGGCAGTCGGGTTGTGGCAAGAGCACGCTTCTACGTCTGCTTGCGGGACTTGAGGACCCGACCATTGGATCGCTTTCCGTCGGGGGAGAGTCCATATGCGGGACCAGCTGCCGTGAGCTTGGGAGACCCGGCGAGCCTTATCGAGGTTCCCGCTGGTATGACTCATCATGGTGTACCCGAATCCGTGCGCGAAGAGATGGGAATCACTGACGGACTCATTCGACTCTCGGTGGGTCTCGAGGACGTTAAGGACATCATCGCTGATTTTGATCAGGCATTTTCTGCTTTGACTAAAAAGTAGGTAAGCGTCCGGTGCCTGAGGGGTGGCACCGGACCAGAAGACAGGAGAGAACCATGGCAGAGACACTGGTGGAGAACGAGCAGCAGCCGGCGCAGGAGTACGACTACCATCCCATGTGGAAGTCGCTCGGCATGAACGTGGAGGATCACGACATGCTCCTGGGTGCCGTGGGGCAGATGTACGGTGACATGTTCCTCACGCAGAGTAACCGTCCCAAGGCCACGTCCTACCTGGACTTCGTTGCCTCGAACATCCACTCGGGGCGCATCAGGGAGATGCTGGACAAGAAGGAGAGCGGAGAGGCGACCAAGATCGTGGGGTCGTTCTGTCTCTACGTGCCCGAGGAGGTCGTGACGGCTGCGGGCGGCATTGCCGTGAGCCTGTGCTCCGGCGCGGACTGGGCCACCGACAAGGTCGAGGAGCACCTGCCGCGCAACACCTGCCCCCTCATCAAGAGCTTCACGGGCTTCAAGCTCGGGCACGTCTGCCCCTACATCGAGTCGAGCGACCTCGTGGTGGGCGAGAATACCTGCGATGGCAAGAAGAAGGCCTACGAGTACTTCTCCACGCTCGCCAACATGTACATCGTGGACATCCCCAACGTTCACAACGACGCGACGGTCGAGGTCTGGAAGGGCGAGGTGAAGAAGCTTGCCCATAAGATTGAGGAGTTCTGCGGCCAGCCCATCACGGCCGAGTCCCTGGCCGAGGCCATCCGCATCGCCAACGACAAGCGCCGCGCCCTCCAGCGCCTCTCGGCAACGCGTGCCGCCGACCCCGCGCCCATCTCGGGCCTTGACAGCTTGCTCACGGTACAGGCTGCCCTCATGGATGACCCCGTACGCCTCACCGGCGCCGTCAACGACATGGCCGCCGAGTGCGAGGCACGCGTTGCCGTAGGCGAGGGCGTCGTGCCCAAGGGCACCAAGCGCATCCTCTACACGGGCACGCCCATGGCCGTTCCCAACTGGAAGTTCTTCAACATCATCGAGAAGGCCGGCGGCATCGTGGTGGGCGAGGAGTCCTGCACCGGCTCGCGCTACTACAGGGACCTCGTCGACGAGTCCGGCACCACGGTCGACCAGATGCTCGACGCCATCGCCGAACGCTACTTCAAGATCTCCTGCGCCGTGTTCACCCCAAACGACCAGCGCATGGCGGACATCGTGAACATGGCGCGCGACCTTCACGCCGATGGCATCATCGACTGCTCCCTGCAGTTCTGCACCCTTTACGAGACGGAGGCGTTCACGGTGGAGAAGGCGGCCGAGGAGGCCGGCATCCCCTTCATGCACGTCACCACGGACTACGCCAACGAGGACGCGGGTCAGCTCACCACGCGCGTCGAGGCGTTCCTGGAGACGATCTAACATGCCTGAGGCCCTGACCCGACCTAGGACTACAGCTCTTCCGCCGCTTCCTCGCACCTTCGAGGAGTTCAACGAGCAGCGCAAGGCAAGCTTCATCAAGGTGAAGGACTTCAAGCAGGGTGGCGGCCGACTTATAGGCTACCTCTGCAGCTATACGCCGCTCGAGATCATTGAGGCGGCCGGCGTGAGCGCGGTCGGCCTGTGCGGCACGTCCGACGAGGTGATTCCCGCGGCCGAGGAGGTCCTGCCGGCCAACCTCTGCCCGCTCATCAAGTCTACCTACGGTTTCGCCTACTCGCAGAAGTGCCCGTTCACCTACTTCTCGGATCTCATCGTGGGCGAGACCACCTGCGACGGCAAGAAGAAGATGTACGAGCTCCTGAACGAGCTCAAGCCTACCCACGTTCTGCACCTGCCCCAGAGCCGCGCCCGCACCTACGAGCGCGAGGGCTGGTACGAAGAGTGCAGGCTGCTCAAGGAGCACCTCGAAGAGATCTACGGCATCACCATTACCGACGACGACCTGCGTGTCGCCGCGCGTCAGCGCAACCGCCTGCGCCGCGCCCAGCTCGCCCTCTTCAGCCTGCAGGAGCAGCAGCCGCCTGTGATCAGCGGCGTGGAGCTCATGAGCACGATGTTCGCGGGCACGTTCAACTTTGACGTGGCCGCCTACACGGAAAGCCTCGAGAAGCTCTACGAGGAACGCAGGGCCGAGGCCGTCAAGAACGGTTCTAAGGTCGACCCCACGGCCAAGCGCGTCCTGATCACGGGCTGTCCGGTCGGCGGCGTCATCAACAAGATCGGCCGCACCGTGGAGACTAATGGCGGCGTGATCGTTTGCCAGGATGACTGCGCCGGCGAGCGTACCGCCCGCATGATGGTCGACGAGGATGCCGACGACATCCTGCGCGCCATCGCCGACCGCTACCTGGAGATCAACTGCGCGGTTATGACGCCCAACGAGGGACGCTTCGAGAACACGCTTGGCATGATCGAGAAGTACCACGTCGACGGCGTCATAGAGAGCGTGCTCCAGGCCTGCCACCCCTTCAACGTGGAGTCCTCCAAGATGGAGCGCGCCGTCGAGGGGAAGGGCGTCCCGTACATGAAGATTGAGACCGACTACAGCTCCGGTGACCAGGGCCAGATCGACACGCGCATCGCCGCGTTCATCGAGACGCTGTAGCGGCGCGAAGGGATTATATTCATCATGAAGAGAGTGGACATCAAAGGCCTCGATTTTTCATACGCGGGTAGTAAGTGCGTGCTGAGTGGCATTGACCTAGATGTCGACCCCGGGGAGTTCGTCTGCATCTTAGGCCACTCAGGCTGTGGCAAGTCTACATTGCTACGTCTTATTGCTGGTCTTGAGCAGCCAACGGTTGGATCGATAATGCTTGATGGAAGTCCCGTTATGGGGGCTGGACTCGATCGTGGAGTGGTCTTCCAGGATTATGGACTCTATCCTTGGATGAGCACAGGCAAGAATATCACTCTTGCTCTTGAACAGAGCTCTCCAGAAATGTCCCGAACTGCGTTAAAGATACGTGCTACCGAGATGCTGTTACATGTGGGACTGACTCCGGATGTACTTAACAAACTACCCAAGGAGCTCTCCGGTGGTATGCAGCAGCGATGCGCCATTGCTCAGGCGCTAGCCATTGATCCTCCCGTATTACTTATGGATGAACCGTTTGGCGCGTTGGACTCTATCACACGTGCAAAACTTCAGGATCTCGTTCGCAGGCTGTGGGGGGGATCCGGGGAGCGAAAAACCGTCTTCTTTGTGACACATGACGTCGACGAGGCACTGCTTCTGGGTACGCGCATCGTCGTGCTTGGACAAACGCCCAGTAGCGTGATCTATGACACTCACATTGACGAGGCGAATCGACCTACGCGTCAAACTCTCTTCAGGAATGAACGGTTTCTGGACCTGCGCAATGAACTGCTTGAGAAGATTAACGACAACGTTTCCGAGCGGATGGAATAGGGGGCTGTCTAGCTGGCTGTTCACGAGTGTGCAAAATGTGATCCCACAAAAAGAAGGGCTCTGTATGCTTACCAGAAGGAATTTCGTAAAGGTCGCCCTTGGTTCTATGACGGCGTTACCCCTGGTGGGTTGTAGTTCACAGGCAGCATCAGATTTTGGAACCACTTCTGATGGCGGTTCTTCATCAGACAGGATCGCAACTGTGAACTGGAACGCGGGCACGAGTGGCAATGTCTTGCTCACTATCGCTAACGCCAAGGGTTACTTTGATGAGGCAGGCATAAAGATAAATATGGTACAGGCCAATGCCAACTCAGATGCCCTTACCATGCTCTCAACAGGGAAGACCGATGTTGTCTCCAATGCGGGAACAGCTGCTCCCCTACAGCAAATTGCAGCTGGGCAGGACTTCACTATCTTTGGTGGCCATATGCTCACGGGATGCATGCCCATCATTGCCAAGAAAGGAACAACATGGAATGGGGTCCAGGACTTTATCGGCAAGAAAGTAGCCGCAAATCCCAGCTATTTTGCCCTAACCGGAGCGGTGATGGACTTAGGCTATGACGATCCACTGACGGCTGTGGACTGGCAAACATACACTGACTATACCGAGGCCATGGCTGCTGTGGTGCGGGGCGATGCTGACTATGCACTCATGGGTACTGGACAAGTACAGGCGGTGAAAAATTCCCAAGATGTCGACATTATGTGCTATCAAAGTGACATCATGGCCGATTACTCCTGTTGTCGCATGGAATGCCAAGGCTCTTGGCTTGAAGAAAACAAAGAGACTGCCCAGAAACTCCTGGTCGTTTTACTACGTGCTCAAGCCTACTATGAGGCCAACAAAGAAGAAGCCGTTTCTCTGCATGCTGAAGCAACTGGTACTGATGATGATTACGTCTCTGCCTTCATGCTTGATGACCATTATCAGGTAAATGTTGACCCCCTTAGGGCGTCAGTCAATCGTGCTTGGGATATTCTTGATGAGACAGACTTTCTGGACGAGAAAGCCAAGCAGATGGACATTAATGACCATATCAACACTGAGCTCTACAGGTCGGCTCTCGACGAGGCGAAGCAATCCTATGGTGATGATTACGCCGACTTCTTTACTAAGATGGAGTCCTTCTATACGGAGCAAAATATAGATACTCAGACTACGCAGCCAGCATCTAGCTGCTGTGTCTAAGAGATACATAGAATTATTATGATAAAATTTATAAAAAAGTATTGGATAACTGTAGTCGTAATCGCCGCATTAGTGACCATCTATGTGGTGACTACTGAGACTGGCGTGGCTAACTCGTTCCTTTTCCCAAAAGTCGAGGCAATAGGGGCGGCATTTGCGCAAAACTGGCAGCTCATGATTAGTAACATGTTCTTCTCATTCAGTCTGATTATTCCCGCTATTGCCATATCGCTTCTCATTGCTCTTGCGATTGGGACACTGCTTGGGCTCAATAAGAGACTTCGGGATGCTCTTCATCCAATTATCTATATCTTTAGCGTAATTCCTGCTATCTTGCTTTCACCGTTTGCCTTGCTCCTCTCGCCCAGCTTTACGGTTGCCTCAATTTTTTTGATCGTGTATGGGACGATTTGGTCAACACTGTTCGCCACTATAACAGGTATTATGACAATTGATAAACGTTATCTTGATAAGGCGAAGACGCTCAATCTTACAGGAATAAAGCTGGTTTTTCGGGTTATTCTGCCAGCAGCAAGCCCATCGATCATAGCTGGGTTTGTCAATTCGCTTCGTAGCTCATTTGTCATGCTTGTATTTGCTGAGATGTATGGTGCTCAGCAGGGCATGGGTTTCTTTGTTAAGAAGTACGCCGAGTTTGGCATTTATGCCAATACATGGGCCGGCGTGATTTTTATGGCATTCATACTTGTAATTATTATGCAAATTTTTGAAAATATCAAGACGCATTTGCTGCGTTGGACCATATAGGATGGCATTAAAGAGTCTCAAGTAAGAACATATAGAAGGATTTGCACAACGTAATTACTCGAAAATGCAGAAGCGAAGTTACTAAAGGTGAATTGGTCATGGCAGTAGGCATAGGCATTGACATCGGGTCCACGGCGACGAAGGTCGTGGTGGCGGGGGAGGGCGGTGCGATCAGGCAGCAGCTCCTCATGCCCACGGGCTTCTCGAGCGTCGACGCCGCCGAGCGGGCGCGCGCCGGTCTTGCCAGTAAGGGCATCGAGCTCGGTGAGGACACGCGCGTGGTGGCCACCGGCTACGGTCGTGTAGCCGTGCCGTTCGCCGACAAGGTCGTGACTGAGATCACCTGCCACGGGCGCGGCGCCGTGCGGCTCTTTGGCCCGGACGGCACCGTCATCGACGTGGGCGGCCAGGATACCAAGGTCATCCGCCTCAAGGCCGGGCGCGTCATCAAGTTTGCCATGAACGACAAGTGCGCTGCCGGTACGGGGCGCTTCCTGGAGGTCATGGCCGACCGCTTGGGCGTCTCGCACGACGAGCTCGCCGACCTTGCGCGCTCAGGTGAGCTCACGAAAATCTCCAGCATGTGCACCGTGTTCGCCGAGAGCGAGGTCATCAGCCTCGTGGGTCGTGGCGAGCCGCGGCCCAACATAGCCAACGGCGTGATCGAGAGCGTGATCTCTCGCGTGGCCACGCTCGCCGGGTCGACGGGCGGCAAGGCTCCGTACTATCTCACGGGTGGCCTCTGCGAGAACGACTACGTGGTGGAGCGCCTGGGTGCCGCCCTTGGCTCTCCGGTGACGACGTGCCCCGAGGCACGATACGCTGGGGCTCTCGGGGCGGCGCTCACCGCGCTCGAGCTGCCCTAGCGCATGAACGAGGTGTCTTTTGTCGCGTCGAGGGGTTGCGACAGAGGCGATAGGAGCGTCGCGACACCCAAGCAGTCGCGACCCGAAAAGACAGGAGAAGGCTATGCACGTTACGCAAGAGGTCGATCTGACCAAGCTTCAGAAGGACGCGGAGGACAACTTTCGCGGTGGCTTCTACTGCTGCGAGGCGCTCATGAGCGCCGTCGTCAAGGACCTTGAGCTTGACGTTTCCCCGGAGATCGTGCGCATGACCTCCGGCATGGCCGTGGGCGTGGGCCATTCCGGCTGCCTGTGCGGTGCCCTCAACGGAGGGGTCATGGTGCTCGGCCTGCTCTTCGGGCGCGACGAGCCCAAGGGGCCCAAGGACCCGCAGTCGGTCAAGGTCATGCGGCTCACCAACGAGCTCCACGACTGGTTCCGGAAGGCTACCGGCAAGAACGCCGTATGCTGCCGGATCCTCACCCGTGAGTTCGACATGGGTAAGGGCGAGCACAAGGAGCAGTGCATTCGTTTCACGGGGCTCGCTGCCTGGAAGGTCGGTCAGATCGTGGCGCGCGAGCTCGGCCTCACGGTCGTTAACGGCGCCGAAGACCCGACCCTTCAGCTCCAGAGCGCCTAGACAGATAAGGACAGCGAATGAACCTCATCAAGAAGATTCCCCTTCCCGTCTGCGGCGTGGCCCTGGGGCTGGCCGCCCTCGGGAACCTGCTACAGAGCTACTCCGAGGGGATGCGGGCGGCGTGCGGCGTGATAGCGGGCCTTCTGCTCGTGCTCTTCCTCATCAAGTGCTTGGCTTATCCCAAGACGCTCGCCGACGATCTCAAGAGCCCGATCATGGCGAGCGTGGCGGCGACGTTTCCCATGGCGCTCATGCTCCTCGCCGCCTACCTCAAGTCCGTGCTGGGAGCTGCGGCCCAGGTGCTGTGGTTCATTGCCATTGCGATCCACCTGGCGCTCATCGTGTACTTCACGATTAAGTTCATCCTCAAGCTCGACCTCTCGAAGGTGTTTGCGAGCTACTACATCGTGTATGTGGGCATCGCCGTGGCAGGTGTCTCTGCTCCGGCCTTCGGGCAGGAGGGGGTTGGCGCCCTCTCGTTCTGGTTCGGCCTGATCACGCTCGTGATCCTTCTGGTCCTCGTCACGGTGCGCTACGTCAAGAAGCCCGAGGTTCCCGCGCCCGCAGTACCTCTCATCTGCATCTACGCGGCTCCGACCAGTCTCTGCGTCGCCGCCTACGTGCAGAGCGTCACGCCCAAGTCGATTGGGCTGCTCCTAGTCCTCTACGCGGTGGCGAGCGTCCTGTACGTGTTTGCTCTGGCGCAGGCGGTTGGCGTCTTGAGGGGGAAGTTCTTCCCCAGCTGGGCGTCGCTCACCTTCCCGTTCGTCATCAGCGCCATCGCCTCCAAGCAGACCATGGCCTGCCTGGCCAACTTGGGCTCGCCGCAGGCCTGGCTTGCCCCGGTGGTCCTCGTGGAGACCGTAATCGCGGCCGCACTGGTGATTTACGTGCTCGTGCGCTACGTGATGTTCGTCCGCGCATCCGAGGAGACCTCCAATCCGGTGACAAATCGGGCCTAATCGAGTCGTTTGGAGACTTGTCAGTAGTTTTTGGAGGACAGCCCGAATAGCAGCAAAATCAGCAAAGCGTCTAACTGCAATTTCTTCAGTAATGAAGCGGCCGCTACTCGGGAGGTATTCGAAAATCTATTGACAAGTCCAAAGTTGCTCTGAGACACCCTCGTTCGGATTCAAAATCCTGGGGTTTCGCACATCCCGAAGGTGCTGATGATACGTTACATCAACAAGAGAGGGGAACGTGGTGGCAATGGCGGCAACATTCAAGGTGAGCGTCCGTAAGTGCGTCGAGGGCAAGGACAAGGTCGAGGCCAACGCGCGCGGGCTTCGCATGATCATGGACGAGCCTAAGGAGTCGGACGGCGACAACGAGGGCATGAACCCCGTTGAGGCACTCCTGAGCGCGCTTGGCGGCTGCCAGGTGATAGGCGCGGTCGGCATTGCTCGTGAGATGGGATTTGCCTATGAGGAGTGTCACATCGAGATAGAGGGCGACTTCGACCCGGACGTTCGGCCCGGCATGAAGGAGATTCGCTATGCCTTGCACTTCATGACCGATGAGCCACAGGAGCGTGTCGACGAGCTCGCCGAGCGTGTCGCTAAGCTCTGTCCCGTGGCACTGACGCCCGAAAAAGGCGTCAAGCTCGTGCGCAGCACCGCGGTCAAGGACTAGACTTTCCGGCCGCGTATCATCTGGCATAACAGTTTGGCTCCGCTGGCCCCGAGCAGACCTCGTCTGCTCGGGGCCTTTCTGTGGAAATACCTCCCGAGAATCTGTCGCCATTCGTCCATGCGTTTCTACCGTCTGCCAAATTCATTGGTGAATAAAGCGGTTCTGGCTTGACTAATCACGGTTAGAAAACAAACAATAATCGCGGTTAGAAAAACTGTTGGCCGAAGGGTCAACAGGGAACTGCCATGAGCGATGTCGACTCGAGCTGTCGCGGGGAGACGCGTACGGAGGTTGCTGGCTGTCAAGGGTGTGGCCACGGTCTTCGGCAATCGCGCGCGTGCGGGAGACCACATGCCATGGTCCATTGGGAAGCCGCCCGGTACCGGAGGCTTGGGGCTCGCAACCCCGCATAGAACGTACGTCTCGAGGAGAAGGGAGTGCAATCGGAAGCGCCAGTTCTTAACAAAGAGAGGAGTGCCATCGTATGAAGCTTTCTATTGGAAACATCTATGTCAAGGATGTTGTGCTCGGCGAGGCTAACGGCTTTGCCGGCGGCGTGCTGACTATCGACAAGCAAGCCGCCATCGACTATCTGATGGGCGAGGACGACCACATCACCTCACTAGACATCGTCATCGCCCATCCGGGTGATGACACGCGCATCGTCCCGGTTATCGAGATCGTCGAGCCGCGCGTGCGCACGGACGGGCGTTGCCTGTTCCCCGGCGTCACCGACGAGCTCGTCCCCGCGGGAGACGGTGAGCTCAAGGCCTTCAAGGGCTGCTGCATCACCTCCGTGGGTGGCACCTATGGCTCGTTTGGTGACGGCGTCATCGACATGGGCGGGGAGGGTGCCAAGTTCACCTACTGGTCCCAGCTCATCAACATCTGCCTCGTCGGCGAGACGGACGAGGAATTCGAGTATCACGAGCAGCAGAAGTGCAACCACGCCATGCGCTGGGCGGCTCACCGCCTAGCCGAGTACGTGGGCAAGATTGCCACCGACGTCGAGGTCGAGGACACCGAGACCTACGTGTTCGACCCGGTCCTCAAGCGCTCGGCAGAGCGCAACGCCCTGCCCAACGTGGCCATCGTGCTGCAGCCTCAGTCCCAGATGGAGGCCATGGGCTACAACGACCTCATCTACGGTTGGGACATGAACCACTTCGTGCCGACCTTCGTCAGCCCCACCGAGATTCTCGACGGCTGCCTGATCTCCGGCTCGTTCATGCCCTCTTCCTCCAAGTGGGCCACCTATGAGATGCAGAACTTCCCCACCATCAAGGAGCTCTTCGCCGAGGACGGCAAGACCCTCAACTTCGTGGGCGTCATTCTGTCCAACCTCAACGTGGCGCTGGACCAGAAGGAGCGCTCGGCCATTATGGTGCGCAACATCGCGCTGAACCTGGGCGTCGACTATGCCATCGTGACCGAGGAGGGCTACGGCAACCCCGACGCCGACTACGTGCGTTGCCAGGTCATCCTGGAGGATGCCGGCATCCCCGTCGTGGGCATCTCCAACGAGTGCACCGGCCGCGACGGGATGAGCCAGCCGCTGGTCACCCTGGACGAGAAGATGACCGCGCTCGTCTCCACGGGCAATGTCTCCGAGCTCTGCGAGCTTCCGGCCTGCAAGACCGTCATCGGCAACCTGGAGGCCATGAACCGCGACGGCATGTCCGGCTCCTGGGGCTATGACGAGAAGCTGGGCAAGTCCGGACGCGACGACGGCTCCATCATCATGGAGGACAACAACTGGTTCTGCGGCGATCACATCGCAGGCTATTCCGTCAAGACGATGCTTGAGGTCTAAACAAGCCGAGCTAGCGAAGGAGGTAAGAATCAATATGAAGAGTGTTATCTGCTATCTCAACCAGTTCTTCGGCGGCGTGGGCGGCGAGGACAAGGCCGACACCGAGCCCTATATCGTCGAGGGCGTCGTAGGCCCCTCCATGGCCATCAACGCTGCACTCAAGGACGCCGAGGTCACCTATACGGTCGTCTGCGGCGACAACTTCATGGGCTCCAACACCGAGGAGGCCGTGAGCCGCATTATGAAGATGCTCGAGGGCAAGCCCTGCGACTTCTTCATCGCCGGGCCTGCGTTCCAAGCCGGCCGCTACGGTGTGGCCTGCGGAAACATCTGCAAGGCCGTTCACGAGCAGCTCGGCGTGCCGGTGGTCACCTCCATGAACGAGGAGAACCCCGGCGTCGACATGTTCAAGAAGGACGTCATCATCTTCAAGGGCGGCAACGGCGCCGTGAAGATGCGCAAGGACGTCAAGATCATGATTGGCTACGTGAACAAAGTTCTCGCCGGCGAGCCCACCGGTGGCGCCGAGGCTGAGGGTTACTTCGTCCGCGGCTGTCGCCACCAGGCCTTCCTAGAGAACACGCGCGAGAACACCGCTGCCTATCGCGGCGTTCAGATGCTCATCAAGAAGATGAACAAGCAGCCGTACCAGACTGAGCTCGTCATCCCCAAGAAGGACATCGTGCCCATCGCCGAGCCCGTGGCTGACCTCTCCAAGGCCAACATCGCGCTCGTTACCTCAGGCGGCATCGTCCCCGTGGACAACCCTGACCGCATCCAGTCCGCCTCCGCCACCCGCTGGGGCCGCTACGACATGACCGGTCTGGACAAGCTGCCCAACCGTGCCGCGAACGGCTTTAAGACCATCCACGCCGGCTACGACCCTGCCGCCGCCGACGACGATCCCAACCGCGTCGTGCCGCTCGACGCCATGCGCGCCTACGAGCGCGAGGGCAAGATCGGCAAGCTCCATCCGTACTTCTACTCCACCGTGGGCACGGGAACCACCGAAGCCGAGGCCGCACGCATGGCCACCGAGATGATTCCGTATCTCAAGGAGGATGGTGTCGACGCCATCATAGTCGGCAGCACTTGAGGCACCTGCACTCGTTGCGGCGCAACGATGGTGAAGGTGTTCGAGCGCGCGGGTTACCCCGTCGTGCACATGTGCAACCTCGTCCCCGTCTCCACGACGGTGGGCGCTAACAGGATCGTCCCGACGATCTCCATCCCGTACCCCCTCGGTGACCCTGCCACTCCGATGGAGGAGCAGTGGAAGCTCCGTTACTACCGCGTGGGCGTCGCGCTTGACGCGCTCGCCACTCCGGTGACCGAGCAGACCGTGTTCAAGGTACGCAGATAAAGGAAGAAGAGGGGGGCGTTCCGTGGCTAAGATTTACGACGTTATCATTCTGGGTGCCGGTCCCGCTGGCCTGTCTGCTGGCCTGTACTCCGGGCGAAACCGTCTTGACACGCTCATCATCGAGAAGAGCCAAGACGGCGGCCAGATTGCCATCACGAACGACATCGAGAACTATCCCGGTCAGGAGCTGGAGGGCGAGAGCGGTCCGTCCCTCGTCGCCCGCATGACGCAGCAGGCGGCCAAGTTCGGCTGCGAGCGCGTCAGCGACACCATCAACTCCGTCGAACTTGACGGAGACGTTAAGACGCTCACGGGCTCCAAGGCTACCTACCAGGCAAAGGCCGTGATTCTGGCCACGGGCGCCCACCCACGCTCGATCGGCTGCAAGAACGAGGCGACGTACGTGGGTCGTGGCATCTCGTTTTGTGCCACCTGCGACGCCAACTTCTTCGAAGGCCTTGAGGTCTACGTGGTGGGCGGCGGCGACGCTGCCGTCGAAGAGGCCATGTATCTCACCAAGTTCGCTCGCGAGGTCACCGTCATCCACCGGCGCGACGAGCTGCGCGCCGCCAAGTCCATCCAGGAGAAGGCCTTCAAGGTCAAGAACCTCCACTTCATGTGGAACTCCGTGGTGGACGAGGTCGGCGGCGACGAGATCCTCCAGTGGATGGTCGTTCGCGATACCAAGACCGGCGAGCTGCGCCGGATCGAGGCGGACGAAGATGACGGTCTCTTTGGTTTGTTCGGCTTTATCGGACTGCTCCCGTCCACGACCCTTCTGGACGGCAAGGTGAAGACGGACGAGCGTGCCTACGTCATCACCGATGACGATATGCACACCGACGTCGGCGGCGTGTTTGCTGCAGGCGACATGCGCGTCAAGAGCCTGCGCCAGGTGGTCACGGCGGCCTCCGACGGTGCCATAGCCGCTATGCAGGCCGAGAAGTACCTCTCACGGTAATAACCCTCGCGCGGGCCGCCTGCGGCCCGCGCCCCGGTCGAGAAGAAGGAGGATTTTCATGTCCATGCTCGAAGTTGACAAGAAGACCTTTGAGGATGAGGTCCTCAAGGCAGATGGCAAGGTGCTCGTGGACTACTACGGCGACGGCTGCGTGCCCTGCGCCGCGCTGATGCCGCATGTGCACGAGTTCGCCGAGACCTACGGTGACAAGATTAAGTTCTGCCAGCTCAACACCACCAAGGCACGTCGTTTGGCCATTGGCCAGAAGATCTTGGGCCTGCCGGTCATCGCTATCTACGAGAACGGTGAGAAGGTCGACGAGTGCGTCAAGGATGACGCCACGCCCGAGAACGTCGAGGCCATGATCAAGCGTCACTACGCGTAGGGTGGAACCGCCGCATCTGCGGCGACCACATAGTAAGGTACGTTTTGTTCGATAGAAGAGGGAAGGAGGGTAAAATGGCCATTCTAGCTGGTAAGAAGGTTGTCATTATTGGCGATCGCGATGGTGTGCCCGGTCCTGCGATTGCTGCGTGCGTCGAGAGTGCGGGTGGCGAGCCTGTGTTCTCCTCGACGGAGTGCTTCGTTTGAACGGCCGCCGGTGCAATGGATCTGGAGAACCAGAGGCGAGTTAAGGAGTTCGCCGAGCAGTACGGCCCCGAGAACGTAGTTGTTGTCGTGGGTGCTGCCGAAGGCGAAGCTGCCGGTCTCGCTGCTGAGACGGTCACTAATGGTGACCCGACGTACGCCGGTCCATTGACAGGGGTCCAGTTGGGACTCAGCGTGTATCACGTGTGCGAGCCTGAAATCAAGGCGGAGTTTGATCCTGCCGTCTACGACGATCAGGTAAGCATGATGGAGATGGTCCTGGATGTTGACGACATCGTTTCCGAGATGACGGACATTCGCGACCAGTATTGTAAGTACAACAAGTAGTCGTACTTGCGTCTGGGGGCGGCGGCCTGCGCCGTCGCCCCCTCTGCTAGAGGAAAATCTATGCGTCTCGAGGGAGAGCGTCCAGGCACCTGGGGTTCTCCTCGTTCAGGCACCATCTAATCATCCCAGTTGAAACAAGATGGAGGATTCATGAGGAGCGTCATCAAGGGAGCGGGTTACGTGCTTGTGCACACCCCCGACATGGTGATTCACAACGGCACGACCCAGACCACCGAGCGCATCGTCAATCCCGACGGTGAGTACCTCAAGGAGCTCCCGAGCCATCTGCGCTCCTTCGAGGAGGCGCTCGCGTACTGGCCCAACCAGGTCTACATTGGCAACAAGACGCCCGACGAGCTCGCCGAGGTCGCTGAGCCCTGGTACGACAAGCCCTGTGACGTGACCGGGCGCTACGGCCGCTTCGGCCAGATGATGCCCGAGGACGAGTTCACGCTGCTTCTCGCCGCGTGCGACGTCTTCGAGCTCGTCGAGCTCGGGGCGGACTTCATCGAGGCGACCCTGCCCGCCCTCAAGGCCAACCCCCTGATTGACGAGACCATCGTCGCACGCATCCCCAAGCCCTGTGACGCCGCGCAAATCAAGAAGTTCGTCGACGAGGAGCAGGCCGAGGCCCTCTACTTCAATGACAAGATGGTGGGCTGCGTCAAGCGCGCGCACGAGATCGACGTGAACCTCTCGGCCCACGTGATGCTCGAGAACCTCGTTGCCAAGGCGTCGAGCGTGCTCGCTCTACTCACCGGCGTGAAGAACGCCGGCATCGAGAAGGGCGAGGTCGAGTACGTCATCGACTGCTGCGAGGAGGCCTGCGGCGACATGAACCAGCGCGGCGGCGGCAACTTCGCCAAGGCCGCGGCCGAGGTCGCGGGACTCATGAACGCCACCGGCTCCGACGCGCGCGGCTTCTGCGCCGGCCCCACGCACTCGCTCATCGAGGCGGCCGCCCTCGTGCAGTCCGGCGCCTACAAGTGCGTCGTGGTCACCGCCGGCGGCTGCACCGCCAAGCTCGGCATGAACGGCAAGGACCACGTGAAGAAGGGCCTGCCCATCCTCGAGGACATGCTCGGCGGCTTCTCGGTGGTCGTCACCCAGAACGACGGCGTGAACCCCGAGATCAACCTCGACATCCTCGGTCGTCACACGGTGGGCACCGGATCGGCCCCGCAGGCCGTCATCCAGAGCCTCGTCTACGACCCGCTCGAGCGCGCCGGCCTCAAGGTCACCGACGTCGACCGGTTCTCTCCCGAGATGCAGAACCCCGACATCACCAAGCCCGCAGGCGCCGGTGACGTGCCCCTGGCCAACTACAAGATGATCGCGGCCCTGGGCGTCAAGCGCGGCGAGCTCGCCCGCACGGACATCCCGACGTTCGTTGCCGAGCGCGGCATCAAGGGCTACGCCCCCACGCAGGGCCACATTCCCTCCGGCGTGCCCTCCATCGGCTTTGCCCGTGATCGCATGCTCGACGGCTCCATGAAGCGCGTGATGATCGTGGGCAAGGGCTCCCTGTTCCTGGGGCGTCTCACCAACCTGTTCGACGGCGTCTCCGTGATGATCCAGGCCAACGAGGGCGTCCAGGAGGACAAGTCAGCCGGCGTGAGCGAGGACGAGGTGCGCTCCATGATCGCCTCGACCATGCGCGACTTCGCCGCGTCCCTGCTCGCCTCCGACGCGGACAAGGAGTAGGGGGTAGGCATGAGTAACCTTCAGAAGACCGTTGCCGAGGCCTTCCAGCTCATGGCGGACGGCCTCGAGAGCGGAAAGCTCGTCCCTGCGCCGCGCATCGCCCTCACGGGCATGGGCTCGGAGCACGGCGAGACCAACGCCATCGAGGCCGCGCTCGCGGCCCAGGAGCGTGGCGTGCACGTGGTCTACATCGGGAGCCAGGAGGTCGAGGGCCTCGAGTGCGTTCACGTGGACGACGACGAGGCGGGTCACGCCAAGATGGTCGAGCTTCTCGACGCACACGAGATCGACGGTGCCGTCACGATGCACTTCCCGTTCCCCATCGGCGTCTCCACCGTGGGGCGCGTGGTGACGCCCGCCCGCGGCCGCGAGATGCTCCTGGCCACCACGACCGGCACCTCGAGCGCTGACCTCGTGGAGGGCATGATCTTGAACGCCGTCTACGGCGTCATCGCCGCCAAGGCGTCCGGCATGTCCGACCCCAGCGTGGGCATCCTCAACGTCAACGGGGCACGTCAGTGCGAGATGGCGCTCAAGCAGCTCGCCGACGGCGGCTACCCTCTGCGCTTCGCCGAGTCGAGCCGCGCCGACGGCGGCTGCGTGCTGCGCGGAAACGACGTGCTGCAGGCCACGGCTGACGTCTTGGTCTGCGACTCGCTCACGGGCAACGTGCTCACCAAGATGCTCTCCAGCTGCGCCACCGGCGGGAGCTTCGAGGCCGTGGGCTCCGGTTACGGCCCCGGCATCGGGCGCGGCTACGACAAGCTCGTGCTTATCGTCTCGCGCGCCTCGGGTGCTCCCGTGATCGCCAACGCCCTCGTCTACGCGGGCGATCTCGTGCGCAACCACGTGTTCGACGTGGTCGAGCAGGAGCTCGCCGCCGCCGACGCTGCCGGGCTCCAGGACATCCTGACCGCCCGTCGCGAGGCCTCCAAGCCCGCAGCGACGGCCGAGGAGGTCAGCGCCCCGCCCAAGGAGCCGGTGCCCTCGGGCATCCCCGGCATCGACGTCATGGACCTCGAGGACGCGGTCAAGGTCCTCTGGCGCGAGAAGGTCTACGCCGAGAGCGGCATGGGCTGCACCGGTCCCATCGTCCTCACGTCCGAGGCCAACCACGAGCGCTCAATCGAACTTCTTCGTAAGGCCGGATACGTGGCGTAGAGCCCCACGCATCTTGGTCACCCCCCAACCCCGGGCCGGACGCCCTGCCATGCCGTCCGGCCCGGGGCGTATACTGAACATGTCTATGAGCTGAAATCGAGCAGAGGGAGGAGGTGCCGCATGAGCTCCAAGAAGGTCCGTCTCACCCAGATGACCACCGCCTCCGGTTGAGCCGCCAAGCTGGCCCCCGGGGCCCTCGCTCAGGTTCTGAGCGACTTGCCTAACGTTCAGAGCGACAACCTCCTCATCGGCTTCGACACGGCCGACGACGCCTGCGTCTACCAGGTGGGGGACAACCTCGGCCTCATCGAGACCGTGGACTTCTTTCCGCCGATGGTGGACGACCCGTACCTCTTCGGGCAAATCGCGGCGGCCAACTCGCTCTCAGACGTCTACGCCATGGGCGGCAAGCCGGTTCTGGCCATGAACCTGCTGTGCGTCCCCGACTGCCTGCCCATCGAGGTCGCAGGGCAGATCCTTAAGGGCGGTGCCGACAAGTGCGTGGAGGCGGGCTGCCCGGTCGCCGGGGGCCACACCATCGAGGACAAGGAGCCCAAGTACGGTCTGTGCGTCTCGGGGCTGGTCCCGCTCGACAAGGTGCTCGCCAACGGCGGTGCCCGTTCGGGAGACGTGCTCGTGCTCACCAAGGCTATCGGCACGGGCGTGCTCACCACAGCGGTGAAGGGCGAGCTCATGTCGGAGGCGGAGGCCGCCTACGTCTGGGAGGCCATGCGCACGCTCAACGAGGCGCCCATCCGCCTCGCTGAGGGGCTTGACGTGCACGGGTGCACCGACATCACGGGCTTTGGCCTGGCGGGGCACACCTGCGAGATGGCCGAGGCCAGCGGCGTCACGATCGAGCTCACGGCGAGCTCCGTGCCGCTCCTGGACCAGGCCATGGACTTCGCGCAGATGGGCATCATCCCCGGAGGCACCTATCGCAACCAGGACTACTTCGCCTCGCGCGTGGCCATGGACGAGGGGCTCCCGGACGCCATGCCGGAGCTGCTCTACGACCCCCAAACCGCGGGCGGGCTGCTCGTGTCCTTGCCTGAGGATGACGCGCGCACGCTGTGCGGCCGCCTTGAAGCGGAGGGTCGCCTTGCCGTGGTCATAGGCCGTGTCGAGGAGCTCGGCGCGCATGCGGTGACGGTTCGTCCGTAGAATCCGACCGCTTGCGAGCTTCATTTTCTAATCGCGGTTATTCTATTGACAGGTCACCCGCCTGCGATTAGGGTTTATGAGGTGCCCGCGAGGGATAACCACATATGAGAGTAGAAGGGTAACTGGTGTGCCTTCTGGTCTTCAAAACCAGTGCGGGCAGGACAGCCTGCTCGGGTGGGTTCGATTCCCACCTACTCTCGCCAACTGCTAGGGGGCGCCGGGTGATCGCCCGGCGCCCTTCTTTAATCCGAGACGGAGTGTGTGATGGTAAGCGACGTGCTGCGTCAGATTCCCAAGACCGATGTCGTGCTGGCACTTCCCGAGGTCGCTGCTGCCTGCGATCGCTACACGCGCGCACAGGTGCGCGGCGTGGTCCAGGCCGTTCTCGATGACGCACGCGAGAGCGTTCTTAAACGTGGCCGCACAGATGTGCCCAACCTGGACGAGGCGGGCGCCGAGGTGCTGCGTCGCCTGCGCGACCAGGGGGTCTGGAGCCTGAGGCGCGTGGTGAACGCTACTGGCGTGGTGCTGCACACCAACCTCGGACGCGCCCCCCTGGGTGACGAGGTCGCCGCGCACGTGGCCGAGATCGCGCGCGGCTACTCTAACCTCGAGTACGACCTCGAGGCCGGAGCGCGCGGAAGCCGCTTCACGCATGTCGAGCGCCTTGCCTGCGAGCTCACGGGGGCCGAGGCCGCCATGGTGGTCAACAACAACGCCGGCGCGGTCTTTCTCATGCTCAACACCCTGTGCGCGGGCTCCGAGGTCGCCGTCTCGCGCGGGGAGCTCGTGGAGATCGGCGGATCGTTCAGGGTGCCCGAGGTCATGGCACGCAGCGGTACCTCGCTCGTCGAGGTGGGCACCACCAACAAGACGCACGCCTTCGACTATCGCGAAGTGGTGGGCCGCGAGCAGATGAGCGCCCTGCTCAAGGTGCACACCTCGAACTTTCGCGTCACGGGCTTCGTCGAGGAGGTCGAGCCCACTGAGCTCGTCTCCATTGCCCATGAGGCGGGCGTCTACGCCCTCTATGACATCGGCAGCGCCCTGCCCCTGCCCGCAGAGGCCCTGGGACTCACCGAGGGCCACACGGCGCGCTCCGCCCTCAGGGACGGCGTCGACGTGGCGTGCTTCTCGGGGGACAAGCTCCTCGGCGGCGCGCAGGCGGGCATCCTCGTGGGCCGCAGGGATCTCATCGAGCGCATCAAGAAGAACCAGCTCGCCCGCATCCTGCGCATCGACAAGCTCTCCCTCGCCGCGCTCGAGATGACGCTGGCCTACTGCGTGGATCAGCGTACCGCGCTCGAGCGCATCCCCACGCTTGGCATGCTCGCCATGACGCGTAAGGAGTGTCGCCAGCGCGCAACCGCGCTCGCGCGACGTCTGGCGGGTGCTGCGCCCGGGCTCTCCAGCGAGGTGCTCGACACCGTGGACGAGGCGGGTGGAGGCTCGCTTCCCGGCGTCGAGCTTCCCGGCGCGGCCGTGAGCGTGCGCGTGCGCGGCATGGAGGTGAGCGACCTCGAGCGGGCGCTGCGCGCGTGGAGGACCCCCATCATCTGCCGCGTGCACGAGGGCGCGGTGCTCGTGAGCCCGCGCACGCTGCTCGCTGGCGATGAGGACGTGCTCCTAGAGGCGCTCGTCTCCACGGCTCGAGCCCATGCGGCCGGGGGCGAGGCGACACACTCGTGAGACACGTCGTCATAGGCACCGCAGGCCACGTGGATCATGGTAAGACCTGGCTCACGCGTGCCCTTACGGGCACGGATACCGACCGGCTCAAGGAGGAGCGCGAGCGCGGCATCACTATCGACATCGGCTTCGCGCAGCTCAAGCTTCCGGACGGCCGCAGCGCGGGCATCGTCGACGTGCCCGGCCACGAGCGGCTCATCAAGAACATGCTCGCCGGTGCCACCGGCATCGACATCGCCCTGCTCGTGGTGGCCGCCGACGAGGGCTTCATGCCCCAGACCGTCGAGCATCTGGAAATCCTGCAGCTTTTGGGGGTGCGCCACGGCATCGTGGTGCTCACTAAGGTCGACCTCGTCGAGAGGGAGTGGCTCGAGGTCGTGCGGGAGGACGTGGCCGAGCATGTGGCGGGGACCTTCCTCGAGGGGGCCCCGGTGGTGGCGGTCTCGGCTAAGACGGGGGAGGGCATCGAGGAGCTCAAGGAGCTCATCTCCCGCGCGGTGGCCAAAGACGAGGACAGTCGGGTGGACCTGCCCGCGCGACTGCCCGTGGACCGCGTCTTCACGGTGCGCGGCCACGGCACCGTGGTGACCGGCAGCCTCATCGACGGGCGGGTGAAGACCGGCGACACCCTCATGGCCTATCCGCAGCTCAAGACCGTGCGCGTGCGCGAGCTCCAGAACCACGACGTCACGGTCGACTCCGTGGAGGCGGGCATGCGCGTGGCCATGAACCTCACGGGCATGGAGCGCAAGGAGCTCGAGCGCGGCTGCACGCTCGCGGCCCCCGGCACGCTCGCGCAGGGGCGCTGCGTCAGCGTGCGGCTTCAACTCACCTCCGACGCCCCCTTCTTGGTGCGCAATACCTCCCAGCTGCACTTCTATGCGGGGACCCAGGAGCTCGTCTGTCGTGTGCGCCTGCTCGACGCCGACGTGCTCGAGGCGGGTGAGTCGGGCTTCGCCCAGCTCACGTTCGAGCAGCCGCTCGCGGCACGCAACCTCGACCACTTCGTGGTGCGCTTCCTCTCTCCCATGGTGACCGTGGGCGGCGGCGTGGTGCTGGACATGGGTGCCCACCGCGAGAAGCGCCGCAGCGAGGACGTGCTCTCGCGCCTCTCGGTGCTCGCCGGTCCGCTCGAGGGACGCGTGCGGCAGCTCGCAGAGGACGCCGGCTGTGCCTGCCCGTCGCAGGAGGACCTGGTGGGAGCCAGCGCATGCTCGCCCGTGGACCTCTCGGCGACGGTGGACGTGCTCGTGCGCGCCGGGAGCCTCGTTCACATGGGTCCGGGGCTGGTTGCCCCGAGCGCCCTCGAGCGCACGCGCTCCCTGGCCCAGAAACTCGTGAGGAAGTATCACGCGGAGCGCGGGCTCGAGGAGGGCATGCGCCTGTCCGAGCTGCGCGAGCGCCTTGCGAGCGGGCTTCCCGGGCGCCCCGGCCCTCGTGCGGTTGAGGCCCTCGTGAGCTGGCTTGGCTCGTCGGGCACCCTCGAGACGAGGGGGGACTGCGTGGCGCTTCCGGGCTTCCAGCCCTCTTACGCGCCTGAGCAGGAGCGCATTGCCGCTCGCGTGCGCAAGGAGCTCGCCGCGTCGGGCCTCGAGGCCCGCTCTCCCGACGAGCTCGCGCAGGCTGCGAGCTGCGACGCCCGCACGCTCGCCGGGGTGCTCGCCCGCCTTGCCCGCGATGACGAGATCGTCTCGCTCACGCCGGAGGCGTTCGTGAGCAGGGTTGCCTGCGACGAGGCGCTCGGCGTGTTCACGGATATGTTCGACGACGCCGAGACCGTGACGCTCGGGGACTTCCGCACGCGCGTCGGGGTCTCTCGCAAGTACGCCCAGCTGCTGCTCGATCACTTCGACCACCTGAGGATCTCCAAGCTCGTTGGAGACGCCCGCGTGCTGCTGAGAAGGGAGGGCTCATGACGGACGGTCCGAGCGCTCGCACGGGAGCAGAGTAGAATATAAGAGATTAAGAGGTCGTTCTCACAATCTGAATGGAGCGTGGTGGCAATGGCAGAGAAGATCGAGATCAACGCAATGGGTGACGCGTGTCCCATCCCCGTGGTCAAGACGATGAAGGCACTCAAGGCCCTGGGTGGGGCCGGCACCGTGGTGACCAGCGTGGACAACCAGACGGCCGTCAAGAACGTGACCAGGATGGCCACGGGCAAGGGCTGCGCCATCTCGACCGAGCAGGTGGGCGACAAGGAGTGGCGCCTCACGATCACCGCGGACAAGGCCGTCGACGTCGCCGAGGGCGAGCCCGAGTCCGCGACGTGCGAGGTCGAGCCCACGGGCAAGTTCGTGGTGCAGGTCTCCTCCGAGGTCATGGGCGTGGGCGACGACGCCCTGGGGCACAAGCTCATGAAGAGCTTCTTCTATGCCCTCACGCAGCTCGACGAGCTCCCCCAGACGATACTGCTCTACAACGGCGGCGCGCACCTGACCTGCGAGGGCTCCTCCTGCCTCGATGACATCAAGGGCCTGGCCGACCAGGGCGTTGAGGTTCTCACCTGCGGCACCTGCCTCGACCACTACGGCATTACCGACACGCTGGCCGTGGGCGAGGTCACCAACATGTACGTGATCGCCCAGAAGCTCTCCGATGCGAGCCGCGTCGTGAGGCCGTAGTGCCACGCGTGCGCAAGCCTTCGCTCGTGATGACGTTTCCCACCACGGCAGCAGCCATGAGCTGCGAGGAGCTTTGCGGCAAGCGGGGATTGGGGGGGCGCATGATTCCCGTGCCCGCCCAGATCTCCGCTGGTTGCGGCTTGGCCTGGAAGGCCGCCCCGGAGGACCGGGGGGCCTACGAGGCCGCCTTGTCCGAGGCCGGCGTGCCCTTCGAGGCCATGACCGTAGTCGAGCTGCTCGAGTTCGTTCGGTGAGGCCGATGCGCATCCTCAGCGTGTCCGCGCAGAAGCCGGATGGCACGGGCAGCGGGACCTTCCTCGCCCAGACGGTTGCGGCGCAGGTGGCGGCCGGCCATGAGACGGCCGTCATCTGCGGGGTCTCAAACAGCGACGCGATCGAGAGCCTGCCCGCGCAGACGCGCGTGTTTAGCGTGCGCTTCGACACGTCCGAGCTGCCGTTTCACGTGTGCGGGATGTCGGACGAGATGCCCTATCCGGCCACGCGCTACTGCGACCTCACGCCTGCGATGGAGGCGGCCCTCGAGCGCGCCTTTGGAGCCGCCCTTGACCGGGCCCTTCTCGAGTTTGAGCCCGACCTGGTGATCTGTCACCATCTCTACCTGGTGAGCTCCTTCGTGCGCGAACGGGTGCGCGGCGTTCCCGTGGGGGTGCTCTGCCATGCCACGGACCTGCGGCAGATGGCCCTGCACGGCCTGGAGCACGAGCGCATCGTGCGCGCGATGCGTCGCATGGATGCCGTCTTTGCCCTGCACGAAACCCAGGCTGCCCAGGTCGTGAAGACCTACGGGGTGGATTGGGCGCGCGTTCACATGATGGGTACGGGCTATGACCACCGGATCTTCTGCCCGGGGGACGGGCGCGTGCCCAGAAGGCCGGGCTCCCTTGCGTTCGTGGGCAAGATGAGCTTCAAGAAGGGGGTCGAGTCCCTGATCGCCGCGCTCGACCTCATAGGTCCTGAGGATGTGGGCCTCGAGGGCCTCTCGCTCACGCTCGTGGGCGGCCACGACCCCGCCTCGAGCGACTACGCTCGCATCGAGCGGCGCGCCCGCGCCTGCCGCTGGCCGGTCAGGCTTGCGGGTCGCGTCCCCGAGGAAGAGGTCGTGCGCGCGTATCGCGCGAGCGAGGTCTTCGTGCTGCCCTCCTTCTACGAGGGGATGCCCCTCGTGGGCATCGAGGCCTTGGCCTGTGGGTGCAAGGTGGTCATGACGGACCTGCCCGGCCTTTGCCAGGGGATGGAAGCCCTGCTGCCGAGAAATCCCCTGCGCTGGGTGGCGCCGCCCACCCTGGTGGGCGTGGACACGCCGGATCCCGCTGAGCTGCCCTCCTTCGAGCGGCGTCTCGCCGATGCGATCCTCGACGCCCTGCGCGCGCCGTCCGAGCCCTTCGACACCAGCGCCGCCTCGTGGGCTGCCGTCTCCGCGCGCATCCTTTCGCACCTGAAACCGGGATCTACTCCCGAGTCTGGAGCGCTCCGATGATCTACCTCGACAATGCCGCCACGACCCTGCACAAGCCCCAGAGCGTCATCGACGCCGTGGTCGCGGCCCTGGGCTCGCTCGGAAACGCCGGTCGTGGCGCCACCTCCGAGTCGCTCGACGCCTCGCGCGTGGTGCACGGCTGCCGCGAGCGCGTGGCACGGCTGCTGGGCTGTTCCGTCCCCGACCACGTGGCCTTTGCAGCCAACTCGACCGCCGCGCTCAACTGCGCCATTCGCGGCCTGGTGGGCCCTGGGGACCATGTGGTCACGACCGTGCTCGAGCACAACTCGGTGCTGCGCCCGCTCAACCGCCTCGTCGACGAGAAGGGGGTGCGCGTGGAGCACGCCGGCTGCGACGCGCGGGGTCGGCTTGACATGGGTGAGCTCGAGCGCCTGGTTGCCCCCGACACCCGGGCCGTGGTGGTGACCCACGCCTCCAACGTCACGGGCAACGTGGTGGACGTGGCGCGCGTGGCCCGGATCGCGCACGCGGCGGGGGCCCTGTGCGTGGTGGACGCCTCGCAGACGGCGGGCTGCGTCCCCGTGGACATGAGTGCCATGGGCTTGGACGTGGTCTGCTTCACCGGGCACAAGGGCCTCATGGGACCTCAGGGCACGGGCGGGCTCGCCTGCGCCGAGGGCGTGGACGTGCGGCCGTACAGCGAGGGGGGGACGGGGGTGCACAGCTTCGACCGACGCCAGCCCCTAGGCTGGCCCACGCGCCTCGAGGCGGGAACGCTCAACGCCCACGGCCTCGCCGGCCTCTCGGCCGGCCTGGACTTCATCGAGGGGCGGGGCGGCGTCAATGCCGTGGGTGCTCACGACCGCGCGATGGCACGCCGCCTCTACGAGGGCGTGCGGGACCTGCCGGGCGTCACCGTCTACGGAGACTGGCCCGACGCGGACCCCGCGGCCCCGCGCGCCGGCATCGTGGCGCTCAACGTGGGCGCGCTCGACTCGTCATCCGTCGCCGACATGCTCATGGAGGGCTGGGGCATCGCCTGCAGGCCCGGTGCCCACTGCGCGCCGCTCATGCACGAGGCGCTGGGCACCAAGGAGCAGGGCATCGTGCGCCTGAGCGTGAGCTGGTTCACGACCGAGGCCGAGGTCGACGCCGCCGTGGACGCCGTACGCGAGATCGCCGAGGCGGCGTGAGACTGTCTGGTACGCGGGGTCTTGGCGTGCGAGGCTTGGGCGTCCGCGGTCGCCTCTTGGACGCGGCCCTTCTCGGCACCGTCGTGGTCTGCTGCGCCGTTTTCATCGTGTGGCCCATCGTCTGCATCGTCGCCCAGGGGCTGGTGCCCTCCGAGGGCCTCGCCGGCGTGTGGGGCGTGCTCTCGTCCAGCGCGGGGCTGCTCGCCAACAGCGCCTTCGTGGGCGTGCTCTCGGCCGTGCTGTCCACGGTCGTGGGGCTCGCCGTCGCGCTCGTGATCACCTTTGGCTCGCGCCCCTGGTCCTCGGTGACCTCGGGGCTCGTCGCCGTGAGCATGATCTCCCCGCCGTTCGTGGCCTCGCTCGCCTACATCGAGCTGTTCGGACGGCGCGGTCTCATCACGCACGGGCTGCTCGGGCTCTCGATAAGCCCGTACGGGTGGTGGGGCGTCGTGCTCATGCAGTCGCTGTTCTTCGCGGCCATCAACGTGATGCTGATCACGAGCGTGCTGGGTCGCGTTGACCGCAGCGCCGTCCAGGCCGCCCTGGACCTGGGCGCCCCCATGGGCCACGTCTTCCTGGATGTCATCATGCCGCTTCTGCGGCCGGCCCTGTCTGTGTGCCTCCTGCTCACCTTCGTGCGCTCCATCTCTGACTATGGCACCCCGGTGGTCATCGGAGGCAGCTTCGAGACCATAGCAACCGAGATATACGTGCGCGTAGTCGGCTACGTGGACCTGCGCGCCGCCGCGGTGCTCAACGGGCTCCTGTTCGTGGTCTCGGGCGTCGTGTTCGTCTTCTTTCGCAGGTTCGACGCGCGCGACGGCGCGGCGGGCTCCAAGACGCTCGACGCGGGCGTGCGCCCCCGCGCCGGCGAGGCGGGCTTCGCGCTCAAAGGCCCCCTGGGCGTCTGCGCGCACCTGGTCTGCGCGCTCTTCTCGGGATTCCTTGTTGTGCTCTACCTCACCATCGTGCACTCCGCGTTCACGAAGGGGATGGGGTGGAGCGCCCCCTTCACGCTCGACCAGCTCACCCATCTGGTGAAGTTTGACCTGGGGGCCCTGTGGCACAGCGGGGTCTACGCGCTCGCCGCGGCCGCGATCTCCACGGCGCTCGGGGCCCTGGTCGCCTACTACGCCCATCGCAGGCGCGCGCTCTTCTCGCTGCTGCTCGACTTCGTGGCCACGGTGCCCTACACGCTGCCGGGCATCTGCCTGGGGCTGGGCTACATCCTGGCGTTCAACGCCGCTCCGCTTGAGCTCGTGGGCACCGACGTCATCATCGTGGCGGTGCTCGCCGCGAAGCAGCTGACCATCTCGTCGCGCGCGTTCTCATCCGCCCTGGCGCAGGTACCGGTCGAGCTCGACCTGGCCGCGCGCGACCTGGGAGCCTCGGATCCGCAGGTCCTGGGGGATGTCCTGCTTCCCAACCTGCTGCCGGCCGTGGGGGTGAGCCTCGTGAACGGCTTCTCGAGCGCGATGGTGAGCTACAGCGCGGTGCTCTTTCTTATCACCCCCGGTCACAAGACGGCCGTCTTCCAGCTGTTCGACGCCCTCTCGGGCGGCAAGTACGGTGACGCTGCCATGATCTCGCTTGCGCTCATCGTCGTCACGACGCTCGTCAACGTTATCTTCTACCAGCTCCTGCTTGGAAGGAGGCGCTCGCGTGTTTCTGGAACTCTCGGGGCTCTCTAGGTCCTTCGATGGAACCAAGGTCATCCGCGACCTCACGCTCAATGTGGACCAGGGCGAGGTCGTGTGTCTGCTCGGTTCCTCCGGCTGCGGCAAGACCACCACGCTGCGCCTGGTGGGCGGCTTTCTGGCTCCCGATGTGGGAAGCGTGCGCGTGGACGGTGTCGACGTCACGCGCCTGTCCCCCGAGGTGCGCCCCACGGCGACGGTCTTTCAGTCCTACGCCCTGTTCCCCCACCTCACGGTGGCGGGAAACGTCGCCTACGGCCTCAGGTTCGTGGGCGTCGCACGGCGCGAGGCCGAGGGTCGCGTGTGCGAGATGCTCGACGCCGTGGGCCTGTCCGACCAGGGGGACGCTCACGTGGACGAGCTATCGGGGGGCCAGCAGCAGCGCGTGGCCCTCGCGCGCGCCCTGGTCGTCGGTCCCAAGGTGCTGCTGCTCGACGAGCCGTTCAGCAACCTCGACGCCAACCTGCGCCTGCGCATGCGCGAGGAGGTCCATCAGATCCAGCGGCGCTTCGGCGTGACGATGCTGTTCGTCACGCACGACCGCGAGGAGGCCCTGGCCTTTGGCGACCGCGTGGCCATCATGCGCGAGGGGTCCCTCTCCCAGGTGGGGAACCCGCAGGAGGTGTATCGCCACCCGGCTGACCTCTACTGCGCGCGGTTCCTCGGTCACGTGAACGAGCTGGAGGTCGGCGGCCGCCGTCTGCTGTTTCGCTCCGAGGACGTGCTCCTCGGTCGCGAGGGAGGGCTTACGGGACGCGTCACGGATGCGTCCTATCTGGGGCCGATCTGGGAGTATCGGCTCGACGTGGGCGGCAGCGAGGTCGTGGCCCGCGCGCCGAGGCAGTGCAGGTATACGAGGGGCGACACGGTGCCCCTTGCTATAGCAGAGACGTTCAGCGTATAGGGAAAGGTAAGCAAACATGTCAAAGCACGTATCGAGAAGGGCGTTTGTCCGTCTCATGGGGGCAGCGCTTGGCACGGGCGCGCTCGGCCTGGCCGGGTGCGGCAGCGACCAGGCTACCGACAAGGGCAACGAGGCGGCGACGGACGACGCGGGCCTCGCGTCCACCTCGGGCAAGACCCTCAAGGTCCTGTGCACCAACGAGTCGTACCAGGCGCTCTTCGATGTCTTCACCAAGGAGGTCGGCGCACCGGTAGAGTTCGTCTCGATGTCCTCGGGCGAGGTCCTCTCCAAGCTCAAGGCCGAGGGCGGCAAGCCCTCGGCGGACCTGTGGTTCGGGGGCGGCATCGACTCGTTCATCAGCGCCGCCGACGCGGGCCTGCTCGAGCGGGTCGACTTCGACCGCGCCCAGTCCTTCGCCCCGGGCTTCAAGAGCGACAACAACGACTGGTTCTCCAAGGGCGCCACCGTCGTGGGCTTCATCGCGAACAACGACATCCTCTCTGAGATCGGAGCGTCTGTTCCCAAGAGCTGGGCGGACCTCATCGAACCCTCCTACAAGGACGAGATCATGATGTCGAGCCCCGCGGTCTCCGGGACCAACTACGCCGCCGTGGCCGCGCTGCTCCAGACCATGGGTGAGGACGCGGGCTGGGAGTACCTCAAGGCCCTTAATGAGAACATCCCATTCTACACCAAGCGCGGCAGCGACCCCTCGGTGCGCGTCGCCGCCGGCGAGGCCGCCGTGGGCATCACCTACATCGACAACACGCTTGACGACATCCTGGCCGACAGCGCGCTCGAGCTCGTGTACCCCGAGGAGGGCATGCCCTACATCCCCGACGGCGTGGCCGCCTTCGCCGGGGCCGACGACGTCGGGGACGCCAAGCTCTTCATCGAGTGGCTCTTCTCGAGCGACGACAACCTCAAGGCCCTTGCCGAGATCGACAAGAAGACCACCATGCTCCTGGCCCTTCCCGACGTCCAGGGCCTCGAGCTCGACTTCGATGCCTCGCAGCTCATGGACGAGGACCTGAGCCTGCTGGGCTCCGAGCGCGATGACATCCTGGCCACGTGGGACGAGGTCACGAGTGGCAAGGAGGTCGTGTCGGACTCGTAGGGCACGGCTCCGATTCCGCTGGCATGGTCTCTTCGTGAGAGCGGCTCCCTCGTCCTGTGTGATGGGGGAGCCGTCTTTTGTGAGGGGCGTCTGCGCGAGCAGAGCCTCTAGTGCCGGCCGGCGCCTACTTCACGAGCAGGAAGTGTACGGCCTCCATGAACTTGGCGGTGAGCTCGCTGACGATCTCAACGTCGCAGGTCCCCACGTCCTCGGGGGACTCTCCGGGACCGCCGCTCTTGTCGTGAAGTTGCTTGCAGCGCTGTGCGAGCATCTTTCCGAAGTAAGCGACCGTGAGCTCGTTGATAAGGGCGACGTCGCATGACCTGATGAGGCCCTCCTCGGCGAGGGGCTCGAGCACGCTCAGGTTGCGGTCGTGAAGCTCGCCCGCGTGCAGCATGTCGTTGATCACACCATCGAGGCTGTCAAGAAAGTTGGGATAGATGCGATAGTAGCGGTCTACCGTCTTGTTGAGGTCCACGCTATGCTCGGCAAAGAAGAGGTGGTGGAACACCTCGGGCAGCGAGAAGGCATAGCGACAGAAGACCTCCCAGGTGTGCACGTAGGTCTGCTCGGCGGTCTGCATCTGGTCAGCGGTGTTGGCGAGCTCGTGACAGTAGTCCTTAAGGTAGGTCACGCAGGCGAGCGTGATGAGCTCGTCGAGGTCCTTGAAGTAGAGGTACATGGTTGCGCTGTTGTACCCGGCGTCGGAGGCAACGCGACGGATGGAGATTCCCCCGAAGCCGTCCGTCTCGATGATATGTGCCGCTGCGCGCACGAAGCTCGCTATGATGCGGATGCGCTCTTCGGTCGTGTATTTCTTTCTGCTCAAACCCATACCCCAAGCGTCACGTGGCTTATCGCGTGCCCCCTCATGCCCAAACGCCACAATCATAGTGCTCAAGGCGCATTTTGCAAATTTCCCCCCATAGGACGTATGGGCAGAATAAGTGAGCCGTTCGCGCATGCGGGTGCATCCGCTGGCGGAACGATTCTTGCACTCAAGGCGGAGCGCGATACGATAATCAAGATTAGTAAACGCGATTGGCAAAAGGCTGTCCTATCGCCGTCGCCGGTATCGAGGAAAAAAAAAGGAGCTGGTTCTATGAGTTCGAGCAAAGAAAAAGCTACGAGCCAGAAACCAAACGTCGTATTCGCCGCGGCTGCGGCGCTCGTGCTCGTGGCCGCCGTCTTTGGTCTGGTGGCTCCGGGGACCTTTGCCGCGGTCGCGAACGCGGCCTTCTCGGGAATCACGAATGGCTTCGGGTGGCTGTACCCACTCGCCATGACGCTCTTCGTGGTCTTCTCCATATGGGTGGGTTTCTTTAGCAAGTACAAGAACATGCGCCTGGGTCCGGACGACTCACGTCCCGAGCATAGCACGGGCGCGTGGTTTGCCATGCTGTTCTCCGCTGGCATGGGTGTGGGCCTCGTGTTCTGGGGCGTCGCCGAGCCGCTCGGCTTCTTCGTGAACCCCCTGGGCGCCGAGCCCGGCACGGGTGACGCCATGCGCTTCGCGTTCTCCAAGGACTTCCTGCACTGGGGCCTGCATCCCTGGGCCTGCTACGTGGTGATCGCCCTTGGACTCGCCTACATGCAGTTCCGCAAGAAGCAGCCCACACTCATCAGCTCGCTGTTCACGCCGCTCATCGGAGAGAAGGGCAGCCGCGGTCCCCTGGGCAAGGTCGTGGACGTCTGCGCGCTTTTGGCCTCCGCCGGCGGCGTGTGCACCACGCTCGGCATGGGCGTGCTGCTCATCAACTCCGGCCTCACGTACCTCTTTGGCGTTCCCCAGTCCATGGCGCTCATGATCGGCATCATCGTCGTGTTCTCGGTGGTCTACGTGACGCTCGCGGTCGCCGGCGTGGAGAAGGGCATGGGAAAGATCTCCAACGCCAACATCATCATCGCCGTCGCGGTCGCCGTCGTCTTGTTCCTCGTGGGGCCCACGGTCGACATTCTCAACAATCTCGTCGAGGGCATCGGGGCCTACATCTCGAGCTTCGTGGCGGACTCGTTCAAGATGGGTGCGTTCGGCGACCACGACTGGTACGCGAACTGGACCATCTACTACTGGGCGTGGTGGATTGCGTGGTCCCCGTTCACGGGTGCCTTCATCGCCCGCATCTCGCGCGGGCGTACCGTCAAGGAGTTCGTGGGCGGCGTACTCTTCGTGCCTGCCATCGTCTGCATGGTGTGGTTCGCGATCTTCGGGACGCTTGGCATGAACCTTGGCCTGGACACGGCGGCCGCCGCCCTCGCCGATACGGCGACCTCCCTGTTCTACGTGATTGCTCAGTATCCGCTCGGGCGCATCATCGCCATGGTGATGCTCGTGCTCACCTGCACGTTTTGCCTCGCGAGCGCCACGGGCGCCTGTACTTCCCTGGGCATGTACTCGGAGAACGGTACACTCAATCCCTCCAACCGCACCAAGGTCGTGTGGGGCGTGCTCCTGGCCGTGCTTCTGGCAGCGCTTTTGCTCTCGAGTGACGACGGCCTGGGCATGCTCAAGACGCTCTCCATCGTGGTAGGCTTCCCCTTTGCGATTATCAGCATCGTGGCCATGGTGGCCCTGATCAAGGCGTTCAAGGGCGAGGACACGGTTGCCATCGAAGCCGCGTACAAGGCCTCGCTCACCGAGGGGGACTCCCCGGAGAAGGACGTTCCCGCCTCTGCGGATGCGTCCGCTGTTGCCCAGTCTGCTAACGGAACGGCGGAGGAGAGATAGTCCCATGGGAGTTGTCGCGTGGACGCGCCAAGATGCCGTGGTGATGGACGAGCTCGAGCGTACGGGTCACTACCAGGTGCGCGAGAAGTACGTGCGCATCAAGAATGGCTCCATATCCGACTACTACCTGGGGCTGTATCACTGGCTCACGCAGGGATGCCGCTCTCGCGTCTCCATGCCGTCTGACGCGACCCTGCCCATCTGGCTCGCCCTCACCGAGGCCCAGAAGCTCGGTGCGGCGCCCGGTTGCGTGACGCTCGAGCTTGAGGTGCCCGAGGAGAGCCTCTTCGTGCTCGACTACGACCTCTGGGGCTATCGGGTCAACAACTGGTACATCCCCCGCGACCCTGCCGACGAGAGGGCCTACAACGACGAGCTCGCGCGTATGGGAATCGCCAACGAGGCCCTGCTCGTAATGGGTGGACAGGGTAACTACTACCCCCAGCTGCGCACCAAGCTCACGCGCAGCTGGGGGCGCGTCTTCGAGGGTCCCAACGAGGACATGGACCATAACGTGGGCGTGATATGGGAGATTCGCCCGGAGTGGGTGAGGGACGTGGTGCGCCATGAGTAGCGGCGGCGCGAGGTCATTTGCCCCGGCCTCGGTCGCACGTCCCGACCTTGTGGTCGACGGGCACGTGGAGATGTGGGCCGTTCAGACTCCGGTCGTTCTCGACGCGCTCGAGCGCGACGGGTCGAGCATGGTGCGGATGTCCTACATCGACAAGAAGTACGGCGAGACGGCCTGGTCGTTCAAGACCGCCTACGCGTGGTTCTCGCGTGAGTTTGCGCGTGCGGTCGAGCGTCCCGAGGGCGCTGAGTCGCCCGTGTGGTTGTATCGCGATTCCTCATGGGCCGCAGCCGGACAGGACTGCGTCACCCTGCACCTCCTGATTCCCGCCCAGGAGCTGGTCATGTTCGATTTGCGCCCGTGGACACGCATCCTGAGCCTCGAGTACCTTGGCCAGGACGAGAGGGACGAGGACGCCTTTGCTGCCGAGCTTGCCCGCCAGGGTGTCTCGAGCCCTGCAGAGGCCTTGCGCAGCTCTTTCTATCCGCTGGTCAAGCGGGGCGTCATCGCGTCATGGGAGCGTCTGCTCACCAGCGCGGACGGCTGCCCCGAGACGTATCTCCAGGGCGGCGTCTGGTGCCTCAAGAAGGAGTGGCTTCTGCCGGAGTAGGGGTGCGCCGCGGATTTGGCGGCTGCGTTTTCATCGCTCTTGTGCAGGGCCTTGTCAAGAGCAATTTCAGGTCATGTGCTGGAGCCTTTTTGTTGAGCTGACACCTGCGGAGAAGAACGTCCTCCCTGTGCCGTGTCTTTGTCCGTGGATGCCAATTTGAGATGGGCCGCGATCTTTCTCCGAGAGATGCCCCTAAATCAAAAATCGCACTGCAAAAAATTGCGCGACGAGTGCGTGAGAGGCGCTAAACCTTGGGGATGTGGGGGCCTTGAAGCGTATGCCCCCGGGATCCCAATGAGTGCCCCTGGAAAATCTCGAGCGGCTTATGCGGGCTAGCCAACGCGCTGGAGGTCGTGGTCGCGGATGGAGCCAGCCCAGACGGGGAGCTCGAGGCCCGCTGCGTGCAGCTCGGCTGCTAGGCGGCGCGCTAGGTCAAGGAGCTCGTGGTTCTCGGCCTGGTTGACCACCACGACGTCGGGAGCCAGAAGCCCCTCCTGGCACTCCCGGGCGACGACGCGGGCGACGAGCTCCGGGGTCGCGAGGTCATCTGGCGCGCAGGCGGCCCGTGCGCAGAAGAGCTCCGGACGATGGGCGGACTCGCTCGCGGGGCGCGAAAAACCGCTCGCGCCCACAACGAGCATGCAGCGCGCGCTACAGCTGGGCACGACGGGTTCGTAGGGGGCGTGAGCCTTGATCGGCAGCCGCTTGGAGCCATCGGCTTCGATCAACACGTGATCGGCGAGCTCGGCGAGCCGCTCGACGGGGAGGGGAGAGGGCCCGAACTTGCCATTCTCGCTAAAGGAGCCCACGCAGGCTACGTGTGCCCGGGCCAGCGCGCGGCCGAGCGAGGCCTCGTCGGGTGAGCTCACGAGCTCAATGCCCTCGAAGGGCATGATGTGCGTCGTGGTAGTCAGGATGACCGAGCGCCCGTGCGCGACAAGCTCCTCGGCCAGCGCGCGCAGGAGCGTCGTCTTACCTCCACTCCCCACCACGGACGTGACGCCGACGGGAATTCCGAGAGAATCCATACAATTCATTAGGCAACCTGACTTATAGTATGTGGCGACCTACGACAAACAATTGTGACGGACTCCATAGGGGCATCGTTGTTGTTTTTTAACTATAACGGTAATTGCAGGGAGAGGGAAGCCACGACTATGAGAGGGTTTGGTCACGTAAGCGGGGCGGTATGGTCTCAAAAATAGAATCGTCTGCGAAAGACTCCGTGCGAAGAGACGAGCCCTCGTCCTTCGACGTCCGCCGCTGGTCTCGTTGGGTCATACTCGGGCTCAGCGTCGTGGCGCTTCTCGTCCTCTTCGTTCTGACGCTCGGCATCGGGCGCCTGTCCATCTCGCCCGGCGTGGTCGCCGGCATCCTCGGGCACGACCTGTTGGGCCTTCCCGCCTCCTTCACGGATGCCGAGCACACGGTGGTCATGGTCGTGCGGCTCCCACGTCTGGTCGCGGCGTGCCTCGCCGGCGCGGCGCTTTCTGTGGCTGGGGCGGCCTATCAGGGGCTCTTTCGCAATCCCATGGTCTCGCCGGACATCCTCGGTGCGAGTGCGGGCGCGAGCTTCGGCGCCGCCCTGGCGCTTCTGCTCGGCCTGGGCACGCAGCTCGTGCAGCTCTCGGCCTTTGGCATGGGGTTTCTGGCCGTGGCGCTGACCATGGGGCTGGCGCGCCTCCTTTCTCGGGGACGCTCGAACACGCTCATGCTCGTGCTCTGCGGCCTGGTCGTGGGGACGTTGTTCCAGTCGTTCGTCTCCATCGTGAAGTACACGGCCGACCCGGACTCGAAGCTCCCCGAGATTACGTACTGGCTCATGGGCAGCATCGCCAAGGTCACCTGGGACGACCTCGCCGCGCTTGCCGTCCCGCTCGTGGTGGGGGTCGTGCCCATCCTGGCCGTGCGCTGGCGCCTGAACACGCTTGCGTTCGGCGAGGATGCGGCCGCGTCGCTCGGCGTGAATGTGCGCGTCCTGCGCGGCCTGCTCGTCTTCTGCGCCACGCTGCTCACGGCCTGCGTGGTGGCCATGGCCGGCGTCGTGGGCTGGGTGGGCCTCGTGGTCCCGCACGTGGCGCGCTTTCTGGGTGGCTCGGACAACCGCGTGGCGGTGCCGCTCTCGCTCGTGGTGGGCGCGGCCTTCCTGCTCGTGGTAGACACCGTCTGTCGCACGCTCATGGCTAGCGAGATTCCGCTCGGCATTCTCACTGCGGTTATCGGCGCGCCGTTCTTCGTCCTCGTGCTGGCGCGCACACAGGGGAGGGGGAGCCATGAGTGAGCGGCCCAGGTCCGCCGAGCTTGAGCTGCGGCATGCGGACTGCGGCTATGCGCGCCACGTCGTGCTGCGTGACGTGAGCTTGGGGTTTCGCGCGGGGGAGGCCTGCTGCCTGCTTGGCCCCAACGGCGTGGGAAAGACGACGCTCTTCGGGACCCTGCTCGGCCGGCTTCGCCCGCGCAGTGGGCAGGTTCTCGTGGGCGGGCGTGATCGCGCGACCGTGTCCGACCGGGATTTCGCTCAGATGGTGGCCTACGTGCCCCAGGCGACCGACGTCCCTGCCGACCTCACGGTGCTTGACGTCGCGCTGGCCGGGAGTGCCTCGCGCGTGGGCCCTCTGGGCGCGCCGGGCCGCGAGGAGTACGAGCGCACGGAGGAGGTGCTCTCCCAGCTTGGGATCGAGCGGCTGCGCGATCGCAGCTTTCAGGAGGTCTCGGGCGGAGAGCGACAGATGGCCCTCATCGCCCGCGCGCTCGTGCAGGGCGCGCGCATCGTGCTCATGGATGAGCCCACGGCCTCGCTCGACTTTGGCAACCAGGTGCGCGTGCTCTCGTGCGTGCGCTCCCTCGTGGCCGAGGGGCGCGGCGTCGTGATGACCACGCACAATCCGGAGCACGCCTTTCTGTGCTGCTCACGGGCGGTGCTGCTGTGCTCCGACGGGCATCTCGAGGACGGTCCGGTCGAGGAGATCGTGCGCGAGGAGGCCCTGCGTGCGACCTACGGCGTGGGCGTGCGCATAGGCGAGGTCACCATGGGCGACGGCTCACGCGTGCGCGCCTGCGTGCCGGAGCTGGGCTGAGATCGTAGATCGCTTCTATAACGAGCGCCCGGAAGGCGCTCACAAGAAGAAGGAGCAGGACATGGGTCAGAACCAGAGAAACGCGAACAACGAGATCGGCGAGAACGACGTGCGGCAGGCGTCTGGCCTCTCCCGTCGCGACTTTCTGCGGGGAGGCGGGCTTCTCGGCGGCCTCGCGGCGATGGGTAGCCTCGCGGGCTGCGGCGGCTTGCAGTCGGACTCGACCTCGGACGCGGGTGCTTCCGAGGACGCCTCCACGGCCGCCACGCACACGGTGACGGACATGGGAGGCACCGAGGTCGAGCTTCCCGTGGAGATCACGCAGTACGCGGACGGCTGGTTCGCACACAACGAGGTCTCCATCATGCTCAACCAGGCCCAGGGCATGGTGGCCACGCACTGCGACCCCAAGAGCTTTCCCTGGATGTACCAGGTGGCTCCGAACATGAGCCAGGCCACCACGATGTTCGGCAAGGACTTCAACTACGAGGACCTTGTGGCGCTTGAGCCGCAGGTGGTCTTCGACTCCACCGACGATCTGCGCGACAAGCTCGCGAGCGCCGGAATCCCCCTGGTGAACTGCATGTTCAAGACGTTCGACGAGATGAGGCAGTCCGTCACGCTCACGGCCGAGGTCTTTGGCGGGGACGCTCCCACCATCGCGCAGAACTACGTCGCGGAGCTCGACCAGGCCCTCTCCGATACGAAGGCCCAGACGGACGGGCTCACCGACGACGAGCGCCCGAGCGTGCTGCATGGCAACTCCGTCTACACCCTCACGCTCGACGGCACGGGCACCATCATCGACAACTGGATCGAGGTGGCCGGTGGCAGAAACGCCAATACCGAGTCGACCGTGGGCAACGCCCAGGCCACGTTCTCGCTCGAACAGGTGATTGGCTGGAATCCCGACGTCATCATCACGGGCAAGGCGGACGAGGTCGACCAGATCCTCGCCGACGAGGCGTGGGCCGACATCAGCGCCGTCAAGAGCGGACGGGTCTACGTGAACCCGAAGGGGGTCTTTGGCTGGGATCGCTACGGCGTCGAAGAGCTGCTCCAGATTCAGTGGGCCGCGGCGACCCTGCACCCGGAGCTCTTCTCGGACCTCGACATGCGACAGAAGGTCTCCGACTTCTACGCGACCTACCTCGACTATCAGCTCACCGACGACGAGATCGAGCGCATCCTCACCGCGCAGGACCCGGCATAGGGTCACAGACCGCTGCCCGCCAAGGACGTGACGCCTAGGGGATTCGAGAGAATCCATACAAATTATTTGGTATCATGACTTATAGTGTGAATGGTTCTTGCGAGGCGTTTTATGAGCAGGACCACGGGTTCAAGTGGGAATGCGTTGTTGTTATTTTACTATATCGGCTGAGGCAGGGCAGATGTTCCGTCTCAGCCACGCGCGGCCGCGAGGACGGGCGCGCAGAGGGGAGAGCCTCATGCTCGTCGAGATTCGCGGGGCGGGAGACATTGCCACCGGCGTCGCGCTCAGGCTGCATCGTGCGGGATGCGATATCGTGATGTGCGACCTGGCTGTGCCCACGTCGATTCGCCGCACGGTGAGCTTCTCGGAGGCGATTCGCCTGGGCTCGTGCGAGGTCGAGGACGTGCGGGCCGTGCGGGCCAAGGACGTTGAGGACGCTCGCAAGATCGTGGTGTCCGAAGAGGTGGCGGTGCTCGTGGACCCCGGGGGCTCCTCGGCCGCCGAGCTCGTCCCCGACGCGCTCGTGGACGCGATTCTGGCCAAGAAGAACCTGGGGACCACGCCCGACATGGCGCCCGTGGTCATCGGTGTGGGCCCCGGCTTCACGGCCGGCCGCGACTGCCACGCTGTCGTGGAGACCAAGCGCGGCCACTACCTCGGTCAGGCGATCTACGAGGGCTCCGCGGCTCCCAATACGGGCATCCCCGGCGTTATCGCGGGGCATTCGGCCGACCGCGTGCTGCGCGCCCCCGCCGACGGTATCTTCGAGCCGCGTCTCGCCATCGGCGACGTCGTGCGCGCCGGGCAGGTAGCCGCCGTAGTCTCCGGCGTGCCCATGACCTGCACCATCAACGGTGTTCTCAGAGGGCTCCTCCAGGAGGGCGTCGAGGTCACCTGCGGCATGAAGTCCGGCGATATCGACCCGCGCTGCGAGCGCGCCCACTGCTTCACCTCGTCCGACAAGGCGCGCGCCGTGGGCGGAGGCGTGCTCGAGGCGCTCTGCCACCTGACGGGGGGCCTGAGAGCGTAGGGGCCGCGACGCTCCCTCTGCAAGGACTCTACCTTTTGTCATGCCTAACGTTGAGTTTTTATCAATATAACGGTGTACCTGCACGAAAAGGACTCGTGCTAGAAGAGGACACGTATTCGAACCAAGGGAGAGAAGATGGGAAAGATTAAGGAAGCCGCCCGTAGGATTACCGGCGGGGCTGCGGTCGTCGGCATGGCCGCGGTGCTCGCGGCCTGCGGGGGCAGCGCCGCCCCCACGACCGATACCACTGCGAGTACGGACCAGGCCGCCGAGAAGACCCCGATCGTTGTCTTCGCCGCCGCGTCCATGACCGAGAGCCTGACCGAAGCTGGCGACCAGTTCATGGCTGCCAACCCCGAGTACGAGGTCACCTTCAACTTCGACTCGTCGGGCACCCTCAAGACCCAGATCCAGGAGGGCGCGGACTGCGACGTGTTCATCTCGGCCGGCCAGAAGCAGATGGACCAGCTCGACGCCGCGGCCTCGACGGACGTCAACACCGAGGGCCTCGACCTGATCGACACCGCCACGCGCTTTGACATCCTGGAGAACAAGGTCACGCTCGTCGTGCCCGAGGGCAACCCCAAGGGCATCGAGAGCTTCGACCAGCTCGCCGAGATGCTCCAGTCTGGCGACGTCCTCATGGCCATGGGCAATTCCGACGTCCCCGTGGGCCAGTACACTCAGAAGATCCTGGCCTACTACGACCTCGACGAGGATACGCTCGCCAGCTCCGGGTCCGTCACCTACGGGACCAACGTCAAGGAGGTCACCTCCCAGGTATCCGAGGGCGCGGTCGACTGCGGCATCATCTACCAGACCGATGCCCACTCCGCCGACCTCACGGTCGTGGACTCCGCGACCGCCGAGATGTGCGGCAGGGTCGTCTACCCGGCAGCCGCGACCAAGAACGCGGGCGACCCCGATGGTGCCGCCCAGTTCCTCGAGTTCCTCCAGGGTTCCGAGGCGTCGGCCGACTTCGAGGCGGTCGGGTTCACGCCGCTCGCCAGCAAGTAGCGAGCAGGCGCTCGGTAATCGTGGCCGCCATGCACGCCGGCATCCGTCGACGACGTGGCGGCCTTGTAGGAGGAGGAGCTGTCGAGAGGGACATGGACTGGTATCCGCTCATAAACTCGGTGCGCATCGCGCTTATCTCGACCGTGATCGTGTTCTTCCTGGGCGTCTGGCTCGCCAACGCCGTGGTGCGCGCGCCGCGCGTGGTCAAGGGCGTGCTCGACGTGGTTCTCACGCTGCCGCTCGTCCTGCCCCCGACCGTGGTGGGCTACCTGCTGCTGCTCCTTCTGGGCCCCAAGCGACCCCTGGGCATGCTCGTGGCCCAGCTCCTGAATCTCAAGCTGACCATGGTCTGGTACGCCGCGATCTTCGCCACGGTAGTCGTGAGCTTCCCGCTCATGTACCGCACGACGCGCGGTGCCTTCGAGTCCTTCGACCAGACCCTCGCCGATGCCGCCCTCACCCTGGGCCACTCCGAGCGCTGGGTCTTCTGGCGTGTCAAGATGCCCTCCTGCGCGCAGGGGATCATGGCCGGCGGGGTGCTCGCCTTCGCCCGTGCCCTGGGAGAGTACGGGGCCACGGCCATGATCTGCGGCTACACGCCCGGCTACACGGCCACGGTTTCCACGACGGTCTACCAGCTCTGGCGCACCGGCGACGACGCGGGCGCGCTTACGTGGGTCCTCGTGAACCTGGCCATCTCGGCCGTGGTGCTGCTTGCCATGAACCTCCTGGAGTCCAGGAGCGGACGAGCGCGTGGGAGGGGGGCGAGGGCATGAGCCTCCTGGTCGACATCCGCAAGCGCCTCGGGGACTTCTCGCTCGACGTCTCGTTTGCGACGGACGACGCGCACGAGACGCTCGCCCTCCTGGGTCCCTCGGGCTCGGGGAAGTCCCTGACCCTCAAGTGCATCGCCGGCGTGCTGACCCCCGACGAGGGACGCATCGTCCTCAACGACCGCGTGCTCTTCGACGCGGCGGCGCACGTGAACTTGCCCCCGCAGCGCCGGCGCGTGGGCTACCTCTTCCAGCAGTACGCGCTGTTCCCCACCATGACGGTTGCGACCAACATCGCGGCCGGGGTCCTGGGCGCGAGCCGCGTGGAGCGGGCGCGCCGCGTGGCCGAGCAGGTGCGCGCCTTTCGGCTCGAGGGGCTCGAGAACAAGCGCCCCGCGCAGCTCTCCGGCGGCCAGCAGCAGCGCGTCGCCCTGGCGCGCATCATGGCGGGCACGCCCGAGCTCATCCTGCTCGACGAGCCCTTCTCGGCGCTCGACGGGCATCTGCGCTGGCAGATCGAGCTCGAGCTCACTGACGTCCTGCACGCGTTTCCCGGAGGCACCGTCTACGTGAGCCACAACCGTGACGAGGTCTACCGCATGTGCGACACGGTCTGCGTGGTCTCGCAGGGCCGCTCCGAGGACAAGCTCACGGTGGCCGGGCTCTTCGAGACACCCCGGACGCTCGCGGCGGCGCTCATCAGCGGCTGCAAGAACATCTCGCGCGCGCACGCGGAGGCAGACGGGCAGCTCACGTGCACAGATTGGGGCATCACGCTCGCGGCTGCGCAGCCGGCGGGCGCGGACGTGACGCACGTGGGCGTGCGCGCCCACTACTTCGAGGTCGTGGGGGCGGGCACCTCGGGAGCGTTAACGGGCTCGAGTGATAACCTAGTTCCCTGTCGCGTCGCGCGCGTCATAGACAGCACCTTCTCCACGATCGTGATGCTCCAGACGCCCGGGGCGGCTCAGCTGCGCTACGAGTGCGAGAAGGACGCGTGGGCGGCCCTGGGTGACCCGTCCGAGCTCGTGGTCCGCGTGGCGCCCGCGGACGTGATGCCCCTTCGAGGAGGAAACGATGCGTGACAAAGAGGGGAGGGCCATCGAGTACCTGCGGCTCTCGGTGACGGATCGCTGCAACTGCCGCTGCACCTACTGCATGGCCGCCGACGGCGTGCCGATGCTCTCCCATAGCGACATCTGCTCCTTCGAGGAGTTCGTGCGCATCACGCGCGCTACCTGCGAGCTCGGGGTGAGAAAGGTCCGCCTCACCGGCGGCGAGCCGCTCGCGCGGCTGGGCATCGTGGACCTCGTGGGCATGCTGCGGGCGATTCCGGGCGTCGAGGAGCTCGACATGACCACGAACGCCACGCTGCTCGCGCCGATCGCGTCCGACCTGCGCTCCGCGGGGCTCGACCGCCTGAACGTGAGCCTGGACTCGCTCGACCCCGCCCGCTACGAGAAGATCACGCGCCGGGGGCACCTCGCCGACGCGCTCGCCGGGCTCGAGGCGGCGCGCGCGGCGGGATTCACGGGGACCAAGCTCAACTGCGTGCTCATGGGCGGCGTCAACGACCGGGACGTTCCCCGGCTGGCCGCGCTTGCGCGCGACCACCCCGTTGACGTGCGCTTCATCGAGCTCATGCCCATGGGGCCGGCCGCATGCTGGCCGCGGGCGCGCTTCATGAACGCCGAGACGGTGCTCGAGGCGGTGCCCGAGCTGGTCTGCGTGGACCACGACGGCGTGGCCGAGCTCTTCTCGGCGCCCGGGTGGGCCGGGCGCGTGGGGCTCATCCGTCCCATGAGCTGCCGCTTCTGTGCCGGCTGCACGCGCATCCGCGTGACGGCAGACGGCAGGCTCAAGCCCTGCCTGCACTCCGCGACCGAGGTCAACCTGCGCGGGCTCGACGAGCAGGGGCTGCACGAGGCGCTTCTCGCCGGCATAGCCGCCAAGCCGGCGCATCATAGCATGGACGAAGCCCACGTGAGCGAGTCTCTGCGGGCCATGAACGAAATAGGGGGATGAGCGTGGACGATCTGACGCACGTGAACGAGCAGGGGCGTGCCCGCATGGTGGACGTCTCGGCCAAGGAGAAGGCCGCGCGCACCGCGCGCGCGGCGGGTTTCGTCCGCATGGCACCCTCGACCGTGGAGCTCGTGCGCACGGGAGGCTCCAAGAAGGGCGACGTCCTGGCCGTCGCGCAGGTCGCGGGCATCATGGGCGCCAAGCGCTGCTCCGAGCTCGTGCCCATGTGCCATCCCATCCAGCTCACGGGCGTCGACGTGCGCTTCTCGCTCGAGCCGGGCGGCGTGGGCATAGAGGCGACCTGTCGCTGCTGCGGCGAGACGGGCGTGGAGATGGAGGCCCTCACGGCCGTCTCGGTCGCGGCCCTCACGGTCTACGACATGCTCAAGGCGCACCAGCGCGACATGGTGATCGAGGAGGTGCGTCTGCTCGAGAAGGACGGAGGCAAGTCCGGGCACTTCGTGGCCGGCGGCTCCTCCGCCCCGTGCGGCACGGTCGTGGCCGTGAGCGTGAGCGAGAAGAAGGGTACGCGAAAGCGTCCCGTGGACCAGATTGAGCTCGTCGTGGGCTCGGGCGTGGCCGGGGACGCGCACGCGGGGTCTTGGCACCGCCAGGTGAGCCTTCTGCCCGACGAGGCCGTGGACACGATGCGCTCGACCTTTCCCGACCTGGGGGCCGGCGACTTCGCCGAGAACGTGCTCGTGCGCGGCCTCGACCTCAAGCTCCTGCCGGTGGGCACCGTGCTCGAGGTGGGTACGGCCGAGCTCGCCGTCACGCAGATCGGCAAGACCTGCCACAACGACTGCGAGATCCGCCGGCTCACGGGGACGTGTGTGATGCCCTCCGAGGGCATCTTCGGCGTGGTCACGCGGCCGGGCGTGGTCAAGGCGGGAGATGCCGTGCGCGTGAGGGACGTGTAGGCGCCCCTAGGCTGACGTTCGTTCGTGGGGTCCGAGGGCCGGCAGGGGGTCGGCGGGAGAGGAGAGGTCATGAGGCTCGTGCACACCGAGGAGGCCGTGGGGCAGGTGCTCTGCCACGACATGACGCAGATCATCCCGGGCAAGAGCAAGGGTCCGCGCTTCAAGAAGGGGCACGTGGTCGCGCCCGAGGACGTGGACGTCCTTCTCAGCATGGGCAAGGTGAACCTCTACGTCTGGGAGCTCGAGGAGGGCATGGTCCACGAGGACGACGCCGCGCGCCGCATGGCGGCGCTGCTCCTAGGACCCCACACCAAGGTGGCGGGACCCCCCTCCGAGGGAAAGATCAACGTGGTCGCGACCGCAGACGGCGTCCTGTGCGTGGACTCCGGGCGCCTCGTGGCCGTGAACTCGTCCGACGAGGTGATGGTGGCCACGAGGCGCGGGAACTTCGGCGTGCGCGCGAGGGACGTGCTCGCCGGGACGCGCGTGATCCCGCTCGTGATCGCGGAGGATCGCCTCGCCGCCGCTGAGGCTGCTGCGGGTGCGGAGCCGCTCCTTGCGGTGGCGCCCTACGTGCTGCGGACGGCCGCCGTCATCGCCACGGGTTCCGAGGTGGCCTCGGGCCTCATCGAGGACCGCTTCACGCCCGTGATCGTGGACAAGCTCGCAGGTTACGGGATTGAGGTTGGCTTTCGCGCGACGCCGGGGGATGAGGTGGACTCTGTGGTCGACGCGATCGACGTGGCGCGCGCGTCCGGCGTCGATCTGGTGGTCTGCACGGGCGGTATGAGCGTGGACCCGGACGACAACACCCCTGGTGCTATTCGCCGCGCGGGCGCGCGGGTGGTCACCTACGGCTCGCCCGTGCTCCCGGGCGCGATGCTGCTCGTGGGCTACTTCGACGGGGCCGTCGGCGCGCGTCCGATTCCCGTGCTCGGCGTCCCGGGCTGCGCGATGTACAGCAGGGCCACGGTGCTCGATCTCATCCTGCCGCGCGTGGCGGCCGGGATCGAGCTCGAGCGCCGGGACTTTTCGACGATGGGCGAGGGCGGGCTGTGCCTCGGCTGCAAGCCGTGTACCTACCCAACCTGCCCCTTTGGGAGGTAACCATGGCTTTTGATGCACGCGAGGGTCAGTTCGCGCCCGCTGACGGGAGGGGGCGCGCGGCCGCGGTCATCACCGTGAGCGACCGCGCCGCGCGGGGCACCTACGCCGACGCGTCCGGTCCCGCACTCGCCGACCTCCTCGAGGGGCGCGGCTACGCGGTAGCCCCCGTTCGCGTGGTGCCGGACGAGCGCGCCCTGATCGAGGAGGCGATCAGAGACGCTGTGGCCCAAGACATGGCGCTCGTGCTCACCACGGGCGGCACGGGCTTCTCGTCGCGCGACGTCACGCCCGAGGCCACGACGGCCGTCTGCGAGCGCCTGGCACCCGGCATCCCCGAGGCCATGCGCACCGCATCTGCCGCCATCACCGAGCGCGCCTGCCTCTCGCGCGAGGTCGCGGGCATCTGCGGGCGCACCCTCATCGTGAACCTCCCCGGCAGCCCCAAGGCGGCCGTCGAGAACCTCGAGGCCGTGATCTCTCCGATCGCCCACGGCCTCGAGATCCTGCGCGGGGGGCCTGCCACCTGCGCGCGGTAGGAGCGCACGCGTCTCCTTGCGGGGACTTTTCGCGGGAGCCTCAAGAAAACCTATTAGGCTGCCTAACTTCTGGTTAGCCTATGCTGCCCCTAGAGATGACGCATGCGGAGTCCGTGCCTATCGCCATTCTTTTAAGAATGTAACGACAGCTCGAGGCGAGAAATCAAGTTGACCCATCGAGAAGAGAAGAGGGGACCCATGTCCGGACAGCTTTCTGACGTCATGTTCGCCGCGGCACTGGAGGCCGAGCTCGCAGCGGGTCGGCCCGTGGGCCTCGCGAGCCTCCTGGCCGCGCGAGGCTCGATGCCGCGCCGCGAGGGCTCTCGCCTGGCCGTGCTGGCCGATGGCACGTTTCTGGGGACCGTGGGGGGCGGGCGCATCGAGCAGATCGCCATCGAGCGCGCTCACGAGCTCGTGAGCGACCCCGAGCCCCGCGCACGGCTCGAGTGGGAGACACATGCCAAGACCGGCATGGCGTGCGGTGGCGACGCGCTCCTGGCCACGCGCAGGCTCAACGGGCGTGACCGTGCGGCCCTGTCCGCGCTCCTGGGGCTTCTTCGCGCCCATAAGGCTGGATGGGTCGTGGAGGACTGGCACGACGCAAGCGCTCCCGAGCTCAGGGTCGTGAGCGCCGAGGGCACGGATGCCCCCTCCGAGCCCCTGCCCGACGTCGTGGTCTTCGACGAGCAGACGGCCCGTCTCACGGAGCCCGTGGGACCCGACCCGGTGTGCTACGTCTTTGGCGGTGGACACGTGGGCCAGGCCCTTGTGGGGGTGCTCGCCTCGGTGGGCTTTCGCGTGGTGGTCTACGATGACCGCCCCGAAACGGCGCTGCCCGAGCGCTTTCCCGCCGCCGAGCGGGTCGTCTGCGGTGACTTCCGGTCCCTGACCGACCAGGTGGGCGTCACCGCCCGCGACTACGTGGTGATTCTCACGCACGGCCACGCCGCCGACATCGACGTGCTCGAGCGCGTCCTGCCGACTCGTCCGGCCTACGTGGGCTGCATCGGGAGTCGCGCCAAGGCGGCCCTCGCGCGCAAGGTCCTCATTTCTCGTGAACTCCCCGAGACCCACGTCGATGCCATCCACCTGCCCATCGGCGACAAGATCGGCGCGGTCACCCCAGCCGAGATCGCGGTCTCCATTGCCGCCGAGATGATTCGCTGTCGCGCCGAGAGACGCCCCCACGCCGTGTATGTGCCGTCCGAGCCGCACGTCGGGTAGGCCGGGAGGAGCGCCCCGTGCCCTTCTCGCCCAGACGGACGTCGCGTAGCCGGCGGTTCGACGTGGCCTCGCAAAAAGGGTCCCATCCATTCGGACGGGACCCTGCTGGCTGGGAGGTTTTCCGCGTGCTAGTTCTCGTCTGCGGCGAGTGAGGAGTCGGCCTCGGCGCGCATGCGCTCGATGCGGCGGAAGAGGCTCTCCTTTTGCTCGTAGGTGTGCGAGCGTGCGATGTCACCCGCGTCCTCGGTGATGAAGCGGAAGAAGAAGTGACCGTCGAAATCCTCGTAGATGCGAAACTTGGGGGACTTCTCGCGATCGAAGGCATCGACGGTCGCGTCTTCTATCTCGGCGTCCGGGGCGCTTGCGCGCACGCACTCGATGCCCCTCTCGCACTCCTCCTTGGACGGGAAGATAATCGACGACACCAGGATGTGACCATTGCTCGCGCACAGGTTGAAGCAATAACGTCCCTCGTTTTCAACCACCACGTACTGACCCATGTCCCTCACCACCAAACTTGTTGTTTGAACTGATTACATAATGGTAGGTCGTTCCCGCGCCTGCGGACCCGCGAATACGGTCAACGGCCGCTTTTGTCGGGCGGAGGTGGCAAACGGGGATACGCGGGCCTGATTGCCACTGCGAGGATGGCCCCTGCGCGCCCCCCCCGCACGCGCGTATGCTATCCTCACGCCACGCACGTGAAGAGGGAGGCACCATGAGAAGGCTCCTCGTGATCGAGGACGATGCCCGCATCAGAGACGAGCTCTGCCTCCTTCTGGAGCGCAATGGCTACGAGGCGCTCGCGCCCACGGAGCTCTCCGATGTGGCGACGCAAATCCTCTCGATCGCGCCCGATCTCGTGCTGCTCGACCTCAACCTGCCGGGCGTCGACGGCCAGTACGTCTGTCGCGCGGTCCGCCACAAGAGCCAGGTCCCCATCGTCGTGGTGACGAGTCGCGACAACGACATGGACGAGCTTCTTGCCCTGTCCCTGGGCGCGGACGACTTCGTGGCCAAGCCCTACAACAATCAGGTGCTCCTGGCCCACGTGGCGTCGGTCCTGAAGCGTGGCTACGGGGAGCAGGAGCTCTCCTCCCAGATCACGCACGCCGGCGTCACGCTCGACACCGCGCGTTGCTGCGTGAGCGCTGCGGGGCGCACGGCGGAGCTCACCAAGAACGAGCTGCGCATCCTCGCCCTGCTCATGAGGAGCGCCGGCTCCGTGGTCTCGCGCCAGCGCATCCAGGAGGAGCTTTGGGCCACCGACGAGTTCGTCGATGACAACACCCTCACCGTCAACGTCTCCCACCTGCGCCAGACCCTCTCCCAGATCGGCGTCGAGGGCCTCGTCCGCACCCGGCGCGGCATGGGCTACCTGGTGGAGTAGGGCTATGGGACCGGGGGCCTATCTCAGGGACCGCGCCGCCCCGCTGCTCGTGGGCGCGCTCTCCCTCGCGTTCGTGGCGCTGGCCCTGGTGGCCCATGGGGTCGAGCCGTCCCTCGTCACGTTCGTCTGCGTCACGCTGGGCGTGGCCGTGCTGGTCGCGCTGGCCATGGACTACGCGCACCGGCGCGGCTTCTATCGCGAGCTCACCCAGACGATCGACGCCCTCGACGAGAGCTACCTGGCCACGGAGCTCCTCGAGCGGCCGGGCCCCACCGAGGCCCAGCTCTTCTACGACGCCCTCTCCCACGCGTCGCGCGACATGCGCGGCCGCGTCGCGGACTCCCGGCACCGCCAGCGCGCCTATCGCGAGTACGTGGAGACCTGGGTCCACGAGATCAAGACCCCCATCGCCGCGGCCCGCCTCGTGGCGCACAACAACCCCTCCCCGGCGTGCGAGTCCATCGACGAGGAGCTCGATGTCATCGAGGGCTACGTCGAGCAGGCGCTCTACTACGCGCGCTCCACCTCGCTCGACCGCGACTTCCAGATCAGGGAGGTCGACCTCGGCGAGGCGGTGAGAGACGCCGTTCGCCACAAGGCGCGCACGCTCATCGCTGCGGGCGTGACGCCCGAGCTCGCGAGCCTCGACTTCACGGTGCGCGCGGACCCCAAGTGGCTCTCGTTCGTGGTGGGACAGGTGCTCGCCAACGCCGCCAAGTATCGCAGGCCCGGCGCGGGCGCGGCCCACGTGCGCATCTCTGCCACACGTCGCAAGACGGGCCTCGACGCCTGGGAGACGCAGCTCCGCCTTGCCGACGACGGGATCGGCATTCCGGCCGCCGATGTGGGCCGCGTCTTCGACAAGGGCTTCACCGGCGAGAACGGCCGCCGCTTCGCGCGCTCCACCGGCATAGGGCTCTACCTCGTGCGCGAGCTCTGCGAGAAGATGGACCTCGAGGTCTGGCTCGAGTCTGCCGAGGGGCGGGGCACCACGGTCTTCATCGGCTTCCCGGAGTCAGAGACCCATCGGCCGCGCTAGTCCGCGGCGGGCCTGCGGAAGCCCCTCCTGCCTTGGGTTCTCCAGACGCCCCACCAACCAAGTTAGCCATTCTTTACTTCTGGTGTTAGCACCCCGTGCGAAGGGGTATGTCTTGCCCTGTCCATCAATTACAGAGTGAAAGGAACAACGTCATGGCCGTATACACGCTCCCCGATCTTCCTTACGACTACTCCGCACTTGAGCCCTTCATTTCGGGCAAGATCATGGAACTGCACCACGACAAGCATCACCAGACCTACGTCAACGGTGCCAACGCCGCCCTCGAGCAGCTCGAAGAGGCGCGCGACAAGAACGACTTCGCAAACGTGAGCCGCCTGGAGAAGGACCTCGCCTTCAACCTGGGCGGCCACATCAACCACAGCGTCTTCTGGAAGAACCTCTCACCCGACGGAGGGGGCAAGCCCGACGGCGAGCTCGCGGCCGCCCTCGACGAGCACTTCGGCTCCTTCGAGAAGTTCCAGGCCCACTTCACGGCTGCCGCGACCACGATTCAGGGGTCCGGATGGGCTCTGCTCGGCTGGGACAGCGTCGCCCGTCGCCCGCTCATCTTCCAGCTCTACGATCAGCAGTCCAACGTGCCCGCGGGCATCACGCCGATCATCCAGCTCGACATGTGGGAGCACGCCTACTACCTGGACTACCTTAACGTCAAGGCTGACTACGTCAAGGCCTTCTGGAAGATTGCCAACTGGGCCGACGCCTCCGAGCGCTTCGCCCAGGCGAGCGCCTGATTTTCTCCTCCTCTGGTCTGCTCGTCACTAAGGTGCCCCTGCTCGCACGTCTGCGCGCAGGGGCACTCTTCCGTTGCGGCCTCTTCTCGGCAGGTTCTTCTTGCGGCTCTTCTCGGCGAGCCTGCCGGGGCGCACAGAACGGGCTCTCAAAGGAGCCGTTCCGTGCATAACGGCAGGCTCGGCGGGCCGCGCATGCCCAGGTGACAAAAACGTAAGGGGCCGATAAGCCAGTCCGATGGCGCGCGGACCCGTGCGGGCGCAGTATCGTAGGCGACTGACCATCCCGTCGAAGGGAACCATCGTGGCCTCACACATCGCGCCGGACCCGGCGCCCGCCCACGTCCGCGCCGCCAGCAGCAGGGGCGCGGCCAGGGCGCGCCTGGCGCTGTCCTGCAAGGAAGTCGAGAAGCTCTACGGGAGCCGCTCCAACGTCACCCGCGCCTTGGCCGGCGTGAGCTTCGACGTGGCCGCCGGCGAGTACATCGCCCTTATGGGACCGTCGGGCTCCGGCAAGACGACGCTTTTGAACTGCATCTCCACGATCGACCGACCCACCTCCGGTCAGGTCCTGGTGGACGGCCAGGACGTCTGCGCGCTCAAGTCCGGCCAGCTCTCACGTTTTCGCCGCGAGCGCCTGGGCTTTGTCTTCCAGGACTCCAACCTGCTCGACACCCTGACCGCGCGCGAGAACGTCGCCCTGGCCCTCACCATCAACCGCGTCTCGGCGCGCGGCATCCCCGCGCGCGTGGAGGCCGTGGCTGAGCGCTTGGAGATCTCCGACGTCCTCGACAAGTTCCCGTACCAGATGTCGGGCGGCCAGAGGCAGCGCGTGGCCGTGGCCCGCGCGATCGTGGGCGACCCCACGCTGGTCCTGGCCGACGAGCCCACGGGCTCCCTCGACTCCAAGAACTCGCGCCGCCTCCTGGAGAGCTTCGAGGCCATGAACGAGGACGGCGCCACCATCATCATGGTCACACATGACTCGTCCGCCGCGAGCTACGCCCGGCGCGTCCTGTTCGTCAAGGACGGCCGCCTCTTCAACGAGGTCGTGCGCGGGGACAAGACGCGCAAGCAGTTCTTCGACCAGATCATGGACGTCGTCTCCTTCCTCGGGGGGGAGGACGCCGATGTACGCTAGGATCGCCCTCGGAAACGTCCGCAAGTCCTTCCGGGACTTCTCGGTGTTCTTTTTGACGCTCGCCTTTGGCGTCTGCGTGTTCTACGCCTTCGGCTCGATCACGGAGCAGACCGCCGTGATCGATCTTGCCGCCGACCAGCGCAGGCTCGTCGGGCAGATCGTGGACATTCTCAATGGCGTCTCGGTTTTCGTCCTGGTCATCCTGGGCTTTCTGGTGGTCTACGCCAACCGCTTCCTGATCCGCCGGCGCAAGCGCGAGTTTGGCATCTACCTCACGCTGGGCATGGACCTCTCGCGCGTGTCGCTCATCATCGTGGTGGAAACGCTCGCGGTCGGTGCTGGCGCGCTCGCGGCGGGGCTCGTCCTGGGTGTGGGGCTCTCGCAGCTCATGATGTACGTCACCGCTCGGCTCTTTGAGGCCACGATCTCGGAGTTCGCCTTCGTCTTCTCGTCGGTCGCCTGCGCGCGCACCATCCTCTGCTTCGCGGTGATCTTCCTCGTGACGCTGGTGTTCAACGTGTTCACGGTCTCGCGCTACAAGCTCATCGACCTCATCAACGCCGACAGGGTCACCGAGCGGGTCAAGCTGAGGAGCCTTCCGGTCTCCGTCGTCTTGTTCGTGTGCTCGGTGGCGCTCATCGGCGTGGCCTATCGCACCCTCCTCGATCACGGCATGCTGGAGGAAGGGCCGTACTTTGGCATCGCGACGGGGCTCGTTACGGTGGGCACGCTCCTGTTCTTCTTCTCGCTCTCGGGCTTTCTGCTGCGCCTCGTGCAGTCGAGCAAGCGGGCCTACCTCTCGGGCCTCAACATGTTCACTCTGCGCCAGCTTAACAGTCGCATCAACACGGCATGGCTGTCCATCTCGCTCGTCTGCGCGATGCTCTTCCTGGCCATCTGCAGCGTGTGCACGGGGTTCTCGGTGGCGACGGGTCTCAACGAGTCTGCGCTGCGATCCTCGGTCTATGACGCGAGCCTCTTCACGTATCCCTCGGGCCTCTCCGTGGGCTACACGCAGGGTGCCGCCGCCGACGACGGCTATGACATGGTTGCCGCCCTGCGACGTGACGTGCCCGACTGGGATGCGCTCGTCTCCGCCGCGCAGCAGGTCGACGTCTACGGACGGCCGGAGGATGAGGCGCTGCCCACCATGGGATGGTTCGTGGGCAACACGGACTACGCCTGGGGTGCGACCATGGGCCAGGCGCTCGAGGGTTCGGGAGACACGCACGTCAACGTGGTGCGCGTCTCCCAGTACAACGCCCTGCGCGCGCTCGTGGGGGAGGAGCCGGTCGACTTGGGCGATGATGGCTGCCTCCTGTGGGTTGACACCCTCTCGCTCAAGGACTTCTGGAACGCCGCGACCGAGCAGAACCCCACCGTGAGCGTCTGGGGCCGAGAGCTCGCCTTCACGGGTCCGCGCGTCGTCGACGAGGCCCTCTCCGACGGGAGCGGCGGCACGACTACGGGCGTCCTGGTCGTGCCCGACGACGCGGTCCCCGCGGGCGAGGTTCCGGTCCGATCCCTCCTGAACGTCTCTTACGGCGGCGCGCGCGAGGACGTGGAGCCACGGTTCACCGACGCTCTGGACAAGGACTACGCAGACGTGTTCTACACGCAGGACGACGGCGTCTTCCCCTGGCCCGTCTTTAGCTACACTACGGCCCTGTCCACCCTCGCCGAGGCGAGCGGCACCACGGTCATGGTGAGCTACCTGGCCATCTACATTGGCTTCGTCCTGCTGGTGAGCTGCGCCGCCGTGCTCGCGCTCCAGCAGCTCTCCGAGGCCGCGGACAACGTGGGCCGCTACCGCCTGCTTCTCGAGCTCGGTGCCGAGCGGCGTATGGTCAACCGGGCCCTGCTCGTGCAGATAGGCATCTACTTCCTGTTCCCGCTTGTGGTGGCCGTGGCCCATGCGGCGGTGGCCCTCTCCGTGGTGAACGACATCGTGTTCCTGATGACGGGCTTCCAGATCGGCACGGCGCTCATGGTGACCGTTGGTTTCGTGGTCGTGCTCTACGGGGGCTACTTCCTCGTGACCTACCTCACGTCCAAGGGCATGCTCCTGCGCGGGCACGAGCGGGGGTAGGGGCTGGCGGCTCCCGGCGCGCGGCGCGTCTCTGACTCGGCCGCGCCGCGCGCCGGATTCCGCGTCCTTGTCGTCGGGCTTCTCGGCCCGTTGCCACGCCCCTCTCGTCCCCACCGCCACGATTGGCGCGCTTTTTTGATGCCTGGCACACCTTTTTGGACCGACTCTGACGTTTGGCCAGTTGGCAATCGAATTGAGCCGATACGGTGTACGTACCATGCGCCCCAATATCAAAAATGCTCCACAATCCTGAGTGGAGCCCCTGAGAGGCTCCTTCAAGACGGCGGGGCCCTGTAACAGTCCATACTGAGAAAAAGCGGCTGGCACGCATAGGGTGCCAGCCGCGCTGCTCTTATCACGAAAAAGCCCGCTCAGTCCTTCTCGCCCTTGAGGGAGGCATAGAAGGTGGCGTGCTCGAAGGCGTCCTTGATGGTCTTGCCATGGATGAAGGGGAGGGCGAGGAACTCGTCAACGGTGGGGACGAGCTCGGAGCAGTCCACGAAGTGGTTCTTGTCGTTCCTGCGACTGGTGTCCTGGGCGCGCCAGGCCTCGTAATTGGCGTCGGTGAGGTAGTAGACGGACGAGTCGATCCTCATGTAGACAGAGTGATTGCAGTGGAGGTACTCGGCCAGGTCGGCGTAATTGATGTCGAGGGCCTCGGCAGCCTTCTTTCCCATGGCGGTTCCTTTCTACGGACTACCAGACGGACATTACTGAAGACTATAACCTCCACGGCCACGTGCCATGCGTCGGTTTGGGAAATGGCGGCAAGTGTGGGGGCGGGCGGTCACACAGCGCCGGCGAGAAGAACGCGCTCCAGCTCGGTGGGGGCGTCCACGATTGTGGTGGCGCCTGCGCGCACGAGCCAGCCCCTCTCACGGAAGCCCCACGAGCATGAAAGACAGCTGCACCCGACGTTTTGGGCGGTTTGGACGTCGACCTCTGAGTCGCCTACGTAGACGAGTCCCGCGCGCTCGCCGCCCATGCGCTCGAGCGCCACGTTGACCATGTCGGGCGCGGGCTTCTTGCGGATGCCGGCCTCCTCGCACTCGCCGAGCACACAGTCGAAGGTGCCGGGAAACTGTCGTTCGACGAGCTCCTGCACCGCGAAGTCAGCCTTGTTTGAGACCACGGCCACACGCACGCCGGCGTGCTTCAGGTGGTCGACGAGCTCGATGACGCCGGGGTAGGGAGCCGTGTGGTCCTGGCAGTGCGCGGCGTAGTGGCGCTTGAACTCCTCGAGGACCGCCTCGACGGTCGAGGCGTCTGCGGGGTGCTCGCGATCCTCGTTCACTGAGCGCTCTATGAGCCGACGGATGCCGTTGCCCGTGAAGAGGCGCACCTCGTCGGTCGTGCGCGCGGGAAGGTGCGCCCGCGCGAGCGCATGGTTCACAGATGCCTCGAGGTCGGCCAGAGTGTCAAGCAGTGTCCCGTCGAGGTCGAACACCACCGTCGTGTAGGGATCCATGGCGCCCCTTTCTGTTGGCTGGGCCTAGCGTAGCACGGGGGTTTGGTGCCGAGACCGCGCGCGGCGACGAGCCCGCCGCCCATCACGTTACCGTCTGCTTTCAGCAACCACGCGCTGGGCTCCCGTCTTGCGTTGCGTAGTACAATCGCCCTCACGTGTGACGTGCGCCGTCTACGCCCCGTCACCGTCTGCTGGGAAGCCGCCCGTACGGCACGGGGCGGCAGAGACGAAAGGTCACGGAACATGGATTCTCGCACTATGCACACCCACACCTGCGGAGAGCTGCGTCGCGCCGACATCGGCCAGGAGGTCACGCTATGCGGCTGGGTCTGGCACCGCCGCGACCACGGCGGGCTCATCTTCGTCGACCTGCGCGACCGCGCGGGCGTGACGCAGGTCTCGTTTGACCCGGAACACTCCGGGGGCTCGGCGTTTCACGTCGCCGAGACGATTCGCCCCGAGTGGCCCGTGCGCGTGCGCGGAGTTGTGCGCCAGCGCCCCGAGGGCATGAGCAACCCCAAGCTCGCCACCGGCAACATCGAGGTCCTCGTCTCCCAGATCGACGTCCTCAACACCTCGCGCACCCCCCCCTTCCAGATCGAGGATCACGTGGAGACCTCCGAGGACGTGCGCCTGCGCTATCGCTACCTCGACCTTCGTCGTCCCAAGATGATGGCAAACCTGCGCCTGCGCTCAGACTTTACCTTCGCCATCCGCGAGGCGCTCCATGGTCGTGAGTTCATGGAGGTCGAGACCCCGGCCCTGTTCAAGTCCACGCCCGAGGGCGCCCGCGACTTCCTGGTGCCGAGCCGCACCCAGCCCGGTCACTTCTACGCCCTGCCGCAGTCCCCGCAGCTCCTGAAGCAGCTGCTCATGGTCGGTGGCGTGGAGCGCTACTACCAGGTCGCCAAGTGCTTCCGTGACGAGGACCTGCGCGCCGACCGCCAGCCCGAGTTCACGCAGGTGGACGTCGAGATGAGCTTCGTCGACCAGGACGACGTCATGGGCGCGCTCGAGGACGTGCTCGCAGACGCCTTCTCGCGCGTGGGCGTCACGATGGCCTGTCCGCTGCGCCGCATCTCCTACTGGGACGCGATGGACACCTACGGCACCGACAAGCCCGACACGCGCTACGCCATGGAGCTCCACGACGTGACGCAGCTCTTCTCGGCCTCCAAGTTCAAGCTCTTCTCGGGGGCGGCGGCCACGAAGGGCCAGTTCGTCAAGGCGATAAACGCCAAGGGCGCCGGTACCTGGCCGCGCGCGCAGATTGACAAGCTCGCCGACGTGGCGGCCGGCTTTGGCGCCAAGGGCCTCGCGTGGATCGCCTTTCGCGAGGACGGCTCGATTAATAGTCCAATCGTCAAGTTCTTCTCGGACGACGAGATGTGCGCGCTGCGTGCGGAGATGGGCGTCGAGCACGGCGACCTCGTGATGTTCGCCGTGGCCGACCGCCTCGCCGCCGACCAGATCCTGGGCGGCATGCGAAGCCACATGGCCAACGCGCTGGGCGTCGAGCGCGCGGGCCACGACTTCCTCTGGGTCGTCGACTTCCCGCTGTTCCACTGGGACGCAGACTCCAAGCGCTGCGCCTCCGAGCACCAGCCCTTCACCCAGCCCGACGAGGATCAGCTCGACCTGCTCGAGTCCGATCCCTTGGCGGTGGGTTCCCACACCTACGACTTCGTCATGGACGGCTATGAGGCCGGCGGCGGCGGGATGCGCATCCACGACGCCAAGCTCCAGATGCGGATTCTCAAGCTGCTCGGCTTCACTGAGAAGCGCGCCCAGGAGCAGTTCGGCTTCCTCATGGAGGCGCTCGGCTTTGGCGCGCCCCCCATGGGAGGCTTCGCGCTGGGGCTGGACCGCGTGTGCATGCTGCTCACGGGCTCGGACTCCATCCGCGAGGTCATGGCCTTCCCCAAGACGTCCTCCGGCTCCGACCTCATGAGCGACGCCCCCTCCGAGGTGAGCTCCGCCCAGCTCAAGGAGGTCTCGCTCAGGCTCCTGTAGAGTCGGGCTCCTTCGCATCAGAATAGAGCCGCGGTGGGGGCGCTACCCCTGCCCTCTGTCATTCGTTGAATGTTATCGGCAGTTTGGAGTCGGGTTTCTCGGCGGAAGCTGTCGGTAACGTTCAACGAATGGGGTGCGCCCTGTTTCCCTTGCTCGATCCGCTCGAGGCTTCGATCCTCTGGCAGCGGGTTTGTCACCTACGGCTCTTCGAATCTGATGACGCCAAGGGCGGCGTGAGCTTTGCGAGCCTGTTTGACGGGGCGCCGATTCAAGGCGTGAGGCGCGGAACCGAGATAGCTGACGTGGCGCGGTGGTGCTGCCGAGGAGGGTGGCCCTCCATCATGGGCCTCGAGGACGAGTTCGCCTTGGAGACGCCCGCCGACTACATCAGGAGCGTCAACGAGGTCAATGTTCCCAAACTGGGCAAGGACTCGGCAACCTCGCTTGCCCTCATGCGCTCGCTCGCCTTCGACACGTCCCAGGCAGTGACGTACGCGACGTTGGCAGTCGATATGGGCGAGGACGGCTCACCCGCTCGCACGCGAGGGACCGCGAGCGCCTATCTCCAGATGCTCTCAGATCTTTATCTGACCGAGGACCTGGGTGGCTGGGAGCCGCCCCTGCGTGCAAAGCGCCGCGTCCGCGTGAGGCCGAAGCGGTACCTCATCGATCCCTCGCTTCCCGCCGCCCTGATCGGCGCCTCGCCTTCGACCCTCTTGCGCGACACGCAGACGCTGGGCGGGCTCTTTGAGACACTCTGCCTGCGAGACCTGCGCGTCTACCTCTCCGTCATGCCCGGTGCCGCCAACAAGATCTGTTACTACCGTGACGAGAAGGACCTCGAGGTCGATTTTGTCATCGAGCTCTCCGATGGCCGCTGGGGAGCCCTTGAGGTGAAGCTCTCCGACCTCAAGGTCGACGACGCGGCTGCCGAGCGGCTGCTCGCATTCAAGCGCAAGGTCACCGCCAACGCACGGGCGCAGGCGCGGCAGCCGGAATTCCTCGCGTTTCTCGTGGGCAGGGGAGACTTCGCCTATCGTCGTGACGACGGAATCCTCATCATCCCGATTGCGGCCCTCGAGCCGTAAGGGATTCTCCGCAGATGTGGGCTCAGCCTGGGGGTTTCCGAGTTGGCCACGAGCCCCCAGTCCTTCTCTGCATCGAAAAACATTTATGTGCGAATCGAATCGACATAAAGTAAGAATCTTGGTGAGAAATCCCTGTTGAGGGTCAAAAGGAACCCTCTCAGAAAAGATTTATGTACGACTGGAGACCTGCATAAAAGTTTTCTAGCATGCGGTTGAGGTCGGGTTGGGTGGTAAGGTCGGGTTGGGGCCGGGTAAGGTTTGTCGAATTGGGTTTGATCGGGTCGGGCGGTCAGGTTGGGCCAGGTCGGGTTGGGCGGGGTAAAGTAGAGGTCACCTCGACGAGAAGGCCGTGCCGCCGAAAAGCCCGCACGCCGGGGACGTCAAGCGAGCCTCATCCGACGGTTGACCCTTGGATGATGACCTTGACACCCCCTGCCCGCGTCGTATGATTGTCTTATCAACAGTTGCTATGGCAAGGAGTTCCGTCGCATGTCATCAGAGGAAAGGCCCCGGGGCCGCTCGCTCGCGGACTTCCACATGAGGCTCTATCGAGCCTTCCACGCCCAGCGTGCCTACCTGCGCCCCCGCATCGCGCGGCTGGGGATGGGGCCAGGCCAGCCCAAGCTCCTCACCTACATCGCCGTGTACGGGCCGTCCACCCAGCGCGAGATAGCCGACTTCTTCGAGACCGACCCGGCCACCGTGAGCCGCATGCTCGACTCGCTCGAGCGCGCCGGCTTCGCCCAGAGCGTGCCCACCTCCGACCGGCGTACCAAGTGCCTGCGCCTCACCGATAAGGGCCTCGCCGCCGCGGCGGCATGGGACCTGTGCTGTGACGAGGAGCAGGACGTCATGCTCGAGGGCTTCTCGCCAGACGAGCGGGGGCATTTCGCACGCTACCTCGAGCGCGCCTACGCCAACCTCAGGCGCGCCACGCGAGGCGGTGAGCGTTCGTGAGCGAGCTGCCCGTCATGGGCCGGGCCCTGGGGACATATCGCAGGAGCTTTGTAACCGCCGGCCTGTGTGTCTTCTTTGAGTCGGCGCTCGAGCTCTGCATCCCGCTGCTCATGGCCTCCGTCATCGACCAGGGCATCATGGGACGCGACCTCTCCGTCGTCTGGTCGCGCGGCGCCCTCATGCTGCTCTGCGCGCTGGCCGCCCTGGCCCTGGGCACGGGTTACGCGCACTTCTCGGCGACCGCGGCCATGGGGCTCGGTGCCAACCTGCGCCATGCCGAGTTCGCCCACGTGCAGGGCTTCGCCTTCTCCAACCTGGACGGGTTCGAGGTCTCCTCGCTCGTGACGCGCATGACGGGCGACGTCACGGTGATCCAGAACGCCGTGGTCGCGGGCTTCAGGCCGCTCCTGCGCGGGCCCGTTATGCTCGTGATGGGGCTCGTGCTGGCCGTGGTCATGAGCCCCCCGCTCGCCTTGATCTTTGTCTTCGTCATGCCGGCCCTGGCGGTGGCGCTCTTCCTGATCGTGCGGCACGTGGGCCCCCTCTACCGCGTGATGCAGGGCGTGATGGACCAGCTGAACGACGTGCTCCAGGAGGACCTCGCCGCCATCCGCGCGATCAAGGCCTACGTCCGCGAGGACTACGTCGCCGAGCGCTTCGACGCCGTCAACGCGCACCTGGCCTCGACCGCCACGCGCACCTTCAGGGGTGCGGTGCTCAACACCCCCGTCTTCCAGCTGGCCATGTACACGGCCTGCGTGCTCATCTTGTGGCGCGGCGGCTCCATGATCATGGCGGGGACCCTCATGGTGGGCACCCTCACGGGCTTCATGAGCTACGTCCTGCAGATCGTGAACTCCCTCATGATGATCTCCAACGTCTTTCTGCTCACGGCGCGCGCCCTCACGAGCGTGCGGCGCGTGGGCGAGGTCCTGGCCGAGAAGCCTGCGCTCGTCTCGGCTCCCGTGGCCAAGACGGACGTGCCGGACGGCACCGTCTTGTTCGACCACGTCTCGTTCAAGTATCACCCCGATGCCAAGAAGAACGTGCTCGAGGACGTCAGCCTGCGCTTCGACGCGGGCTCGACGGTGGGGGTCCTGGGCTCCACGGGCTCGGGCAAGACCACGCTCGTGCAGCTCATAGCTCGGCTCTACGACGTGAGCGAGGGCTCGGTGAGCGTCGGCGGCGCCGACGTGCGCGCCTATGACCTCCAGGCGCTGCGCGACGCCGTGGGCATGGTGCTCCAGAAGAACGTGCTCTTCACGGGCACCGTGCGCGAGAACCTCCAGTGGGGGGACGACGACGCGAGCGACGCGGAGCTCCTCGAGGCCTGTCGCATCGCCTGCGCCGACGAGTTCCTCGAGCGCATCGGCGGGCTCGACGGGGACCTGGGCCAGGGGGGCGACAACGTCTCCGGAGGCCAGAAGCAGCGGCTGTGCATCGCCCGCGCGCTGCTCAAGCGCCCGCGCGTCCTGATCTTCGACGACTCGACGAGTGCGGTGGACATGGCGACCGACGCGCGCATCCGCGAGAACCTCGCGGGGCTCACGGACGTCACCAAGATAGTCATCGCCCAGCGCGTGAACTCGGTCATGGACGCCGACCAGATCGTGATACTCGATGACGGGAGGGTCCACGCCGTGGGAACCCACGAGGAGCTTCTCGCAGGTGATCCCATCTACCAGGAGCTCTACGAGTCACAGATCGGCTCGGGCATACACGGGGAGGTGGAGCATGGCCGCTAGGGGACAGACGGGAGCGCGCCCCAAGAACCTGCGCCGCACCCTGCGCGCTCTTCTCTCCTACATGGGTCACGCGCGCTGGCAGCTTCTGGTCGTGGCTCTTCTCGTGTGCGTGAGCGGGTCGGCCAACCTCGTGGGAACCTACATGGTCAAGCCCGTGGTCAACGCCGTGACCACGGGAGACGAGGCGGGCTTCGCGCATGTCGTGGCGCTCACGGCGACCATCTACGCCACGGGTGTGGTGGCCTCGCTCGGCTACACGCAGACGATGGTGCGCGCCGCCCAGCGCGTCGTCTTTGACATCCGTCGCGACCTCATCGCGCGCATCATGCACCTGCCGCTGTCGTTTTTTGACCACACGCGCCACGGGGACGTGATGAGCTACTTCACCAACGACGTGGACACGGTCTCGGAGGCGCTCAACAACAGCTTCGCCAATGCGGTGCAGGCGCTCATCCAGACGGTGGGCACGTTTACGCTGCTCCTTGTCCTGGACTGGCGCCTCACGCTCATCACGGCCGCCTGCGACCTCGCGATCGCGGCCTACGTGCGCTTCTCGGGGCATCGTAGTCATCGCTACTTCGACGCGCAGCAGGTCACGCTCGGCGAGCTCAACGGCTACGTCGAGGAGATGATGGCCGGCCAGAAGGTGGTCAAGGTCTTCAACCGAGAAGGGCAAGCCCTGGGAGGCTTCGACCGCCTCAACGACCGCCTGCGCTCGAGCGGGACCACGGCCCAGTCCTACGCCTCGACGATGGTCCCCGTGACCGTGGCCGTCTCGTACGTGAACTTCGCAGTGGTCACCGTCGTGGGCGCACTCATGGCCATGAGGGGCCTTGTGGACGCGGGTAGCCTCGCCTCCTATCTGGTCTTTGTTCGCCAGGCGGCCATGCCCATCAACCAGCTCACGCAGCAGGGGAACTTCATCCTGACCGCCCTTGCCGGAGCCGAGCGGATCTTTGCGGCCATGGAGCGCGAGCCCGAGGTCGACGAGGGCGCGGTCACGCTCGTGCGCGCGGCCTACGTCGAGGCGAGCCGCGCGGCCTCGGGTGCCGAGGGCTGGGCATGGCGCCACGCCGACGGCTCGCTCACGCCGCTCGCCGGGGACGTGCGCTTCCACGACGTCGACTTTGGCTACGAGAGGGGCCAGACAGTCCTCGCGGGCCTCTCCCTGTTTGCCAAGCCGGGCCAGAAGATCGCCTTCGTGGGCTCCACGGGGGCGGGCAAGACCACGATCACGAACCTCATCAACCGCTTCTACGACGTGCGCGCCGGCTCGATCACCTACGACGGCATCGACGTGCGCGACATCCGGAAGGAGAGTCTGCGCCTCTCCCTGGGCATCGTCTTGCAGGACACGCACCTGTTCGGCGGTACCATCGCCGACAACATCCGCTTCGGCAAGCTCGACGCCACCGACGAGGAGGTCGTGGCCGCCGCGCGCGTGGCCAACGCGGACAGCTTCATCAGCCGCCTGCCGCGCGGCTACGACACGCCGGTCGTCTCGGACGGCTCGAACCTCTCGCAGGGGCAGCGGCAGCTCCTGGCCATCGCCCGTGCCGCGATCGCTGATCCGCCGGTGCTGATCCTGGACGAGGCCACCTCCTCGATCGACACGCGCACCGAGGCCCTCATCGAGCGCGGCATGGACGCCCTCATGCGCGGCCGCACCACGTTCGTGATCGCGCATCGCCTCTCCACGGTGAGAAACGCGAACGCGATCATGGTGCTCGAGCAGGGAAGAATCGTCGAGCGCGGCACGCACGCCGAGCTCCTCGACCAGCGCGGCGAATACTGGCAGCTCTACACGGGCACCCGCGAGCTGGACTAGGCTACGGTCCGCCCCCGCCGCCTCTGGCCCCTCGCCCTCCGGCTCATTTCGCGCATCGTGCACGCTCAAAAGTCGCCTGAGGGCGAGGGCCAGAGGCGGCGGGGGCGGCTGGGTGGCCTGCTCGGGCTCGCGGAGTGCCGCGCGGCGAGCATGGCTCTCGGAGGTCGGTTGGTTCGGGTTCGTTAACTCTGTTTGCGCGGTGGGCGGGGTTGGCAGATAATTTATTGCTCACATAACCTCAGAGCGTGCGAGCTAAGAGGGAGGACCCAATCTATGGCCGACATGATCGAGATCCGAGGTCTCAACAAGTACTTCGGGGACCTGCACGTGCTCAAGGACATCAACCTGAGCGTACACGCGGGCGAGAAGCTCGTCATTATCGGGCCGTCAGGCTCGGGCAAGTCCACGCTCATCCGCTGCGTTGACTACCTCGAGGAGCCCACCTCCGGCGAGGTTCTCATCGACGGAACCCCGCTCACCAGGAAGAACCACCTCGAGATGGCCCGCACGTACTCGAGCATGGTGTTCCAGCAGTTCAACCTCTATCCCAACATGACGGTCCTGGGCAACCTCACGCTCGCGCCGATCAAGCTCCAGAAGAAGAGCAAGGACGAGGCGACTCAGATCGCCCTGGCCGCGCTCAAGCGCGTCGGGCTGGCCAACAAGGCCGGCGAGTACCCCCAGAACCTCTCCGGCGGCCAGCAGCAGCGCGTGGCCATCGCGCGCGCCCTGTGCACTAAACAGCCCATCATCCTGTTCGACGAGCCCACGAGCGCACTGGATCCCGAGATGGTCCAGGAGGTGCTCGACGTCATGGTCGAGCTCGCGCAGGAAAACATCACCATGATGTGCGTCACGCACGAGATGGGCTTCGCGCGCCAGGTGGCCGACCGCGTGATCTTCATGGAGGACGGCCAGATCATGGAGGAGGGGACGCCCGAGCACTTCTTCGAGCACCCCGACAACCCGCGCTGCCGCAGCTTCCTCGCGAAGATCCTGCACTAAGGGGGCACGCCATGACAAGAGGTCTTTCTCGGCGTGACTTTCTGGGCCTGTGCGGCGTGTCCCTGTCCGGCGCGCTCGTCTTGGCACCGCTCGCGGGTTGCTCCGCTGGCTCATCCTCGGGTTCCTCCACAGCCTCGGGCTCCAAGCTCGCCTCGGTGCGGTCCCGCGGTCGACTCAATGCGGGCGTGAAGAAGGACGTGCCCGGCTACGGCTACTTCGATCCCGCGTCCGGCACCTACCAGGGCATGGAGGTCGACCTATGCTACCAGGTCGCCGCCGCGATCTTTGACGTCGACTACGAGACCGCCCGCGCGAACGACCTCGTGTCGTTCACCGACGTCACGCCCAAGACGCGCGGCCCGCTCATCGACAACGACCAGCTCGACATCGTCTGCGCGACCTACACCATCACCGACGCGCGCAAGCAGTCGTGGGACTTCTCGACGCCCTACCGCACCGACTACGTGGGCCTCATGGTGAAGAAGCGCGCCCAGATGACCAAGATTTCCGAGCTCGACGGCAAGATCGTCGGGGTCTCTCAGGGGGCCACCACCCAGAGCCTCGTGGAGCAGATGCTCCAGGACAACGCCATCGACGCCACGCCGGAGTTCCTGGCGTTCTCAGGGTATCCCCTCATCAAGAGCTCGCTCGACGCGGGCAACATCGACTGCTTCGCCATGGACCGCTCCACGCTGTCGGGCTACATGAACGACACCGTCGAGCTCCTGGAGCCGGACGTCAAGTTCGGCGAGCAGAGCTATGGCATCGCGACCAAGAAGGACTCGGACCTCTCCGCCACGGTCGACCAGGCGGTGCAGGACTGCGACGCGAGCGGCTGGCTGGCGGACGAGATTGACGCTTGGGGGCTGGTGTAGATGCTGGCGGGACTTCTTGACGCGGCCAGATGGTCCGCGGCGTTCTCTGAGATGGACACCTTCTGGGCGGGCTTCGCCGTCACGCTCCAGGTGGTCGTGGCGGGCCTCGCGCTCTCGCTCGTGCTCGGCGTGCTCCTGGGCGTCCTGTCCACCACGCGCTCCAAGGTGCTGCGCGGCGTGACCCGCGTGTACGTCGAGTTCTTTCAGAATACGCCCCTGCCGGTGCAGGTGCTGTTCATGTACATGGCCGGCCCGCAGTTCCTGCAGGCCCTGACCGGTGCGGACCAGCCGGTGCGCATCGCCCCGTTCGTGCTAGGCTTTCTGGGCGTAGGCCTCTACCATGCCGCCTACATCGCCGAGGTCATCCGCACGGGCATCGAGGCTGTGCCGCGCGGGCAGATGGAGGCGGCGCGCAGCCAGGGCTTCTCGCGCGTCCAGGCGTACGCGTACGTGATCTTGCCGCAGACGTTCAAGATCATCTTGCCGCCCCTGTGCAACCAGGCGCTCAACCTGGTCAAGAACACCTCGGTCCTGGCCCTGGTGGCCGGCGGCGACCTGATGTATCGCTCCGACAACTTCGTCTCGCTCTACGGCTATCTCCAGGGTTATCTCATCTGCTGCCTTCTGTACTTCATCATCTGCTTCCCCCTGGCCCTGCTCGTGCAGCGGCTCGAGAAGCGCAGCAAGGAGCGTCCGCGCGCCAAGGTCATTCCCGGGATCACCTCCGAGCCCGCTCCCGCGTCCACGAAGGAGGCGTAGCTCATGGAGATCTTCAACGCGACCAACCTCGTCTACATCATGGGCGGCTTTCTCAAGACCATCGAGATCTCGGCTCTGGCCATCGTCTGCTCGATCATCCTGGGCACGGTGCTCGCCCTGGTGAAGAGCTACGCGCCGCGCCCGCTCTCGCTTCTGGTGAGCGCCTACATCGAGCTCTTCCGCTGCACGCCCAACCTCCTGTGGATTCTCTTCATCTACTTCACGGTGCAAGGCTCCGACATCTTGATCTCGGTGTTCGCGTTCACGCTGTTCACCTCCGCCGTCATGGCCGAGATCGTGCGCGGCGGCCTGAACTCGGTCCCGGACGGGCAGTTCGAGGCCGCGCGCAGCCAGGGGTTCGGGTTCTTCTCGTCCACGATCCACATCATCTTGCCGCAGACCTTCAGGGCCATCATCCCGGCGCTGTTCAGCCAGTGCACGACGGTCATCAAGGACAGCTCGTACCTCTCGGGCATCAACGTGGCCGAGTTCATGTACACCACCAACGTGGTCATGGCGCATGCGGTCGAGCTCAGCCAGGTGCTCGCGCTCTACGGCTTCGTGTTCCTGCTCTACTTCGCGCTGAACTTCGGAATCTCGCTTCTGGTGCGCGCCTACCAGCGTCGCATCGTGGCAGCATAAGGGGGAGTCATGGAAGTGATCGAGAAGGTCAACCCGAACGCCGTCGTGGGGCTCGCGGCCGAGCGCGCGGGCCAGCCCGTGGTCATCACCATCGCGCGCGACTTTGGCGCGGAGGGCCACGAGATCGGCAAGCTGCTCGCCGTTGAGCTGGGCATCCCTCTGTACGACAACGAGATCCTGGTGCGCAGCGCCCTGCGCGCCGGCGAGACGGTGGACCAGGTGGCCGCCTACGACGAGCGCATGGCCGCCGAGATCACGGCCTTTCTGCCCGACCGGACCGACTCGCGCACGCTCTCGGACAAGCTCTTTGGTGCCATGTCCGAGGTCATCGTCGACCTGGGGGCCACCGAAAGCTGCATCATCGAGGGCCGCCTCTCCGACTACCTGCTGCGCAGCAACCCCAACATGATCGCGGTGCTCGTGACGGCGCCGCTCGAGGACCGCATCCAGATCGTGAGCGACAAGCGCGGCCTCACCCGTCGCAAGGGCGCGCGGCTCGTGCGTGAGATGCAGAAGTCGCGCGAGCTCTTCTACAAGCGTTACAGCGCCGGCAAGTGGAAGATGACGAGCGGCAAGGACCTCGTGGTCAACCGTGCCAAGCTGGGCAAGCAGGGCTGCGTGGCCGTGATCACGGCGGCGTATCGCGCCAAGCTCGCCGAGCTCGCCGCCGGCGAGAAGAGCGCAGAGCCGAGCGCGTAGGGCGCCCAGGACGCCCAGGACGCCCAGGACGCCCAGGACGCCCAGGACGCGTGGGACGTGCGCCCCCTGCGAGCTTCTCGGTCCAAAGCATGCAACTATAGAGAATGCCCGTCCCATACGCGGCATTTTGCGATGATGAGCGCCCGGTGCGTTGCTTCGGACGCGCTTCCTCGCGGTGCATGGCGCATGGGGCGGACATCCTCGATGTCGCAGACAGCCGCTTGTGTTCACTCTGCTACACGCGCTCGACGGGAAAATCCTCGCGGGTCACGACGTGTGATTGTGTCGAAGAACCCACTGAATGTTACCGGGGATAGATAAAAAGTTTCCACGTACGGCTCTTCTCGGCGTAGTCGTGGTAGGGTTTACAAAAGTACGGCGCTTCTGCGCGAACATCCGAGAGGGGGCACGGGACATTGAGGGGCCTGGATACGCTAATCGTCTATTGCCATCCCTACGATCTAAGCTTCAACCACGCCGTGCTCACGGCCGTCCAAGCCGGGCTCGACCGTGCGAATCGCACCTATGAGGTGTGCGACCTCTACGCGGACGGCTTCAACCCCACGATGAGGGCCGCCGACCTGGCAACCTACAACGAGGGCTCCAGCGCAGACCCGCTCGTGGCGCGCTACCAGTCTCTGATCGAGCGCGCGGAGCGTCTCGTGTTCGTGTATCCCGTCTGGTGGAACGACATGCCCGCCCTGCTCAAGGGCTGGTTCGACAAGGTCATGCTCGTGGGCTTCTCTTGGAAGGCCACGGGTCAGGGACTCGTGGGCACGCTCGGCGGCCGCATCGGACACGTGGACGTCTACACGACCTCCTCCGAGTCGACGGAGCACCTCAGGGAGGCCATCTCGACGGCCTTCACGGATGGAACCCTCGCCCAGCTGGGCATCTCCGAGCGCGCCTGGTACAACTTCGGTGGCTTGGACCAGAGCAACGTCAAGGAGCGCGAGGCCTGGCTCATGCGCGTCGAGGAGCGCGAGGCTGCGCGACGCTAGGACCGGAGGGGGGTCGCATGAAGAGGGTACTGATCGACCGGACGTACTGCCTCTATAACGTGAAGCCTCCCCAATCCCCTCGAGAGCAGGGACTGGTACCTCTTTGTCACGGCGCAAACCACGGTGAGAAAGGACCTCGAGGTGGCGGTGGACAGCTTCAAGGGTTCCTGCGCGACGTGGCATAGAGCACGCTCAGGGGCGTGCTCTATGCCACGGGGATGAGCATCGAGGGTCTGGCCAACGCTGATCGTTACTTCGGCCAAGCGCGAGCGACGGGCATGAACGCCGCCCGGTGAGAGGTATTTCTCGTCTTTTTGCCCTGTGACTTTTGTGAGAGCGACACGCGAGTTTATGCGCCTGGCGAGAAGAACGTGCAGGTGAGCGAGAAGTCGTATGCGTTCTTTGTGGGCGCGCTCTCACAAAAGCCAGAATCTGCGGGGGAGAAGAGCTCGCGGGGCTCCCCAGCCGTTACTTCCGTACGGACACGTGGCTTCCCATGCGCTCCTGCAGCGCGTAGATGGACTTGTCCTGGTTGAAGAGGTAGGCCACGGAGCAGACCAGGAAGAACGCAGGCAGGTACGCGAAACCGAAGACCTCGCCGCCGATGAGGATGGGGGCGAGCAGGGTGTTCGTCGCGCTGCCAAAGACGGCCGCGTAGCCGAGCGCGGCCACGAGGCCCGCGTCCATCCCCAGAGGCCTCGCGAGCGTTGCCCCGAGGGTCGCGCCGATGGCGAACAGTGGCGTGACCTCGCCGCCTTGAAAGCCTGCGGCCAGGGTGGCTATCGTGAGCGCGAGCTTCAGGAGCCAGTCCCACGCCAGGACGCCCGAGCCTTCCTCGGCAAAGCTCGCGGCGATGAGGTTCGTTCCCAGCCCGGCGTAGCGCCCCTGCCCGAGCGCGAGCAGGCACACGGCTACGGCGGCACCCACGCTGACGATGCGGACGATGGGGTTCTCGAGGCGCGCGCCCAGGATGCGCTTGGCACCCCCAAGCAGCCAGGCAAAGCCGCCGCCCACCACGCCAAAGGCCACGCCCAGAACAAGGAGGCATGCGAGCGTGCCCGCGTCAAGCGTGAGTGGGGCGCTGAGCGCCACCTCGAACTTCGCGAGCCCCAGCGCGCCTGACGTCGTGCTCGCGGCCAGCGCCGCCACGAGGGAGGGGAGAAGAGCCCGATACTCCAGGCGTCCGGCCACGAGCACCTCGAGCGCGAAGAGCGTGGCGGCGAGCGGCGTCCCGAAGAGCCCCGCGAAGCCGGCTGCCATGCCCACCACGAGGAAGGTGTTCCCGGGATTCTTGAGGGGCAGGTGCTGCCCGACCCAGTGCGAGAGCGTCGCACCGATCTGGACCGCCACGCCCTCGCGTCCGGCGCTGCCGCCGCACAGGTGCGTGAGCCAGGTCCCGCCCATGATGAGGGGGACGAGCCTCAGGGGGATGGCGTCCTCGTGCCCGTGTCCCACGTCGAAGACGAGCCCCATGCCGCGCCCGGTGTTCTTGCCCAGGCGCAGGTAGGCCCAGGCTATGAGGGCGCCCGCGGCGGGGAGGCAGACGATGAGGGCGGGATGCGTCGCGCGCAGGTCGCCGATGGCGAGCAGCGTCCGCCCGAAGACGGCGTCGACGGCGCCCACGGCCACGCCGATGGGCACGCCCACCGCGCCGAGAAGGGCCACGCTCCCGTATGACCTTGCGACTCGCTCGACCCTCTCGCGCATGTGACGCACCTTTCTCGCTCATAAAAAATGACCTCTGCCCAGACGCCGTGCGTCTCGGACAGAAGTCATCAGCCTCATCGGCGGTTCGGGGCTCGGAGCCCCGCGGAGAACCTCATTCCGCTCGGCTCAGAATAGACGCGCCACGCGGCGCCGTCAAGGGGGGGGTGGCAGCGGCGGCGAAGTCCCCTCGACCCGGCAATCGGCTATGATGCCCGTGGTCGCTGGTTCGCGGAGCTTTTGGGGGAAACGCCATGGGGGTCGTGCTGCTCGTCCGGACCGTCATCGCCATCGCGGCGGTGGTCGTGATCACGGTGGTCGTCACCAGGCACTTCTTGGCCGGAGGATCAAGGTCAGACGAGGCGGTCGCCGCCTCGCTCGCCCAGCTGCGCGCCGACGTGGAGCGCCTCGCGGCTGGGCAGGCGCGTCTGGCAGAGTCGCTCGAGCGCCTCGGTCGCGCTCAGGTTGACGGCGCGGCGGCCACGAGGACCTCCCTGGACGCCGTCTCTCGGCAGATGGCGGGCGTGGCGGGGCGCATGGACCAGCTGCGCCAGGACGTCGCGGGACAGCTCATGACCAGTCGCGACTCCCTCGACAAGCGCCTCGAAGTGGTGGGCCAGACGGTCTCCACGCAGCTCGAGGCCATCAGGACGGACAACGGGGCCCAGCTCGAGCGCATGCGGCGCACCGTGGACGAGCGCCTCACCAAGACGCTGGGCGATAGGCTCTCCGCGTCCTTCTCGACCATCAACACTCAGCTCGAGGCCGTCGACCGCGGGCTCGGGGAGATGCGCGGTCTGGCCAGCGGCGTCGGTGACCTCAAGAAGGTCCTGGCCAACGTGAAGACTCGCGGCACCCTGGGCGAGGTCCAGCTCGGCGCCATCCTCTCCGAGGTGCTCGCGCCCGAGCAGTACAGCGCGCAGGTCGTCGTCAAGCCGGGAAGCTCGGAGCGCGTGGACTTCGCCGTGAGGCTGCCCGTGGATCAGGGGAAGCCAGTCCTGCTGCCCCTCGACGCCAAGTTTCCGGGGGACGCGTACGCAGCCCTGCGCGACGCCGTGGACGCGGGCGACGCCGCCAGCGTGGAGGCCGCGCGTGCCCGCCTGGAGCGTCGCATCAAGGACGAGGCCAAGAGCATCTCCGAGAAGTACCTCTCGGTTCCCGACACCACCAACTTCGCCGTGATGTTTCTGCCCTTCGAGGGGCTCTACGCCGAAGTGGTGAGCATGCCGGGGCTGGTGGAGTGCCTGCAGCGTGACTATCGCGTGAACGTGGCGGGACCTTCCACCATGGCGGCCCTGCTCAACAGCTTGCAGCTCAGCTACCAGACCTTCAGGCTTCAGCGACGCACCGACGAGGTCCTGCGCACCCTGCAGGCCGTCAAGGCGGAGCTCCCTAGGTACCAGGAGGCCCTGCGGCGCGCCAAGAAGCAGATCGACACGGCGGGCAACACGGTCGACAGCATCATCACCACGCGCACCAACGCGATGGAGCGCCGGCTTCGGGGCATCGACCTCGGCGACGCGGACGCCCCCGAGGTCGCGGGCGAGCTCGGACAGGATGACGTGGACGGCGACGAAGACGATAAGCCCCTCGGCTAGCGCTCCTCCGCGCCCGCCGCGTCTGCCTGGGCCTGAACTCAAGGCTATGCGGAACAAAAGCGCTGTATGGGTGTAGACGAGTTAGTTATCCTTAACTAACTTAAGAGGGAAGCTTTCCCTGCACCGCCTCGCGTGGACGTGGACCATCCCAAGAAGGAGTCACCTCATGAGTTCGTCTCTCAACCCCCGGCGCGTCAACGGCAGGGACCTCATCAACGTCGGCATCTTCACGGCCCCTCTCGCCGTGGTGTGCATGGCGGGCGGTCATGCCCCTCGGCTTCATTCCCATCCTCATGCCCCTGCACTGCGTGCTCAAGATGGTGGAGTACCGGCTGGCCCCCATCATGATGTGCCCCCTGCTCATCCTCGTCTGCGTCGCTGCCTTTGTGACCTGGGCGCTGGGAGAGCTGGGGGTTTCGCATGACGCTTATGGTAGAGCTCAGCCACGTGAGCTTCCTCTACGGATCTGAGAGCCAGGAGGTCCTGGCCGGCGAGCAGGGTGCCCGCGAGATAAGCCCGCCTGACGGCAGCGGGGGGCTGCCTGCTCGGCGCGAGCCCGTCGGTGCACGTGGGGAGTTTGTGCTTTTGACGGGTCCCTCAGGGTGCGGGAAGACCACCATCCTGCGTCTGATCAACGGTCTGATTCCCAACTACTACCCGGGAAGGGTGGAGGGGGAGGTCAACGTGGGCGCAGAGCCGGTCGCCAAAAAAGGAGCTCTGGGAGACGGCCCATCGGATGGGGACCGTCTTCCAAAACCCGCGCTCGCAGTCCTTCAACGTGGACACCACAAGCGAGCTGGCCTTTGCCTGCGAGAATCGGGGCATGCCGGTGGACCAGATCAAGGGGTGCCTCGAGGCGACGGTGAACCGCTTCGGGCTTGCCGACCTCATGGGTCGCAGCATCTTCAAGCTCTCGGGCAAAGAGAGGCAAAAGATCGCCTGCGGCTCCGTAGACGCGGCGCATCCGGAGGCCATCCTGCTCGACGAGCCCTCGGCCAACCTGGACTACGACGCGACCCTGCAGCTGCGCGAGCTGATAAGGACGTGGAAGAGCCTGGGCAAGACCATCCTCGCTGCGGAGCCGACCGGCAGATGGTCGCCGTGAAGGCGCTGGAGCTTCTCACGGCTCTGGACGAGCGCGGCGCGGCTTCGCCGAGACGGCCAGGAGCCGTCACCCAAAGAGCCGCCGCTCTTCTCGTAGCCGTCTAGTAGCCGCGCTCCAGGCGTCGCCTGATGGTGGCGTACTCGCTCACGAGCAGCACGAAGAGAATCGCCATCGAGACGAGGCTGGCCACCACGGCCCCGGAGAGCTCCGCAAAGTTGACCAGCAGGAGCGCCACCGGCACGCTGAACGCCAGAGCGACCAGATAGAGCCGCATGACCTGCCTCTGGGCGCGCAGCACGGTGATGATCTGGTAGACGAAGTCGATGCACGCGCAGATGCCGCCCGCGGCCACCATCACGTAGGTCAGGCTCCTGAACTGCTCGAAGTCGATGCCGTACATGAGGCTGAGCAGGGGAATCCCCAACCAGCCCATGAAGACGGCCACGACCACCGTGATGAGCGCGATCGCGGCGAGCATGGCCAGGACCAGAAGGTCGAAGCGCTTGTGCTTGTCGGGGTCGTCCCAGATGCGCGCGAGGCGCACGAGCTGCGGCTTGTACACGAAGCCGGCGATCATGAGGATCGAGTTCGCAGGGAAGAACATGGCGCTGTAGTAGAGCTGGTTGTCGTAGGACAGGGCCCCCTCCATGGCGAACTTGGGCATGGAGTCGATGAGGTTGTAGAAAAACAGCGCCGCGAACAGCGGGAAGCACTCGCGGAAGAGCTCCCCCACGCCGGGGAGGCTGAGCGGCAGGCTGCGCTCGGTCTCGAAGTAGGCGAGGGGCAGGCTGAGCAGGACGAGCGACGCCACGGCCCCCGCCGCCAGGGCGATGCACGCCAGGGCGAGGTCGCGCGTGATCAGGAGCACCATGGTGAAGGCGACGAATCCCAGGACGCAGCGCACGGTCTGCGAGAGCCCCGCGAGGTAGAGCTTGTCCCTCTGCTGCAGGCGGCCCTCGTAGACGTCGGCGAGGCCGTCCGCGCAGCGAAAGACGACCACGCCCATGCAGGTCGAGAACATCAGGGCGTCGTAGCCGCGCACGCGGCACCACAGCCAGCCGAGCGCGAAGGCGAGCGCACAGGTGATCAGGCGATTGACCTGGTAGTCCAGGAAGGAGCGCATCTCGTCGAGGTCCGAGACCTGGTAGGTGCGCACACCGTAGTTGGCAAGGAACAGGAGCAGCGTGCCTACCGTGAACGCCATCGAGAAGAGCCCGGCCTGCTCGGCGCCCACGAACCAGGTGCACACGAGGGTGAGCAGCGGGAAGAGGGCTCCCCAGGCGGTCTGCCCCAGGGTGTTGCAAACGTAGTCGCGCGTGGTCTGGTGCGCGAGATACTGCTCGGTCTCGTCGGAGAGGCGCCCGCCAAAGACGGCACCGATGAGCCGGTTCCACCAGCCGTTCACCACGCGCGCGAGAAGACCCGGCCGCCGGGTCTTCTCGGCGCGCGCGGCCCTGCCCCTCCTCGGACGGCGGGCCTCGACGCCGTAGCGCGGCGTGAGCGGCGCCTGATCGGTGCCCTGCGTCGCATCGCTGCGGCTGGCCCTTCGGTCCCTGAGGCCCCTGATCTTCTTGAGGGGATTTTCTCCCATGCGGCTACCCTCTCTCGCGTCTCTTCGCCTTGATTGTACGGCAGACGCCCGCGCCGCCCGCACGCTCCACCCAAAGCGTGAACGGAGGGTTTCGCTCTCATGGGAAATCCGGAAAACCGCGTGGGCCGCGCTAAGGTGGGGAGCGCGTGCTGTCTACCGTCCGACCGTCAGAGGAGCTATGTTGGCCGAGAAGACCTTCCCTGTTGATACCTCGTCCGCTAAGGGGCCCGCGACCTCGCCGCTCTCCGAGGCCACGCGCGCGGCCATGGACGCCGCGAAGCAGACGCTCTCGGGCGTCGACGTCCCCGAGAGCATCGGGGAGAACATGGCGCTCTTCCTGAGGCTCGTGCGCAAGGTGCTCGAGGAGTGCGACCCCGAAATGCGCTCCACCTTTGACGTCCTGCTCGCCGACGCCATCGAGGCCAACTCCGAGGAGGCCGTGAGCAGCGGACGGGACCGCGAGGCCTTCGAGCGCCTCGAGGCCACGATCGATGACCTCTCGCAGGATCGCTCCACGATGCTCATGCGCGCCTTCGTGGCCTACTTCCACCTCGCCAACATCTGCGAGGAGGAGTACCGCACTTCGTCTCTGCGCGCCCGGGAGAGTGCCGTGCCCACCACGGCCGAGGCCGACCCCATCAACGACCTCACCGTGGCCTACCGCCAGCTCGTCGACGAGTGCGGGCGCGGTAAGGCCATCGCGCTGCTCAACCGCCTGGAGTTCCACCCGGTCTTCACCGCCCACCCCACCGAGGCGCGCCGCAAGGCCGTCGAGGGCAAGATCAATCGCATCGCGGGCCTGCTCGGCGAGCGCCGGAGCCTGGGTGCCATCTCCCTGGCCGAGAACGAGCGCCGCCTGACCCAGGAGATCGAGGCGCTCATCCGCACCTCGCCGATAGCGCACAAGAAGCCGACCCCCGTCGAGGAGTCCGAGACCATCATCGACATCTTCGACCACACCCTCTTCGAGATGATTCCCGAGGTCTACCGCCGCTTCGACGACTGGGAGCTCGGCGACAAGGCCGGCAGCGTCCCGCCCGTCTGCCCCGCGTTCTTCCACCCCGGCAGCTGGATTGGCTCGGACCGCGACGGCAACCCCAACGTCACCGCCAAGGTGAGCCGTCAGGTGGCCGAGAAGTACCGCGTGCACGTGCTGCAGGTCTTGGCCGAGGCCACCCGCGCCGTGGGCAGAAACCTCACGCTCGACACCATCTCGACGACCCCCTCCGACCAGCTCGTGAACCTCTGGGACCACCAGCGCGAGATGAGCGAGGCCCTGACCAAGCGCGCGGCCGGAATCTCGACCCGCGAGATGCACCGCGCCACGATGCTCGTCATCGCCGAGCGCCTCGAGGCCACGGTCGCCCGCACGGCCGACGTCATGTACCCCTCGGTCGACGAGTACCTCGACGACCTGCGCGTCGTCCAGCTCTCGCTTGCTAAGGCGGGCGCGGTGCGCACGGCCTACGGCCCCGTGCAGCGCCTCATCTGGCAGGCCGAGTCCTTTGGCTTCCACCTCGTGGAGATGGAGTTCCGCCAGCACTCGCTCGTGCACACTCGGGCGCTGGCCGACATCCACGAGCACGGCGCCCGCGGCGAGCGCGGCCCGCTCGACCCGATGACGCGCGAGGTGCTCGACACCTTCCGCGCGATCGGCCAGATCCAGCGCAGGAACGGCGTAGACGCCGCGCGGCGCTACATCATCTCGTTCTCCAAGTCGGCCCAGAACGTCGCCGACGTCTACGAGCTGGCGCACCTCGCCTTCGCCCACGAGCAAGACGTCCCCACACTCGACGTGATCCCCCTGTTCGAGCAGGTCGAGGACCTCGAGGGGGCCGTGGGTACCCTCGACGAGATGATCAAGCTCCCCGACGTGCAGCGCCGCCTGTCCGAGACGGGCCGCCGGCTCGAGGTCATGCTCGGCTACTCCGACTCCTCCAAGGACGCCGGTCCCACCTCGGCCACGCTCGTCCTGCACGCCGCCCAGGCCGCCATCGCGCAGTGGGCCGAGGAGAACAGCATCGACCTCATCCTCATGCACGGCCGCGGCGGCGCGGTGGGCCGCGGCGGCGGCCCCGCCAACCGCGCGGTTCTCTCGCAGCCCAAGGGCTCGGTCAACTGCCGCTTCAAGCTCACCGAGCAGGGCGAGGTCATCTTCGCGCGCTACGGCAACCCCACGCTGGCCCGTCGTCACGTGGAGTCCGTCGCCGGGGCCACGCTCCTGCAGAGCGCCCCGTCGATCGAGTGGGTCAACACCGAGTCCACGGACAAGTACGCCGAGCTCGCCGACGAGCTCGACCGCACCTCGCGCGAGCGCTACCTCGACCTGCTCAACACCAAGGGCTTCGCCGGGTGGTTCTCCACGGTCACGCCCCTGACCGAGGTCGGCCTCATGCCCATAGGCTCGCGCCCCGCCAAGCGCGGCCTGGGCGCCAAGTCCCTCGACGACCTGCGCACGATTCCGTGGATCTTCTCGTGGGCGCAGGCGCGCATCAACCTCGCCGCCTGGTACGGCCTGGGCACGGCGTGCGAGAGGCTGGACGACCTCGACAAGCTCCGCGAGGCGTACCGCGAGTGGCCGCTCTTCACGACCTTCATCGACAACATCGAGATGTCGCTCTCCAAGACCGACGAGCGCATCGGCAGGCTCTACCTGGCGCTCGGCGACCGCGAGGATCTCTCGCAGAAGGTCGTCGACGAGATGGGCCTCACGCGGCGCTGGGTGCTCGCCATCGTGGGCGACGAGTGGCCGCTGCAGCACCGTCGCGTGCTCGGGCCCGTCATCCGCATGCGCCTGCCCTTTGTCAACGTGCTCTCGATGACGCAGGTGCAGACCCTCAAGCTCCTGCGCACCACGGGCGACAAGCTCACCCCCGAGGAGCGCGAGCGCTTCATCTACCTCATCTTGTGCACCGTCTCCGGCGTCGCCGCCGGTCTACAGAACACGGGCTGAGGGTGCGGCCGCGATGATCAGGGGAGTCGGCGTCGACACCGTGGACGTGGTCGAGATGGAGCGCCTCTGCGCGGACGCGCAGGGTGCCTTCGTGACGCATACGTTCACGGTCGCCGAGCGCGCGCAGGCGTTCGCGCGGCACCGTCCTTGCGAGCGTCTGGCTGGCAAATTCGCTGTCAAGGAGGCCGTGTTCAAGGCGCTCGCGCCCCTCACACGGGGTGGCTTCGACCTGCGCCTGGTCGAGACGCTCGAGGATGCGAACGGCTGCCCGCACGTCACGACCACGGGACCTCTCGCAGACGTGCTCGATGAGGCGGGTGCGAGCGAGCTGTTGGTCTCCATCACCAACGAATGCGGGCTCGCCACGGCCTTCGTGATCGCCCAGTAGAGAGCGGTGGGCCGTGCGCCCTGGGGCCGGTGTGCCCGGCACCGTAATCGCGCGAAGTGAGCGTGGGTGCCGTAATCCTGAGAAGTGAGCGTGAGCGGCGCTTGAATTATGAGAAGTGAGCATCTCAACGCGCTCACAACCGTCGAATCGGGTGCCGTGCGCGCTCACTTCCGCCAAATCAGGCGCGGCACTCACAACTGTTAGATCAGGCAACTCATTAACTCATCCCCTTGTGCGTGGGCACAAGGGGACCCCTTTCTCCTTGTGTTTTTTGAGGTCCCCCACCGTAGGGGAGTGGCTTCCTCCTTCCTAGCATGATGCGCGCGGGTTATGGCCCGGGCTCGTCCCGGGCGCGGTTCTCACGGTACGTATCGGTTTCCCACACGAACGGAAGGTTTGCACCATGCCCATGAAGAATTCCACTAAGCTCGTCAAGGTCCTGCTCACCAACATCCTCATCGCCATCTCCGTCTCGGTGGTCGCGAGCTACCTGGGAGTGAGCTCCGCGGGGCTGCCCTCCAAGGCGTTCGTGCCGGCGCTTCTCTTCACGACGCTCATGAACATAGGGCTGTCCTACGTCATCTCGTTCTTCGTGGGCTGGTTCATACCGTCCGAGCGACTGGGCTTCTCGTTCGCCCGCGCCTGCGGCTCCAAGCCCTCCGACGGCCTCAAGTTCGGCCTGCTGCTCAACCTGGTGGTCAACACCATCTACGTGGTCGTGAACGTTCTCACTTGACCTACGTCAACGCCATCGTCATGCAAGGGCTGCCCCCTGGCGGCATTTCCTGGGGCGCTTATGGGAAGCTTCCTGCCGTGCTGGGTCGTCGGCTACGTGGTGTCTCTGCTCTGGGCACCACGTGCCGAGGGGATTGCCCGTCGTCTCATGAAGGATCCCGAGCCCAGCCGCGGGCCCGCTTTCTTTTACGAGGGAGATGAGGCATGACGGATCCCATTCAAGTGGACGAGCTCGACCACGGCGTCTTTGCCCTGTCCGACCCGCTGGGCTGTCGCTCCTACCTTGTGGTAGGAGAGCGCCGCGCCGCGCTTGTGGACACCATGTCCGGGGTCGGTGACGTGCGCGCGGTAGCCAAGGCACTCGCAGGAGGCCAGCCCGTGGACGTGCTCCTCACGTACCGACACCCGGACCACGCCTCGGGCGCCTATCGCTTCGAGCGCGTGGCGATGACGGCTGGCGAGGACGGCCACTGGGAAGAGACGGAGAAGAACGCGTCGGCGTTTTGTGTCGCGGCCCTCGACGGTGGACTTATCGAGACGGCAAACGTCTGGCCCGTACGTCCGCAGAGGCGGCCGAGGGTGACCCATGTGGGGGAGAAAGACCGTCTCGACCTCGGGGGCCTGAGCCTCACGCGCGTCCTTCTCCCCGGGCACACGAATGCGTCGGCGGGCTACCTCTGCCCCGAGCGGGCCGTCCTGTTCTCGGGCGATGCCGTTAGGCCCATCATGTGCCTGCGCTTCGAGGAGAGCCTGCCCCTCTCGGCGTGGCGTCGCGCGCTGGCAAAGATGGAGGGGCTCGACTTCGAACGCTTCTACACGGGTCATCACGCGCACGCGTTTTGCAAGGCCGACCTCGCGAGCTTCGACAAGGCGGCGCGCTTTGCCCAGGGCGCCCGGGGCTTTGCGTGGCAGCACGGCATCGTGGACAGCTGGACCGGCATCTGCCACCTGTGCCCCTGCAAAACCTATGACGCGGGCAGCCCCGACTTTCGCGCCGTCATCACAGCGCCCGGCGAGCGAAGCGCGCGCCTCGCTCGCGTGCCATACTAGCGGGTGTCGAAAGGAAGTTAGTCATGTATGACAATGAACCGGTCCCCGGCCGCAACGACGTGTGCTGGTGCGGAAGCGGCAGGAAGTACAAGAAGTGCCACGAGGCCACCGACGAGCGGCTCGAGCGGCTCCACAGCCAGGGCCACGAGGTCCTGCCGCGCAGGCTGCTCAAGACGCCCGCCGACATCGCGGGCATCAAGCACAGCGCCGAGGTGAACATCGGCGTCCTGGACTACGTGGGAGAGCACATCAAGGCCGGCGTCACCACCGCCGAGGTCGACCGCTGGGTGCACGACTACACGGTCGAGCATGGCTCCGTCCCCGCGGACCTAGGCTACGAGGGCTTCCCCAACAGCGAGTGCACCTCGGTCAACAACGTGGTCTGCCACGGCATCCCCAACGAGGACGAGGTCTTGAAGGACGGTGACATCATCAACGTCGACTGCTCGACGATCCGTGACGGCTACTTCTCTGACTCCTCGCGCATGTTCTGCATCGGCGAGGTGGGCGACGAGCGCCGCCGGCTCGTCGAGGTGACGTACGAGGCGGTCAGGCGCGGCCTTGCGGCCGTCAAGCCCTGGGGCTACCTCGGAGACATGTCCCATGCGGTCCAGAGCTGCGTGGAGGAGGCCGGCTTCTCGGTCGTGCGCGAGTTCGGCGGCCACGGCATCGGCCTCGAGTTCCACGAGGACCCGTTCGTGGGCTTCGTGGGCGAGCCGGGGGAGGGCGTCGTGCTCGTGCCCGGCATGTGCTTCACAATCGAGCCCATGGTCAACGCCGGCGCGCCCGACATCGACATGACGGACCCCAACGGGTGGACTGTCCGCACCAAGGACGGCTCCGACACGGCTCAGTGGGAGGTTCAACTCGTGGTTACCGAGACGGGCTACGAGCTTCTGAGCTGGTAGCCTGCGCCGAGCTTTCAGCGTCGAGGACGCGAAAGTCGGGAATCCATCGTGGCATGCGACCGTGCGAGCTTCGCTGGGCTCATGCGATGCTCTTGTGTCTCCGCGCGAAGATCGCCGGTGCCAGGCAGGTAGTCATGCCGTGTAGCCAATCGTGAACGGCAGGGGATAGCTGCCTGCGGGGGTTCGCCATCAGGCTCTGCAGAACTGATGTGATGGTGCTCGTGAGCGAATCTACCATGGAGACACCCGAGCAGATATTGGCGTATTCGGCGTTGTCGAAGACGGCGCGTACTAGAAGCGGCGTCTGCCTCCACTGCAACTGCAACGACTTCTACCTCGTCCCGGGCACCGACAAGGCCATCTGTTGCGCCTGCGGCCTCGAGGGAACGATCTCGGTCGCCGACGGGGCAGTCGAGATCACCTATCCGGAGGATCAGCTCCATCGCGTCCACGACGTCTTGTCCGGCAAGGAGCTCCACGGCAAGGACATCGCCGAGAACGAGGGCAGGCTCGCCCAGATGAAGAAGACCGACGCCTACAAGGCGCGCGTCGCCCACTACCGCGACGCAATCGCACCGACGGCGCCGTCGCGCGCGTAGTCGCTCCGTTTGGCCCCTGCGCACAAACCCGCCGCGTTCTTATCGTCAGGAATAGGGTGGGCGCACATGGCGCCGGGACGCGCGGGGGGCGATGGTAGAGGGGTATCCGCAGGTTTTCAGGAGCGTTCGTCAAGGAGGACTCATGAAGCAACTCGGGACCGACGTCGTTGTCGTTGCGGCAGGCCTTTCCGGCTTGGCCGCGTCCGTCGCTGCCGCAGAGAGCGGCGCGAGGGTTCTCACCCTCGAGAAGTCATCCACCACCGGTGGGGCCGCCAACATGGGCATGGGCCCGGCTGCGGCCGGATCGCCGGTCCAGAAGGCGTCGATGATCGAGGTGACGCCCGGAGAGCTCTTCCGCAAGCACATGTTCTACACGCATTATCAGGTGGATGCCCGCCTCGTGCGCGACTACTACTTCAAGAGCGGCGACACCATCGCGTGGCTGCAGGACATGGGCGTCGTGTTCAACAGCGTCCGCCCGGCCTTCCGCGCTCGCGAGCGCACCCGCGCCTACGCCGACGGCGAGTACACCTGGCACGTCGTCCAGCCCGAGGACGGGTCCGAGCCCGGCCCGCGTGCGGCGACCACCATGACTAAGCGCATGACCGAGCGTGCCCAGGACCTGGGCGTGGAGTTCATGTTCGAGACCCCGGCCACCGGTCTTCTCACCGACGACGGGGGCAAGGTCTGCGGAGTTGCCGCTAAGGACAAGGACGGCGAGGAGTATGAGATCTCCTGCTCGTCGGTCATCGTGGCCACGGGTGGGTTTGGCAACAACGCCAAGCTCATCAAAGAGAACCTGGGCTTCGAGTGGGGCAAGGACCTCTTTAGCTTCGCCGTGCCCGGCATGGACGGCGACGGCATCAACATGTGCCATGCCGTGGGGGGCGGCCACACGCCCGTGAGCATGGAGATGATGTACCAGATTCCGGATAACATGAACCACTTCTACGTTGAGGGGGCCTTCCGCCAGCCCTGCTACTGGTGCGACCGCCTGGGCGAGCGCTTCATGCCCGAAGACGAGATCTTCAACACCACCTTCGTGGGCAACGCGATTAATCACCTCCCCGGCAAGGTCGGCTATGCCATCTTCGATGCCAAGATGCTCAAGCACTGGAAGAAGAGCGGTCCCGACATCGTCTCCCACGTCCACCCGGCCGACCTCTACGAGGGCTTCGACGAGCAGTGGGAGCGCGACCTCGCCGACGGCTACGAGCCCATCTGCCAGGCCGACACGCTCGAGGAGCTCGCCCAGAAGGCCGGCATCGACGCCGACGGACTTCTCGCCAACGTCGAGGAGTACAACCAGATGTGCACCGAGGGCTGGGACTCCCTCTTCGAGAAGGAGCGCGAGTACATGCAGCCGCTCGAGAAGGGCCCGTTCTACTGCTGCAAGCAGTACGTTGGTGCCTACGGCACCCTGGGAGGCGTGCTCATCAACCACAAGATGGAGGTCATGACCGACGACTACAAGGTTGTCGACGGTCTGTACTGCGTGGGCACAGACGCCTGCGCCATCTATGGTGACTCCTACAACTACTGCATCCCGGGCAACACCATGGGCTTCTGCCTCAACTCCGGGCGTATTGCCGGGGAGAACGCGGCGGCAGGCCTGTTCGAGTACTAGGACCTTCGTCATGAGCGAGGCCCCGCCTGGCGGGGCCCCGTGTTGTGTGCCGCGGGGAGAGAGACCCTGTCGCGGCGTGCGTCTCTGAGGGGAGACACGTGAAGCTGACCATAAACGGTCGACAGGTCAACGCGCGCGAGGGGCAGAGCGTCCTCGACGCTGCGCTTGACGCCGGCATCTTCATCCCGCACCTCTGCAAGCATCCCGACCTCGAGGCCGTGGGGGGCTGTCGCCTCTGCATGGTCGAGATCGACGGTGACACGGAACCGGTGTGCGCCTGCAAGACCACCGCCCGCGAGGGCATGCGCGTCGAGGTCGGGGGCGAACATGCGGAGCGCGTGCGCCGCATGGCCATGGAGCTCATCTTGGCGACGCATCCCACCGACTGCACCGGCTGCCTTAAGTACGGAATGTGCGAGCTGCAGTCGATGTACCAGTTCATGGGAGTCTCGCCTACGCGCTGGCACGTCAAGAGCCGCCCGGTGGCCACCGACGACTCCAACCCGCTCATCACGCACATGTTCACGCGCTGCATCCGCTGCGGCCGCTGCGTGCGCGCCTGTCGCGAGCTGCGTGGCGTGGGCGTCCTCGACTATCAGCACACTCCCGACGGCATCCGCATCGGCACCGACGGCGGGGTCTCGCTCGAGAAGGCGGGATGTCGCTTCTGCGGGGCGTGCGTCGAGGTCTGCCCCACAGGCTCCATCGTGGACATCGTCGGGCTCGCGCAGGATGATCGCAGCCGTGCCGACAACGTGGTGCCCTGTCGCTCGGGCTGCCCGGCCCACACGGACGTCCCGCGCTACCTGCGTCACGTCAAGAACGGTGAGTGGGAGCGCGCCACCGCCGTCGTGCGCGAGAAGGTCCCCTTCCCCGAGACGCTCGGATCTATCTGCGTCCATCCGTGCGAGGACTCCTGCAAGCGCAACGGACTCACCGCACCCCTCTCCATCTGCCGCCTCAAGCGCTCCGCCGCCGTGCGCGACACGGGGGAGTGGAAGGCTCGCGTGCGTCACGACCGGCTCACCGGAAGGCGCGTCGCCGTGGTGGGCGCCGGCCCCGCAGGCCTCACCGCGGCGCTCTACCTCGCCGAGAAAGGTCACCGCGTGAGCGTCTTCGAGGCCAACGAGAAGGCCGGCGGACAGATGCGCTACGGCATTCCGGCCTATCGCCTTTCTGATGCGACCGTGGACAACGAGGTTGCTATCATTCGCGAGATCTCGCAGGGATCCGACGATGAGCCTCGTGTTGAGCTCCTCTGCGGGCGCCATGTGGGCGACCCGGCGGGGCTTCTCACTCAGGGCTACGACGCCGTGCTCGTGAGCGTGGGCACCCATGCTGGGGCGCGCCTTCCCATGGAGGGGTCTGACCTCGACGGCGTCTACGTGAACACTGACTTCCTCAAGCGCGCCCGCCTTGGCGAGCCGTTCGACGCCTCCGGTCGCGTGGTCGTGCTCGGGGGCGGAAACGTCGCCTATGACTGCGCACGCACCGCCGTGCGCCTGGGCGCCCAGAAGGTTGACGTGGCCTGCCTCGAGTCGCTCGACAAGATGACCTCCACCGCTGAAGAGCGCGCCGAGGCCTCCGAGGAGGGCGTCGAGCTCCACGACGCCTACTCGTTCGTCTCGCTCAACGAGTCCGAGCCGGGAAGCGGGCGCGTGGGGTCCGTCACGCTCCACAAGATCGCGCGCTTCTACTTTGACGAGAACCACAGGCCGGTGACCGAGCTCGTGGAGGACGGCGAGCTCGCCCTTGCCGCCGACCACGTCATCTTTGCCGTAGGCCAGAGGCCCGAGGGGACCGACCAGATGGGCCTCGAGCTCACCCACGGGCCCTACGTGGCAACCGACGACGAGCTTGCCACGAGCATGGAGGGCGTCTGGGCCGCCGGCGACTGCGTCACCGGCACCAAGTCCGTGGTCGCCGCCATCGAGCAGGGTCGCGAGGCCGCGGTCTCCATCGACCGCTTCCTAGGCGGCGATGGGGACATCACCGAGCAGCTTACCGAGCGCGAGGAGGGCCCCGACCGCCTAGGCCCCGCCCCCCAGAGCTTCTACGAGGGACGCGTCTCTCCGCAGTTCGCGCCCGCAGGTGAGCGCGTGTGCACCTTCGAGGTCTTCGAGTGCCCTTTCTCCGAGGACGAGGCCACGGCTGAGGCATCCCGCTGCCTGCAGTGCGATCTCAGACTCAGGCTCCAGACGCCGCGCCTGTGGACCGACTACGAGGAAGTGAGCGCGCGATGACGACGATTGTCAGCTTCATGCCGACCTACCAGGCGGCCCCGGTCGCTCTGTACCTGCTCAAGTGGGACGTTGCGGGCGCGGCGGCCAAGATTCGCGAGCTCGCCGACGCGGGTGAGGACGTGTCCGCGCTCGTACCTGCGGGAGAGCCTGTGGTCGCGGAGCTCGCCGGCCTTCTCGCCGGACGCGCGCGCGTCGTAGAGACGGACGGCTCTCTGGGCTTCGTCTACGATAACGACACGGCCTGCGCCTGCGTCCTGGCTGGCGAGAAGCCCCTGCCATCGGCGCCCACGGGTACCACGCAAGGCCTGCGGCTGCTTGCGGGCGAGGAGCTCCTCGGCTCGCCCGACATGCGCTGGACGTGGCTCGAGGGCGCGGACGCCCCCGTGGAGATGCCGCGAAGGACGACGGTCACGGCACTCGTGGAGGCCTCGGGCGTCACGGACGCCAAGGCCGTCTACGTAGGGTATCCGAACGGGGCGCTCTACGTGGCCGGCGATGGCGCGGCCCCCGTCGAGCTGGGTTCCGACTACGTGCGCGTCTTTGGGGCCACGTCCTGTATGGCCCACGCGCTCGAGGAGATCCTCTCCCTCTACCGTCACGAGAGCTGCGGGCGCTGCGTCTTTGGCTACGAGGGCAGCTACCAGGCTCACGTCACGCTCGCAGATGTCTGCTCCAAGCGCGGCAAGGCCGCTGACGTGGCCCTTCTGCGCGACCTCTGTCCCGTGATGAAGACCCAGAGCCTCTGTGAGCAGGGCCGCATCATGGCGGCTACCACCATGGGGTTCCTAGACGGCTTTGGTAGCGAGATCGAGCAGCACTTTACCAAGAAGGTCTGTCCGGCCAGCGAGTGCGCCGCGTACATGACCTATCACATCCTTCCCAGCCTCTGCGTGGGCTGCGGGGACTGTCTGGACGCCTGCGAGGACGAGGCCATTCTCGGCAAACCCCGCTTCGTCCACGTGATCGACCAGCGCGCCTGTACGCAGTGCGGCGCGTGTGTCTCCGTCTGCGAAGAGAAGGCCATCGTGAGGGCCGGTGCCGATAAGCCCCGCACGCCTCCGCGCCCCATCCCCATTCGCTGTCGGTAGGGTGGCGCGACCTGTGCGGGTTTCCCGGGAAGTGAGCGGGGTGCGGCAGGGGCGCGCGATTCGACGGAAGTGAGTGCCCGGCGCACCTGGATAGCGGGAAGTGAGCGCCCCCCGACGCTCACTTCCCTCTAGTCCCGCGCGTACCGCGCTCACTTCCCGGGAAACCTGCACTCCGGGCGTATCGCTGGTTCACTCCGCGCTCACTTCTCCTGAATCCCGCGTAGACAAGATCGTTGGTAGCATGGACCCCAAGAAGGCCCTTTTCGTAAGGCAACGGTAAGCCAGCGAAGAGATCCGGAGAGGGATTTCTGAGAAAGTCCCCCGGGACCTGTCCGCGTGCTTCTACCCTCGTGCCATGGACATCGTGCTCTCACATACCACGGCCCTCGAGGTGATGAGAAGACCCTACTTCCCTCGTCACCTCGCTATGGCCGCCTCATGCCCCACGGATATCCCGGGTCGCATGCCCTCGCCCGAGGAACTGGAGCGGGCGAGGGCATGCTGCCCACAGCTCGCCGCCCTTGACGGACCCGTGGACGTTCTCGTCTCGGAGCGCGCCGGCCGCCACGTCTCGCGCTCGGTGCGGCCACACCTTTTGACCGGATCCCTTCCTGCAGGCGCGCTCGTCCAGCTCGCGCCCGGCGTCCGCAGCGCCTCTCCGCTCCTGCTGTGCGCCCAGATGTCCGAGGGTCTCACGCACCTCGAACTTGTGATGCTCCTTGACGAGCTCTGTGGGCTCTATGCCATCGACCCCTCTGTGGAGAAGGGGCTCGTGCAAAGGGCCCGTCCCCTGGTGACGCCCGAGAAGGTGGGCGTCTTCCTCGACCTGCTCGGGCCGGCACGGGGAACCCGTCCGGTCCGCCGTGCCCTGGCTGATATCTGCGAGCAGGCGGCCTCTCCAATGGAGGCACGGCTCTTCCTGCGTGCGACGCGGGGCTTCTCCCAGGGTGGCTACCGGCTGGGCGAGGTCGTGCTCAACAGCCCCCTTGAGCTGGAATGCATATCGGCCGAGGTGCGTCAGCTGCGGACCCGCAAGCCCGACCTCCTGCTTCTGGGATCGCGGAGCGAGCCTGGCGTGCGCATGCCGTTCAGGGGCATCGCCCTTGACTACAAGGGGCGCTGGCATGATGACGAGGATCACGCGGACGAGGATGACCTGCGAAGAAACGAACTGGAGGCGCACGGCTACAAGGACTACACCATTCGCAAGGCTCAATACGACGACCTGGACTTCATGGACGGGCTCTTCTCGATCATAAGAGATGACCTGGGGCTGGCCGTGCGCAGGCTCTCGCGTGAGCGCGCCCGGCTCGAGTGCTCCGCCCGCGCTGCCCTGTGGAACGAGCTTGAGCGTATAGACACGACGTTCGTACGGTGACCTCCGTGGCGAGAAAGCGCTTGACACGGGGTTTCATGGAAGTGAGTGCCGTGCGGGTTTCTCGGGAAGTAAGTGCCCGGCGCACCTGAATAGCGGGAAGTGAGCGCCCCCCGACGCTCACTTCCCTTCAGTCCCGCGCGCGTCACGCTCACTTCTCGAGAAACCCGCGCAGCTGCCGCACCACGCTCACTTCCCGAGAAACCCGTGCGCCCCACTTTGTCCGTGTGCACGAAGCGGGGCGTTCCCATGCCCCAAGCGTCGTCTCCGCAAACGGTGAACGCCCATCTGCTCCGTCCTAGCATCAATAGTGTGTGCGGAGGGTCCGTGCCAGATGCTCGGGAGAGGGGCGACGATGTCTTTCAAGGTTATGGCAGTCTGTGCGGGGCGTCATGGGGGCAACGGGGAGATCCTGGCCAAGGAGGCGCTCTGCGCGGTCCAAGAGGCCGGCGGCGAGGTCGAGCTCGTCAATCTCTTTGACTACAACATACTTCCCTGCACCGGTTGCGAGGGATGCACGATGCAGATGGGCAAGGTGGGCGCCGGTCTGCAGAAGGAGTATCACGGCTGCGTCCTCAAGGACAAGGACGACGTGGACGCCCTCGTCTCCGAGATGCAAACCTGTCAGGGCATCATTTTTGCGGCTCCCACCTACGATCTCGTCCCCAGCTCGCTGTACATACGCTTCGCTCAGCGCTTCCTCGCCTACGAGCTTTCGTTCCTGCTTGCCATCGGAGCAGTCGAGGAGAATCCCCACACCGTGGCGGGGCTCATCTCCGTGGGCGGCTCCATGCACGACTGGCAGTCGCTCGCCCTTGAGAGCCTGCAGGCCACGATGTTCACCATGTCTCTCACGGTGGTCGACCGCTTTCTCGCGCAGCGCAACGGTCGGCCAGGTAACGTCCTTGTCTGGGAGGACCAGCTTCCGCGCGCCCGCAAGATGGGCGAGAACATCGTGCGCGCCATCCAGACGCCGGTCGAGGAGCGTGGCTGGCTCGGGGATGCGGACGACGGCGTGTGCCCCAACTGCCACAGCTCACTCATCTATCCGGGAGACAAGCACTGGGACGGGATCGAGTTCCCCTGGGAGTGCGCCGTGTGCGGTGCCGGCGGCGACCTTGCGATCGATGAGACGACCGGTCGTCCCAAGCTCAAGGTCGCGGAGAACGGCCTGATACGTGACCGCAACAATGACGCCGCTCGCGCCGAGCACCTCAACGAGATCAACAAGACGCGCGACGATTTCTTCTTGCATCTTGACGAGGTCAAGCCTCTCATGGAGCGCTATGCGAAGATGGAGTTCCCCACGCTCGAGATCGAGCGTGCCTAGGAGCGGTCCTCAGAGGACGTGAGCGCGGGGAAGTAAGGCGAGGTGCGCTAACGACTTGCGTGCTTGTCTTTAGGGGCAGCGCGCAAGTCCCCGCTCGTGCGTGGGCGTGTTCGGGGCTCGAGCAGATCGAGGAAGATCAGGACGCGAATCGAGAGCTGGAACAAGAAGAGGTCCTCACCAGAGGTCAGGTCATTGTGGGTTATTTCACGGATGCGACCAAGACGATAGAGCAGCGTGTTCTTGTGGATGCTCAGCAGGAGTGCCGTGCGGGCGGTGTTGCATCCGTTCTGCAGATAGGCGAAGAGCGTCTCCACGAGCTCGCTGCCATGCTCGCTGTCGTGTCTCCAGAGCGTCTCGATTGCGGGGTGGCAGTAGTCGAGCAGGTTCTTGTGCTCGCTGCACAGGTCAAGCATCTCCAGATAGTTATACTCGCAGAAGTGATAGACCCCGTCGTCGTCAAGAACCTTGGGAAAGGTCGAGCCATAGCGGGACGCCGCCCGCGCCTGAGAGAGGTAGCGTCGCGCCTCGCAGATGTCGGCGAAGGCGTTGCTTACCCCTACGAGAAGGTCATTGGTCGTTGCCACGGCGCGCAGGGTCCTCTTGTCCAGGGTCGTGAGGGAGGGACCGCTGCTGCGGCTGACAAGAACCACAAGACTCCCCTCGTGCAAGGTGACGAGGCTGTGTACGAGCAAGGGCTGGAGCTGCTGCTCGATGCTCGATGTCGTGCAGGTGTCGAGCGTGCCGACGCGGGGACGCAGACAGAGCATGAAGAGCGTGGAAAGAGGCTTGAAGCTCAGGAGCTCGAGGTGCCTTTGGGTCGCAGACGCACTGGGATGCGCATCATCGAGGAGGCGACTCAGAAAGTAGGCGCCCATCTGCGTGCTCCCCGCAGTAAAGACCTCGCCCTTTTGGAGCTCCTGCCCTATCAGGGGTACAAGACGGGAGAAGACCAGGCTGTCCACGGGGCTCAGAGTTCGGGTGCGCGCGAGCAGGATTACGCGTGCGAGGCAGACGCCGTGCACCATTACCTGCTGCATCAAGGTGTCCATATCCAGAAGCTCGTTGCGATGCGCGATGGATCCCCGCGTGCGCGCAAGCTCATCATCGATGCCCGCCCCCGAGATGTAGTCCACGCCGTCCTCGAGGATGGTTCCGTAGCGCAGCTCCTCGCGCGTGACGCGCGCGAAGGGGGAGTTATCGTCGGGGGAGACCTCGAAGCCAGCCCGGGCAACGTAGTGGTAGCTCGGGTCTACGACTGCGAGCGGGTTGCCCAGCACCGTGGCGGCCTCCTCAACCAGGTACTGCAAGCCCCGGTCGGAGGTGAGCGCAGCTACGAGCCGCTCCGTGGCCCGGCAGACGGCATCGTCTGTGGCAAGCAGGTCCTGGAGCCGCTCGTAGAGCTCGCTGGGGTCGGTCAAGGTGCGAGAGTGCAGCAGGTTCAGGCGTTCGGGAGCGACGGTATCGGGAGCCATCGACCCAGGCCCCACCAGCACGCAGTTGAGCACCGGCTGCCCGGGGGTGAGGTCCAGGGGCTCCGTGGCGGGAAGGAGGTAGAGCACGTCGGGGCGGGTCATGCTCCTCGCGCGCTCGACGAGCTCGACGCTGTGAACATGCGCACCCGGCTCGAGGTCGCACAGGGGGCCGACGGCTCCCTCGGGCAGACGTGCGATGAGCTCGCGAACCTCCACAACGCCACCTTTCCCTTCCAAGCACGCCAACGCTCTTCTCGGTTGGCCGGGTATCCGACAATGGTAGACGAAACAAGAGAGGTGGACACACGATGACGGCATGGGGCCACGACGACAGGCGAGACGCCGTCGACGTGCGCGTCGAGGACGCGGTCTTCTCGCTCATGGAGAGCACTGACATCCCCGACATCCGCATGGCGGCCGTCACGCGATTGGCGGGAATCTCCCGCTCGACCTTCTATCGACGCTTTGATAGCGTTGACGCCGTGGTCAAGGGGTTCGAGACGGACCTTCTGGCCAATATGCACGACATCAACAGCTATGCGCTCAAAGCGCGCTTCAGCCAGTCCGAGCTCGACCCCACCCCCACGATGGTCCGTCGCATGGAGCTGCTCCACGAGCGTCGCGACAAGGTCGTGGCTCTGAACGGTCCCCACGGAGATCCGCAGTTCGTGCACAAGGCCACAATCCTCATGCACGACCACTTCCGTGAGCGGCTCTGCGAGGTTCAGGGGTCGGAGGTCTATCGCGACTTCTATCTTGCCTTCGTGCTGGCGGGCCACCACAACACGATCCAGTACTGGCTCGAGAAGCGCCCCGACGTGGCCCCGGAGGTCGTGGCGGGAATTCTGAATCGCCTCTTCTACGCCCCGTTCTTCCTCGACGAGGAGAACGTGCGCACGCATCCCGTCTCTCCCTTTGGCGACGAGGGTCACGACTGGGCCGAGCGGTAGGGTTCTTGCCGCAAGCGGCATGCGCCCCCTCGCATCATCATGTGCTTCTCAGAGCGTTCACCTGCGATAAGAAACAATCATTGTCAATTTGTCTCACTCGAGGACACGCAAGGGTCGCTGGTGTTCTTCCGGGACGCGGACGCTTTTCCTAGCATCTTGTGAGAGATCTAATCCGTTCGAAAAAGGATGTGATGCTATGGTCAAGCTTGGAAGGAACATGCGCTCCGTCTCCATCGTGGGGGTGGGCTGCACCCCGTTCAAGGACTTCGAGGAGCACCCCGAGACCCAGGGCATGGGGGAGGGAGAGGCCTTTGGCTACGCCGCCCTCGAGGCGATCTCCGACGCTGGCCTGGAGCCACGTGACGTGGACTTCTTCTACCATGGCGCTGCAAATCCCTATCTCATCAGCGATTCCATCACACCTAACATGCAGGTTGCCGACTGGTTCGGCATGCGGGGGAAGGGCTCCGTCCACCACTCCGAGGCGTGCTGCACCGGTTACGTGGCACTCGAACAAGCCGTCATGGCCGTGGCGTCCGGCACCTACGACGTGGTGCTGTCCGGTGCCGTCGATCTGGCCTCGACGCTGCCCGTCGAGCACATGCCGTCTCACGTTCGTCAGGACTTTCCGCTTGAGGTCATGATTCCTTCGCTGGACAAGATCTACGACCGCGCGTACGGCCGTCCCCTCGACGGTGCCTTCGGCGTGTCTTTCGACAACTGGATCAACGAGTACTCCATGCAGTACGACCTCGCGCCCGAGCAGATAGACGAGGCGCTGAACGGTCTTACCAAGTCGCTGCGACGTGGTGCCGTGGCCAACCCGCTCGGCTGGTACGACACCACGATCGAGCAGGACGCCGCAGCCGTTGGGATGGACTCGGCCGACGAGTACCTCAAGAGTGTCTACAACCCGCGCGTCACGCAGTATCTGCGCGTCACCGGCTTCGAGAAGAAGTGCGACGGCGCGGCCGCTCTCGTGGTCATGCCCACCGAGAAGGCCCGCGCCCTAGGCGTCCCTCACGCTTTGGTGGAGGTTCTGGGCACCGGGGCCTCCGCCGTCGAGGCCGGGCTCGTGCACAACGAGCACTGGGCGACCTCGATCGCCTCGAAGCAGGTCTACAAGCTTACGGGCGTCTCGCCGGACGAGATTGACCTCTTCATGTGCAACGACTTCTTTCTCGCCTCTGAGATAGCCTCCGCCGAGGAGTGCGGCTACCTCCCGCGCGGCGAGGCCTGGCGCTATGCCATCGACGGCCGCACGGCCTATGACGGCGACAAGCCCATCAATCCGCACGGCGGTCGATGCAACTTCGGTCATGCGCATGGGGCTTCGGGACTCGCCGATATTTACGAGGCCGTCAAGCAGATGCGCGGCGCGGCGGGCGCCACTCAGATGGCCCAGATTCCCCAGACCACGTTCCTGAGGGGATTCGGTGGCTCGCAGAACGTGCGCTGCCAGATCCTGCGCACCGTTGAGGCCTAGAGGAGGCACAGCATGAGACTTGATCAGATGGAGCCCATCGTCAAGAGGTTCTACGAGGGACTCGAAGAGAACAAGTTCTACGGGCGTCGGTGCAAGGAGTGCGGGGCCATCGAGTTCCCTCCGCACCTGGCCTGCAACGCCTGTGGGTATCACGAGACCGAGTGGTGCGAGGTCTCGGGCCACGGGCGTCTCATCGACTTCATGGTGCCGGGCCCTCAAAACGACAAGCCCTATCTCAGGGAGGTCGGCAAGTATGCCTACGGGGCGGTCGAGCTCGACGAGGGGCCCCAGTACACGTACGTGATCTTTGGCATCAGCAAGAAGAGCGCCCCCCAGATTCGCGCGCGCCTCATGGCGCACGAGACCGTGGGCGTCCACGCTCGCGTCATTGACCGTCCTAGCTATAAGGAACTCTGCTTCGAGCTCGACTAGGGGCTCATGGTCCTGGCGCGTCACATTATATTTCAAATGAGAAGGGAACCGCCATGTCCCACGATGAGATTCTTTCCAAGGTCGCCGAGTTTGCGGCCTCCGCCTATCACTACGACGGCGGCATCACCGTCCAGACCACCTTCGAGGAGCTCGGCAAGGGCTCTATGAAGATGATCGCGCTCACGTCGATGATTGAGAACGAGCTCGACGCCGAGGTCCCCATCCGTGAGGTCATGACCATGAAGACCGTCGGGGAGCTCGTCGAGCGCGTCGCCGACGAGATGGAGTAGTCCCGTGGACCTCATGCAGACCCTGCGCGAGCGAGCGGCCTGGCGCCCGCAGCGCGTCGCCTTTCCCGAGGCCGACAACGAGACGATGATGCGTGCCGTGGCCGAGCTCACGTCTGCCGGCCTCGCCGAGTGCATGCTCGTGGGCAAGGGCGAGGTCCTGCGCGGACTGGCCGAGGAGCGCGGCATCTCGCTTGCGGGCGTCGAGGTGATCGACGTGTCCGACGAGGAAGAGAACGCACGCGTCGCCGCGCGCTACCTCGCGCGACCCGACTGCCCCTATAAGGCCAAGGGCGTCGCTCGCCGCATGACGCGCCCCCTCGAGCACGCGCTCATCATGCAGGTGCTCGGTGACGTGGACGTGACCTTTGCCGGCATCTCCTCGGCCACGGGCGACATCATCCTCGCTGCCCAGACGATCGTAGGCCTGGATCTTGGAGTGGATGTCGTGAGCTCCTGCGGCATTGCCGACGTCCCCGGATGGGAGGGAGGCGAGGGAGGCCTTCTCGCCTTTGGCGACTCTGCCGTGTGCGTGGACCCCGATCCCTCCGAGCTCGCCTCCATAGCCATCGCTACCTGCGACACCGTGGAGGCCCTCACGGGCTGGGAGCCGCGCTGCGCCTTGCTCAGCCACTCCACCGACGGCTCCGAGGAGTCCAATCTCGTGGACAAGGTCCGTGCTGCTCGCGACCTTGCCCAGGGGCGCCGGCCGGACCTCAAGATCGACGGGGAGCTTCAGTTCGACGCGGCCGTTCGTCCAGACGTGGCCGCCAAGAAGGTTCGCCGCGCAAGCGACGTCGCCGGACGCGCCAATATCGTGATTTGGCCGGACATCAACGTTGGCAACATCGGAGTCAAAATCATCCAGAACCTCGCCCGCGCCGACGCCTACGGACCCATGCTCCAGGGCTTTAAGAAGATAGTCTGCGACTGCTCGCGTTCCGCCCCGGTCTCCGAAATCGTGGGCAACGTGGTCATGAGCTGCGTGCGCGCCCAGGCCCGGGGAGCGCGGTAGCCGTGGCAGGCAAGGGGACGGAACGCGCGTGGCGCGTACTCGCTGTCAACCCCGGCTCCACCTCGACCAAGGTCGGTCTCTTCGAGGGGGACGCGTGCGTCTTCTCGGAGAACGTCTCGCACTCCGCCGCACGCCTCGCGGAGTTCGAGAGCATCTCGGCGCAGCTGCCCTACCGGCGGGAGACTATTCTGTCGGCGCTCGACGCTCATGAGATCGAGCTCTTCTCGATTGACGCCTTCGTGGGGCGCGGAGGGGGATTGGTATCGATCGAGGGCGGTACGTATGTCGTGGATGCCCTCCTGCTGCGCGACGCGCGCATGGGTGTCAACGGCGTCCAGCATCCCGCTCAGCTTGGCAGCCAGCTCGCTCACGAGCTCGCGGAGCGGGCGGGGGGACGCTCGGCCTTCGTGGTGAACCCACCGGACACCGACGAACTCTGCGACCTCGCACGCATGACGGGCATACGGGGTGTGTACCGCCACGTGCACCTTCATGCGCTCAACCTCAAGGAGACCGCTGTTCGCCACGCGTGCACGCTCGGTCGTCCCTACGAGGAGTGCAACCTCGTCATCTGTCACATCGGGGGCGGGATATCGATCTCGGCGCATCGGCACGGCCGGATGATGGACGGCTACGACATCGTGGGTGGCGAAGGGCCCATGGCGCCGACGCGTTGCGGAGCGGTGCCCGTGGTCGACCTTCTCGACTACCTTGGCGAGCACGACGCGGCTGACGTGCGCGCTCTCTGCACCCGAGCGGGCGGCTTTGTTGATCTGCTCGGCACGTCGGACGCACTTGAGGTGAGTGAGCGCGCCGCCATGGGTGACGTCCCCGCCCGTCGCGCGTGGGACGCCATGGTCTACCAGATCTGCAAGGGGATTGGCTCGATGGCCTGTGCGCTTGAAGGTCGGGTGGACGGGATTCTCCTGGGAGGCGGCATGGTGAGGAACAAGGGCCTGGTCGCTGACATCAGACGCAGATGTGACTGGATAGCGCCGGTCACGGCCTATCCTGGTGAGTTCGAGCTTGAGGCAATGGCTGCGGGTGCCTGTCGCGTGCTGGACGGGGAGGAGCAGGCACGTGTCTACACGGGGATTCCGGTGTTTACGGGATTCGCTGACGAAGTCTGAGAACCAGAGCGAGACCGAGAGGGGGAGTGCCGAGGCTACTTGAGCTCGGTGCTCCTCGTTTTTTCGTACGTCGTGCTGCGCGGCTTGAACGCCAGATAGAGTATGACGGAGGTCACGTAGCCGATGAGCACGAGCCAGAGGTAGGTCGGCCACCACGCATCGAGCATGCCCGCGACACCCACCTGTGTGAACGCCTCCATAAGAGAGATGATCGTGACGAAGACGAGGTTCTCCAAGAATATCTGGGCATAGATCCGCCAGCTTGCATTTCCCAAGGCAGAGGTAAGCGTGTGGGCCCAGGAGCCCGCAGGCAAAAGCAGCTGGGCAATGACGTTAGTCATGAAGGCGACGCAGGTGAAGGGGTACCACGTGGACCATGCGAGTGGAGTTCCCGTGAGCAGCGTCGCGCTCGTGTTGATGACCAGGGCCAAGATGACATCCTGCAGAATAAGCTGACGGCTCCACGTGCACATGTGCGGCTCCCTTGCCAAAGAGGGTTGTGTCGCACGTATCCTAGAACGCGCACCTGGCCTTTGCCACGTGAGGAACCTCAAAATAGCGCGCCGGATGCGACGTCAGCTTGTGTGGGCGGCACATGATTCGGAAAAATCCCCTCCGAAGGGCCCGTCTCAGGGGCAAAGGGGGACTTGTCAATAGATTTGACGGGGTATCTCAAGTAGCGGCGTTTCCTGAAAGGAGAACACGCAGGCTAGAGGCCTGGCCTTTTTCTGCTACTCGGGGTGTCGCCAGAAATCTATTGACAAGTCCAAGTTGCCCTACTCGTCGCCGAAGCTGATGCCCAAAAGCTTGGCCTCGCGGACCAAATCGCTCTTGGGATCGACGTACTTGAGCTTGCCGGCGACGTCTTCGAGCGGCACGAGGCGCATCTCGCCGTTGTGCTGGGAGACCATGACGCCAAACTCGCCGTCGAGGCACGCTCGCGCCGCCTCGACGCCGCACTGGGTCGCGAAGATCCGGTCCTGAGCGTCGGGGGCGCCGCCGCGCTGCGTGTGGCCGGGGACGGCGACGCGGATCTCGCGGCCGGTGCGCGCGGCGATCTCCTCGGCGATGTCGTAGGCCACGGAGGGCTTCACGCGCTCGGCGACCTTCTTCTTGTAGGCCTTCTTGGACAGGGCCGCCTCTTCGCGCGAGATCGCTCCCTCGGCCACCACGACGATGGCGAAGCGCCCGCCGCTCTTCTCGCGCTCCTCGATGGCGGCTACCACGTTGTCCATGTCGTAGGGAATCTCGGGGATGAGAATGACGTCAGCGCCGCCGGCCACGCCTGCGTACAGGGGAATCCATCCGACCTTGTGGCCCATGATCTCGATGACGAAGACGCGCCCGTGCGAGCTCGCCGTGGTGTGGATGTCGTCGATGCAGCGGGTGGCCACGTCGATGGCGCTGGGGAAGCCGAAGGTCATGTCCGTGCCCCAGGTGTCGTTGTCGATCGTCTTGGGCAGCGCTATGACGTTGAGCCCCTCCTCGGCGAGGCGGTTGGCCGTCTTGGTAGAGCCGTTGCCTCCCAGCATGAAGAGGCAGTCGAGCTTGAGCTTGTGATAGGTGTGCTTCATGGCCTCGACCTTGTTCACGCCGTCGGCCTCGGGAACGTCGAGCAGCTTGAATGGCGTGCGGCTCGTGCCCAGGATTGTGCCGCCCTGCGTGAGGACGCCTGAGAAGTCCGCCCAGTCCATCAGGCGGTAGCGTTCGTAGATGAGCCCCTGGTAGCCGTCCTCGAACCCGTAGACCTCGACGGGCTCGGAGGCGTTCTTGTAGAGCATCTTGACGATGCCGCGCATCGTGGCATTGAGCGCCTGGCAGTCGCCGCCGCTCGTGAGCAGGCCTATTCTGAGCATGGGTACCCCTCTCGCTTTGACATGAGAGACTCCATTATCGCGCGCGGGCTTCGGCGCAGGTGCCGGAATCGAAAGAGGTGCGCACCGAAGCGCTGTGCGCGCCCGCTCCGTGTGCTTGAATAGTAGGAAGTGAGCGCCTGACGCACCGGATTTCTCGGTTGTGAGTGCGGAGAAGCACCCACTTCTCGCAAATCTCGCGCCCTTCTCGCTCACTTCCCACGAATCTCGCGGCGCGCTCACCTCGGGTGAATCCGGCGCAGGCACGTGCGCGATCGTTAGCGCAGCCGACGTTCCAGCGCGCGCCCGAGCGCGGCGAGCGCCATCACGATGACGTAGTAGATGACGGCGGCCACGGCGAACGGCTCAAAGGCGCGATAGGTGATCGCCTGGATGCCCTGGGCGGTGCGCATCACGTCCGCCAGTCCGATCACGGCGACGAGCGACGTGCCCTTGAGCAGCGTGATGACCTCGTTCACCAGGGCGGGGGCCACCGAGCGCAGCGCCTGTGGGATGATGACGCGCACCATCATGGCAGGGTAGGTGAGCCCGATCGCGCGCGCGGCGTCGTATTGCCCCCGGTCGACCCCCTCGATGCCGCCGCGCAGCGTCTCGGAGACGGTGGCCGAGCCATTGAGTCCCAGCGTGAGCACGCTGGCGGCGAACATCGAGATCTTGTAGCCCGTGAGCTGCGGCGTGGCGAAGTACGCCATGAAGAGCAAGACGATGAGCGGAATCCCGCGGAAGAGCGAGGTGTAGAGGCCCAGGATGAGGCTCAGCGCGCGCACGTGCAGCACCTTGAGCACCGCGATGAGCGCGCCGAGGGCGAACGCCAGGACGAGCGAGGCACCGGTGACCTCGAGCGTCACGACCACGCCTCCCCTAAACAGGGGCAGGTAGGGCTCTATCAGCGAGAAGCTCATGCTCATGGCGGCTAGCTCGCGCTCACCGTGCTCGTGCCCGCGTCTGCGGTGGAGCCGCCCCAGACGAAGTCCTCGCCCACCCACTGGGCGATGAGGGCGTCGAGGGTGCCGTCGTCGAGCATCTCGCCCACGCAGGCGTCGAACGCGGAGACGAAGGGGGCGCCCTTCTTGGCCATGATGCGATAGACGCCCACGTAGTCACTTGTCTGTGTGCGGGGAAGAAAGCCGATCGTGGTGTCCGGGTTGGCCGCCTGCATGGCGATGCCCTCGGCACCGTCGCAGACGTAGGCTTGGATGCGTCCGGCGAGCACCTCCTGGAGGCACTGGTCGCCGCCGTCGTAGGTGTGGATGTCGGCGTTCGGAGCCACGGAGAGAACGAACTTGTTCTGGACTGTGCCGGTGGTGCAGGCGATGGAGAGGTCCGCGAGGGCGTCGGCGCTCTCGATCTTGTCGCCCAGGGTCAAGACACCCACGAGGGGCTGATAGTAGCCGCGCGTGAAGTCGTAGGTCTGCTCGCGCTCGGGGTTGGAGGACATGGCCATGGTGAACGACGTGTCGCTGCCCTGAAGTGACGCGAGGGTCGCCGAGAAGTCCTGCGGCTCGAAGTCGTAGGTGAAGCCGAGGCGGCTGGCCATCTCGTCCGCGACCGCGACGTCGAGCCCCACGACCTTCTGGCTGCCGTCATCGGCGACCTCGACAAAGCGGTAGGGCGCGAAGGCGTCGTCGCCCACGAAGGTGAGCTTGGCGCCGGAGAGGTCGCCCGAGGCGGCGTCGGTGGTGCCGGTGTCCCCGGAGGGCTCGGAGTCCTTCTCGCACCCCAGGAGCGCGAGCGCGGACGCCGTTCCCGCGAGCGTCAGGAAGCCCCGGCGGGTCATCGCCTGGTGCCCGGCGGGGCTGGATGTGAAGGGAACCTGCTTGTTGCGGTGGCTCATGGCGCGCGCTCTCCTCCTGTGATCGGGGTACCTTACCGCATTCTAGCTCCCGCGCACGCCCCGCGCGCGGCAATGCGGGCGTGTTAGCATGGCAGAAAACAAGGCAGGTGGCATCAGGGGAGGCCCGCATGTACGAGAGAAGCCGAGAAGTGGCCGAGGCCCTTTCTGCGGGGCGCCGTGCGCTCGCGGCGCTCGAGGAGGCGGAGGAGTCGCTCGACTCGGCGAAGCGCTGGGGCGTCTGGGACATCCTCGGCGGCGGGCTCATCTCGAGCGCCGTCAAGCACGCGCGGCTGAGCGACGCCCGCAGGGACCTCGCCGCAGCCCGCGAGGAGCTTGCCGCCTTCTCGCGCGAGCTTGGGGACGTGCGTGAGATTCATGGTTTCGACCTGGGAATCTCCGACCTTGCGGCTCTCTTCGACATCGCCTTCGACAACGTCCTCACCGACCTTCTGGTCCAGTCTCAGATCGATGACGCTGCAGATCGCGTGGAAGAGACCACGCGGCGGGTGCGCGTGGCCGTCGACAAGCTCGAGACGCTGCGGTAGGGGTGTTGTGAAAGCCACGTTCCCCTGCTCATACAGGGGGACGTCTATGTATCATGTCATCATAGTATAAGACGGTACGGGCGCGGGACGCCCTTGCGAGAGGGAGCCCATATGATTTCGAATGATGACACGCATCCTGACCTGCTCTACTCACAGGTCGAAACGGGGTTACGACAGCAGATTATCTCGGGTGCCCTTGGCGTTGGTGACAAGCTTCCCACCGAGTTTGAGTTGTGCGAGCTCTATGATGTGAGCCGCATTACCGTGCGCAGGGCCGTTCAGAATCTCGTTGACGAGGGGCTGGTCTATCGCCTGCGCGGCCGTGGGACGTTCGTCTCTGCTCCCAAGCGTGTCATAAAAAAAGGGTCACCCAACAACTTTGGCTATCATGCCTTCTCTGACCTGGGTGGGAAGAGCCCCCGACGCGTGCTCGAGCGCAGCAGGCTCGCGGCGGACGCAAAGCTCTCCTCATTGCTCGAAGTTGACGAGGGGGCTCCCGTCTCGCTGGTCAAGCGCCTCGTGTTTGAGGAGACCATCCCCATCGCAATCGACTTTGTCTACGTGTCTGGCCAACTCTTTCCCACGTTTCTTGAGGACCTGGGCGAGGACATGAGTCTCTATCAGCTGCTCTCTGAGCACTATGGGCTCAAGCTTGGGGTCGAGGAGCTTACCATCGATGTCTCTACGGCGCGAGAGGACGAGGCACGCCTGCTCTCATGCATCGTGGGATCTCCACTCTACATTCTCTATAAGATAACAAGAGACAAGGCCGGGACGCCCCTTCACTACTCGAAGTCAGTGATGAGGGGCGACCGGGCCTCGTTTAGGTTCGTCATCTCTCAGGACGGTCGAATCGTCACGCAGTAGGCCAGGACGGAGCCGGACCTACGCGCCCATCTCCTTTCGGACACTCCATCCGAGCGCGTCGGTCGCTTTCATGAGGTCCACAACCTCGCCACGGCGCAGATGCACGGGGCTCGCTCCCCACGATTCTGCGGCGAGGGCGGCATCGGCAATCATCTCCAGGTCCTGCTCGCTGGGGTTTAGGTTGAGCTCCTCGAACGTTGTGGGCACGCCGCAGGACACGCAGAGCCTGGCCACCCTCTCGATGTGCTCTGAGGAATAGTCCTCCGCAACGAGCAGGCTCAGCGTCGAGAACCCCACACGCTCGCCGTGCAGGGATCGCACGCCTTGAGCAACGACTGTCATGGCGTTGCCGAGGCCGTGCGCGAGCGAACAGCCCACGTTCTCGAAGCCGATTCCGCTCATGAGAACGTTCGCCTCCACAACGTTTTCGAGGGCGGGGGTCACGAGATTCTCTCGGCAGGCCTGGACGGCCGACGCGCCATCGCGCTCGAGCGTGGCGGCGCACTGCTGCGCTATAGCGCGGCCGGCCAGGGTCTGAGTCCCCGACTCAGTATCGCACCAGACGTAGTTGGCATGGCCCGTCTTCTCGTTCGAGAGGCCCTCGTAGTAGGTTGAGAGCGCGTCGCCGATTCCCGCCGAGAGAAACCTCACGGGTGCATTGGCAATGACCCTAGTGTCAACAAGGACAAGATCAGGGTTCTTGGTGTGGATAACGATGTCGTTCATTGTGCCGTCGTCGGTGTAGAGAATCGACATCGCGCTTGTGGGGGCGTCTGTCGCCGCGATGGTCGGGCAGACCACGAGGCTCACCTTGCGCTTCGCAGCGAGCATCTTGGCCACGTCGATGACCTTGCCGCCCCCTACGGCTACGATGACGTCGGGAGCTCCGCAGATTTGAGACTCAATGTCCGCGATTGTGGTACGCGAGATCTCTCCCTCAAAGAGCACCGTCTCGTGAGAGCACTCGGGACGAGCCTCATAGGATGAGAAGAGCCGCTTGCCCAGAAGCCCTTGTACGAACGAGTCGATGACAAAGAGGTGTGACGTGCCAAAGAGACCTGCGTAGCGTCCGACCTCACCGATGACGTCCGGTCCCTGCAGATAGTGTCCGACGGATCCCCACGTGCGCATGGCGGTTCCTTCCTATTTGGATTGAGTAAAACCTACGGATGACGTACCCAAAGGCGAGGACGCCATTACCTCGAGCAGGCTTAGGTCGACCGTGACGTTTTGGGCTCCGCAGAGAAGGGCCTGCTCGACGTCGCACGCCGTCTTGAGCGAGGCCGCGCACACCATGCAGTCGATGTCATGCAGGTCGAAGGCGGCGCGTATCTGATGCACGACTCCCAGTCCGCTCGAACCCTGTCGGTCGAGACGGCTCACATAGACGGCGACGCACACTGCACCCGCCCGTGCGGCGAGAAGCGCCTGTCCAACATCGAAGATGGCTGTGCAGGAGGCACGGATGCCCAGTTCGCGGAGGCGCTCGAGGGCGCGATAACCCTCTTGGCAGGCAGGTATCTTCACGAGTGTGTTTCCGCCCACCTCGGCGACGATTCGCTGCGCGTCGGAGACCATCTCGTCTGTGGTGTCGCCCATCACCTCGAGATAGAGCTTGACGTCATCTCCTACGAGCGATCTTACCTCGCGGGAGCGCTCGAAGAAGGAAGTATCGGCGCTCTCAAGTGCACGGACGGCAACGGTAGGGTTATCAGCGAAGCAGTTGCAGGGGTAGACGTCCGTTACACATCTTATTTCCTCGGGATCCATGCTGACCAGACAGAGCTCAATCATAGGTGGCCTTCTTTCAAGAAGGACCTCGCCCTTTGAAGAGCGAGGTCCTATCACGAGGCGAGCTCGCCTCTAGTCGACCATATTTGCTATGCGAATCCCTTTCCCGAACAGGCCCTCCCAGTCGGACTTGAAGGTCTCGAGGGTCTTCTGGGTCATGGGGTGGACAGCGAGTGCGTCGAGCATGTCGAGGTCCACGGTGACATTATCGGCACCGGCCTCGATGGCCTCCTGTAGCGCAAGAGGTGTCTTAAGCGAGGCGGCGCTGACGACGCAGCTGATGTCATGGCCAAGGAACGCCTGCTTGATCCGCCGGACGACGTCGATTCCATTTCCGCCATTCTTGTCAAGGCGGCTCACGTACACGGCGACGTAGGAGGCGCCGGCCATTGCGGCGAGCATGGCCTGATTGAAGGTATAGATTGCGGTGCAGGATGTGGGAATTTCCAGCTCGCAGAGCATTCGAATGGCCTTGAAGCCCTCGGGGCATGCCGCAATCTTGACGAGGGTGTTACCGGGCACCGCCTTGACCATGGCCTGTGCGTCCTCGACCATCTCCTCAGCCGTATCTCCCATGGCCTCGAGGAAGAAGGGCACATCCTCACCGATGACCTCACGGATGTCCAGGGCATTTTGAATGAAAGACTTTCCCGTGCCCTTGAGACATCTGACTGCGATGCTCGGGTTCATGCTGTAGCAGTTGAGGGGATATATCTTGCTAGCCTTCCTTACCATGTCGAGATCGCCCGTATCAAGACAAAACTCAAGCATACATACTCCTATCCAAGGATTCCGAAGATGCCCAGCACAACGCCGATCACCATGATCCCGATAATCTGCGCAAGAACGTTGACACCCCTCTTATTGAGGGCAAAGAGGCCCGCGAACACTCCGACGGGCAGGAGGGCCGGGAAGATGGAGTCAAGCGTCTCCTGGAGTGAGAAGGCCGTACCGCTGAGGTCGAACGCAAGGGGAGTGGTGACTACGACGTTGGTGGCGATCATGCCCCCGATGACCATGAGGCCGACGATCGAGAGCGCGGCGGTTAGCTTCTGCATTACGCTCGCGTCAGACACCTGGGAGATGATGTTCTCACCGAGGTTGTAGCCGTACTTAACGCCCAGGTAGCGCAAGGCAATCGTGATAACGTTGTAGAGGGCGAGGAAGAGGATCGGGCCTAGGATGCTCCCGCCCATGCACAAGCCGCCAACGATGCCCGTCGCGATGATGCGCAGGGTTCCCGCGATGAGAGAGTCTCCGATTCCCGCGAGGGGACCCATGAGCGCGACTTTCATGGAGCTGATCGAGGACGTGTCGAACTCCTCGTTGTTGGCGTTCTCTTCCTCCATGGCTGCGACGATGCTCGTGATGAGAGGCTGCATGGTCGTCTGGCAGTTGTAGAACTCGAGATGGCGCTTGTAGGCCGCGATGCGATCCTCGGGCTTGTCATAGAGCTTCTTGATAGTCGGAATCATGGCGAAGCAGAAGGACAGGTGCTGCTGACGCTCGTAGTGCCAGGCATGCGAGGTGGTGAACGTTCTCCAGAAGATGCTCGAGAGTTCCTTCTTGCTGAGTTTCTTCTCGCTAGAACTCGTTGTCATCGTCAGCCTCCGTCTCAAGTGAGCGATTTTGCGAGGGAATAAAGATGTGCGCCATCATCAGGACGCCGACAATCACGATGGCAAAGCAAACGATGCCGAGGATGGGCACCTTGAGGTAGGCCGCCAGCAAAAAGCCGAGCAGCAGGAAGACGGCGGTCTGCTTGGAGACGATCATGGTCACGAGCTGGGCGAAGCCGAGCGCGGGAAGGATGCCGGTCGCGATGGCGATGCCCGTGGTGAGCCAAGCCGGGATGCTTGCCACGAGTGCGGAGACGGCGTCGCCCCCAAAGAGAAAGGCTACGAACGCGATGATGGCAAAGGTGACGTCAAAGAGGAAGCCGTTGGCAAGGAAGATCGCAGTGATGCCGCGGTCGTTGTCCTGCTCAGCGAACCTGTCGGCCGAACGGGCCATGATGGGGGTTATGACACCGTAGAACAGGTTGACGACAAAGGCGGAGAGCACCGCAGCGGGCATGGCGATAGTGATTGCTGTGTTGATGCCGTTGCCGGTCGTGAGGGCGAAGGCGGTCCCCAGGACCGATCCCACGATCATGTCGGGTGGGACTGAGGCTCCTATCGCCTGCATTCCCATGAAGACTAGCTCGAGCTGAAATCCGATGATGATGCCCGTGCTGACGTCCCCCAGCGCTAGTCCGACGAGGGCTCCCAAGACGAGGGGCCTTCCGAGCAGGGCCGTGCCGACGAAGTAGTCGGCTTTGCCTATGAACACGATGAGTCCGATAAGTAGTGCCTGTAGTAACATCGTCCCTCCTTAGAAATGTGTGGCGTGGGACCGAGGCTAGAGGTCCTCCTCGGCAAGAACGACCTTTTTGTCCTTTGCTACCTGTCTGACTTCCACCTCGATTCCGTCTCGAATCAGCTGTCGAATGATCTTGCGCTCCTCGTCGCTGAGGTGCACGGCGATGCCGAGCGACTTGGTCGTGCTCTTGTTCTTCTCGGTCCCACCTAGGTTGAGCGAAGAAATCCCACATGTTTTTACTAGGCGTGTGGCGTCCGCGACGCTGCCGACGACGATGAGGAGCTTGTACTTGTCGGTGGCACCGCTCTTGATGGCTGCGATGGAGTCCGCGATGCTCTTGATTACGAGCTTCATGCCGACGGGCTTGGCGAGCCTCATCGCTTTCATGCGGATGGGGTCTGCGGCTGCGGCGTCGGACGCGACGAGAATGGCGTCGACTCCGAGCGCATGGCTCCAGGAGAACGCGACCTGTCCATGAAGCAGCCGGTGGTCCACTCTGCAGAGCTTGATCATGGGGAACTCCTTTCCTTACGGCTTACCTCTCGTCAGATCGTGGGTGCAGCTCTTTGAGGCACCTCTCGAAGAGATCCCTTGTCTCTCTCGTGAAGAGCTCGGGCTCCTTGAAACTCATGGGGTGTACGTACTCGAGGGAGAAGCCCCCCTCATAGTCGTTGCGATCAAAGGACCGAAGAAGCTCGAGCATGTCCAGGGAGCCGTGACCCCAGGGCATGTGACCCGTGGGGGTTCCGTCGACGAAGTGACAGTGTGCCACGTCCGCGCCGAAGGCGGAGAACCACTGGTCAACCGTCTCTTTCGCGTCGCTCATGGCCCCCAGGTCGAGCGTGAGCTTGAGGTTGTTGCTTCCGACGCTCTCCTTGAGCAGTGCGATCTTCTCGATGGTGGGAGCTACCTGGGAGGCCTTGGTCCAGATGCTCTCGAGCACGAGCGTCACGTCTCGCCCGTGCGCATAGTCGGCAAGGGTGCGCAGCATGCGAGCGCTGCGCTCGCGAGCGTCTTCGACGGTCTCGTCGTAGTAGTTCCATCCGGGGGTAACGAGGACTTTGGGGCAACCGATGAGCTGTGCGAGATCGATGACGCGTTTGAAATAAGATGTGGTGTTGTGTATGAGGAGCTCGCCACGTGCTGCCATGTTGTTGGGCTTGGGGTTGTTCTGCTCGCCGCACAGGCAGGCAATCTGGACGTCGTATTCCCTCATGAGACTTTGAAGGCGGGCAGGGTCCTCGGAGAACTGGCCGTTGATGAGGTAGTGCTGGGGGCACAGCCATAGCTCTGCCTGCCGCAGGTCGAGGTCTGCGCAAGTCTTGAAGAAGAACTCGAGGTCGAAGTATCTAAAGTCTATGTTCATGGGTATGAGACTCCGAAGGTTCATGGCTAGAACTCCTCCGTTTCCTCTGGGTCTGCCAGATCGTTGCAGACAAGAATTGACTGGGCACATGTGGAGACGGCGTTTCTGACGTCGTCGGGGCTTGGGTCCCCGCAGGAGAGAAGCTCTACGAGTAGGGGCATGTTCATGCCGCTCACAAGGGTGAAGTCGTGATCTGACAGACGGGTCATGAACTCGTTGTTGACGCTTCCTCCAAAGAGATCCGTCACTACGATGAGATGTTCGCCTGCGGGAGCAGAAGCAAGCGCCTCATCAACCTGGGCCTTGAGGGAGACGCTCTCATTAACATAGGCGCACAGCGTCGTGACGTTGGGCAGCTCCCCCAAGATGATGCGAAGCGCATTGAGCATGCCTTCGGAGAGACGCCCGTGCGAGGCGAGGACAACGTGAGCCAATAAAATCACCCTCCTTTTTCTTATTTCATTATGTGTCATGATATAATGTCGCATGACAATATTATTATGAACAGAATAGGGGAGAGTGTCAAGAGTCATTTTTTGTGGCGAGGAAGGTCTTTGCCATACATTTTATAAATGTCATAGCCCTCGTATATGTATTTCACTTATCACATGGGAGGGACTAGCATCGAGGGCGTACGAAGCGTACGTCGTCTGGAGGCACCTCTCATGATCCTTGGCATGGGCGTTCCCGAGCTTGCCATCA